>JBCLBO010000168.1:0-2114 GCA_038916785.1 Candidatus Hydrogenedentales bacterium | reverse complement strand
GGCCGCCCGAATCCTGGGCAACCACAGGGGGTTGCCCCTACGACAATTCGACCGATAGACATCCACCCCGCCGACGGCTCTGCGACCCCGCAAGGGGTCGCAGAGCCGCGATAGCGAGCAGGATAGCCGCCAGGCGTCAGCGGCTCCGGCTTCGCGAGACGAAGCCGGTGGTGCCTTGGGTCGTCTCCGCACCCGCTCCGCCGCTCACGCTCCGCGCTGAAAAGTCCCCGCCGACGCGCACGGTGCCGTTGGCTGCACTGATGAACAACGCCTTCGAGATCGTGCCGATCTCGAACGTGAACGGCACGGCCGTATTACCCTTGATCTGGATTTCGTCGCCCGGGACCGCGGCGCTCACGGCCTCGGCCAGGGTGTTGAAGGGCTGCGCGAGTGTGCCGATCTCGACGCCCGTGTAGGCGAAGTCCACCCAAACGGACGGCCGCGATCACCGCGGCGCGCGCGAGCGCCGGCGGGATCGGCCGGGAACGCCGAGGCTGCATTCGCGTTTGCTCCGGGCTCCGCATCGGGTTTAGGGCACGCCGATCTGGACGGTGCCCCGCTTGGCCTTTAACGTCACCGCATTGTTTATCAAAAACGGCTTCTCGGTGGATTGCGTGGATAGCGGCGCCAGCACGTCGCCTTTGATCCACAGCGTGCCTCCAACGCCGACGCGGCCCAAGCCCGCGGCGAGCGTCGGATACGGCGTCATGACGCCGCCGATCTTCACCGCCTGGTTGGCGCCGAAGGCCACCCAGATTTCCGAGGACTTTGGCGGTGGCACGCCTTGGTTGACGAGGGGATCCATGCCGACGACCGCCATCTCCTGTCCGTCCGTGAGACCGTCGTTGTCGCTGTCAGCATCGTTTGGATCGAGATGAAGGAAATATTCACCCAGGTTTGCCAGTCCGTCGCTGTCCGCGTCGGAGAGCGGTCCCTTCAGGCAGGTTGAACAGATGCCGGTGGGGTAGTTGATCGCGTCGCGAGCGTCGTTCGAGTTTCCAAAATCGGCCATTTCCCATTCGTTCGGGAGACCATCGCCGTCCTGGTCCCCGGGGCTCAGTTCGACGGACAAGTCCCCGGCGTTATACGTGCCGTCTGTCACCGTGTGGGTGATCGGCGCGCTCGCGATCGCTCCGTTCGCGCTGATAATCCAGAATTTCGCCGTACCGGACGGTGCGTAAAGGCTGAATACGCCGTTGCTCCCGGCTATCGCGACAGTCCGGTAATTCGTGGCGCCGGCGGTCCTCTCGTGGATGACGAAGGACCCCGGAGTGCCCAGCCCGGTCTGGCTGTTCTTGATGGTGCCGCCGATCAAGCTATCGAGCGTCCGGCTGCCAGGCGAGTACGCCGTCAGTTCCACCAGCTGATCAAACCCGGTGCCCACGGTGGTGGTTATGGGTGTATTGGCATTGTTGTCGTTGTCAATCGTGTAGTCGCCCCCCGCCGTCACTATCAGGGTGAGCACGCCCACTGGGACGCCGGTCAGTTCGATCGTACTGCCTTTGAATCCCCTTCCGATGCCCGTTACCAGAGCACCGTCCTTCCAGACTTCAATAAAACTCGGATCCAACAGAATATGGTTTTCAGTGCCGTCGCGCGTGATTCTCACATGCAGGATATTCGGCCTGAGAAGATCCGTGTCCTTGACCAGAGCGATATCGATGAGCGCCATCGTCAGTGTGCTCGTCGTGATGGACGCCAGCGTGACGGGCAGATATCCCTCCGCCACCGCCGTGGCCACGTATGTGCCCTGAGTCATACTGGGCGTCTGGTACTTTGACTCGCCCCCGCCGTCGTCCGGCAATTCCACCGCCCGGATCGACTGAAGGCCGTAGGTTCCAGAAATCAAACTGCGCAGCGTGATCAACACGTTGTGAACCGGCACAAAGACGCCCGGGGTGACCTCCTCGCGCACGCGGAACAAGGCCGCCGGATACGGCGTGCTGTTCGGGTTGGTCGGACTCGAACCATTGGCCACTTCGAATCCGTCCGTGAACAGATCGCCATCCGTATCCTCGAGGGTCGGGTCCGTCCCCCAAGTATGGACCTCGGCGCCGTCGTTCAGGCCGTCGTTGTCCGAATCCGAATCCTGCGGGTCTACATCCTGCGTGTAT
>JBCLBO010000167.1:0-2134 GCA_038916785.1 Candidatus Hydrogenedentales bacterium | reverse complement strand
TGCGAGGCGCCGCAGCGGCGCATTCGCGGCGTCGTAAGCGGGGAAAAGGTCGTAGGCCGAGTTGCAGTCGGTCTCCGCCGCCGCGAAGTCCCCGCGCGACGCGGCGTCCTCTCCGCCCTTGAGCGCGTCGGTGAAGGGCGAGGGCGGCGGAGGGCCGGCCGGCTCCGGCGTGGCCTTGGGTCCGCCCAGGAGCAGCTGCGCGAGCTGCTGGATCAGGCCCTTCTTGGCTTCGGGCGGCTGCGGCAAATTATCGTAGGCCTTGAAGCGCTCCACGAGATGATCGTGAAAGTCCGCATCGAGTTTCTCGAAGGGAATCTTCGCCGAGGCGACCAGCGCGTCCTCGGCCGTCGATCCCGAAGCGATCGCGGCCAGCGCGTCGACGAGCGCCTGGAACCCGTAGCGCGTGGTGTACAACTTGACGAACTCGCCCGCGGTGAAATAGCCGTACATCAGATGCATCGGCGATTTTGGGTGCGTGAAGAAACCGTCGATCGATTGTAGGCCGGGGATACCGTCCTGCTTGAGGATGGGCAGGTACTGCGGGTCGAGGCGGTTGTGCCAGGCCTCGCTGCGCTGTTCCTCCTCGTAGACCGAGATGCCCTCCGAGAGCCAGCGCGGTATGCGGCTCTTCGTTTTTTGCAGCGTGATCACGTGCGCGAATTCATGCCACAACACCGCGCGCCAGTTGCTCGATCCTTTCGGACGCACGCTCGGCGTGTCCATCGTCACCAATTGGCCGAAGCAGATGCCGAGGTAGCCGGCGTTGCCCGCCAGGCCCACCGAGCGCACCATGAAGTCGTCGTGGTTGTCGAACATCTCGACGAGGATCGGTTTCTCCAGCGCGACCTGGTACTTCTTTTCCAGCAGGGCAATTCCCTCGTCGAGCATATCGAGCGCCGCCTCGGCCATCACCGGCGCCTCATTTTTCGGCAGCCGCAACACGAAGTCGCCCCGCTCGATCGTCGCGAAGGTCTCGAGCGTGCCCATCAGTTGCAGCATGTTGTACAGCATCACGTTGTAGGGGTCGGCCGCGAAGGCCACCTCGAGCTCGGCCTTGCCTTCCATCTCGCGCCCGAGGCGCATCAGATCAAGCGTATACAACGCCCGCGCTTCGTAGTCTTTCGGGTCGAGTTCGAGCGCCTTTCTCTGGAACTCGACGCCCTCTTTGAAGCGATACTGCCGCGAAGCGACCCGGCCGACGGTGCGGTATATCTCCGAGCGGATGGGGTTGTACTCGAGCACGTCCTCGATGAGGGCATTCATGCCGTCGAGATCGTTCTTCAAGAAGAGCGCCGAGGCCTTCAGAGAGCGGAACCGGTGGCTCACTGGATTGATGGCAAGCTGCTTTTCGATCGTCTCCAGGGCCTTGCCGGGCTCGTTGCCTTGGAGCAGCTTCTCGACATGCACGGCGTCGAGCCGCGGATGGTTTGGATTGATCGCCGTCAGCCGCGCGATGGCCCCCTCGGCGCGCTGGTCATTCGAGCGCACGTAGGTTTCGATCAGCCCCGCCAGCGCCTCCTGCTGATCGGGCTCTTTCTCCAGCGCCTTGAGGTAATGGTCCTCCGCGATGTCGAAACCCTGGCTGCGAAACGCCAGATCGCCCGCGGCCACATCCACCACCGCGCCGAGATCCGGGAACACCTGATTGGCCTGGCCGAAGTGCCCGGAGAGCACTGTTTTCGGGTTCGTGCCCATGAGCTCGGCGATGCGCCCGACGGCGGCGATATTTTCGCTGCGGCGCCGGTAGTACCAATCGCGCGATCGGGTCTGGCCCGTCGCCCGCTGCATCCACTGATCGTAGAGCAGCGGCGCGCCGCGATACTGGTACATCAGCGCGAGGTCCAGGCTGTACGCCGGCTGCGGCTGACGGTTCGCCACTTCCTGCATGTCCTCGATCGCCTCGTCCACCAAGCCGGTAGCGAATCGCAATTGTGCGCGATCGTAGAGCAACTGATTGGAATTGATCCGCCCCTGGCCAGGGGCCGGCGGCGTGGACGATTCGAGGAGATCGTTCACCTTCGCCAGCGCCGCCCGGTATTCGCCGCGCTCCCACAGATCGGCGTATGTAACGTCGAGTTGGCGCTCGTCGCTTACACCCGCCTGCGCTTGGGGAAACGCAGTTCCCGCTGCACCG
>JBCLBO010000166.1:0-2147 GCA_038916785.1 Candidatus Hydrogenedentales bacterium | reverse complement strand
GCGGGCGCTGCTCGATGCCGACGCGGTCTTTGATGCGGCCTCGCGCGGGACAGGGTGCGTAGCGTTTGTTGTATTTTCGTTGGCTGTGGCGCAGATGGCTAAAGAGGGTTCCACCGGCGTGTTTGTTGGCGCGGATGTGGTGGTAGATGGTCTGGTGGGAGATGGATTGGGCGGGGTCGCCGGGCTGCCGGTGCCGGCGCAGGCGCTCGGCGATCTGTTGGGGAGACCAGGCCCTGCGCAGGCCTTCTTCGACGTAGTGCATCAGCGCAGCGTCGCTGCGTTTGAACGTTGGCCGGCACCAGCGGCGGCGCTCAGTGGCGTGCCAGTTGGCCAGGTGCGGCGCATAGGAGTGGTCCGGCTCGCGGTTGCGGCGCAGTTCGCGCCCGATGGTGGCGGGGTGCCTTCCGAGATCGCGCGCGATGGTGCGGCAGGACTCTCCGCGCTCGCGCTTGTTGGCTATCATGATGCGCTCCGTTGGGTTAAGATGGCGATAGGTCATCGTGTGGCCTCCTTGGGTTGGATTTGGTCTGCACGAACCGCATCCTACCGGCGCGCCACACGATGGCTTCCCCTTTTGCCGCCGGGCGACCTGCCCACCTACCCACCGCTACTACGACTACTGGAGCTGCGCAAGGCAATTCCATTCCAAGCGGTGGATAGGTGGACAGCTCGCCCTCTCCCTCCTACGACAGTGTGTTGCACTTACCATATGAATTCGCGTACCGGAACAAGGGGGAAATTGTTGACAAAAGAGCGACCGAGAACGAGTCTCAAGACCATGCTAGAGGCGAAGGCAGTAGGGTCGTGTCTGTAGACGCCGACGCAGAATTGTCCGAGGAATCCTAGTGTAGTGCTTTATAAATAAGACAACTTATTAAGTTGTACGGGGATTCCTCTAGTATCGACGGAGGATGTTTCCCATGAGACGCGCGTGCCGGATCGAATTGAGCGAAGAGGAGCGGGCCACACTCGAGCAATGGTCTCGTGGCCGCAGGACGGCTGCGCGTGTGGTGCAGCGCGCCAAGATCGTTTTGCGGGCGGCCGCGGGAATGCAGAACAAAGCGATCGCGGCGCGATGGAAATCAGAACTGTATCCCGGCAAATCAGGCGTCGCGCTTCCGCCGCCAAATCACCATCCCCGCAGACGCGACCGCGACACCCACAATCGTCGTCAGCAGCCACGCCGCGCTCACCGGCAGGCTCGGAAAACTCAGCGGGTCGTTCGGGTCAGTGTTCATCTGCACCTCGGTCCCGTCGATCACGCCGTCATCGTCCGAGTCGGGGTCGTTCGGGTCCGTGCCCGTGTCCGTCGCGCTCACAAAGGTCCCCGTATCCGTCTCGAACGCATCGACGATCAGGTCCTGGTCCGTATCCGGTCCGCCCAATTTGGACACAAAGACGTCGATGCTCCCTCCTGCCGAGCTCAGGTTGGCCGTACCCGCGCCGGGGTCGAAATCCGCCGTGCCATTGAAGTACCCAGTGGTGTAGACGTTGCCCGAAGTGTCCACCGCGATGGATAAGCCACCATCCTGGGACGTCGTCCCACCTAGCTGTTTAGCCCAGACGAAGGCGCCGCTTGAATCCAGTTTCGAGATGAAGACGTCCAGGGCCCCCGCCGAGGTCAGGTTGGCCGTACCCGCGCCGGGGTTGAAATCCGCCGTGCCCTGGAATCCCCCAGTGGTGTAGACGTTGCCCGAAGCGTCCAGCGCGATGGAATTGCCCGAGTCGATGTCCGTCCCACCTAGCCGTTTAGCCCAGACGAACGCGCCGCTTGAATTCAATTTGGACACAAAGATGTCTTGGTCCCCCGCCGAGCTCAGGTTGGCCGTACCCGCGCCGGGGTCGAAATCCGCCGTGCCATCGAAGCGCCCAGTGGTGTAGACGTTGCCCGAAGCGTCCACCTCGATGGAAATGCCCCAGTCGTTGGACGTCCCACCTAGCCGTTTAGCCCAGACGAACGCGCCGCTTGAATTCAGTTTCGAGACGAAGATGTCATACTCCACCGAGGTCAGGTTGGCCGTACCCGCGCCGGGGTCGAAATCCGCCGGGCCAACGAACACCCCAGTGGTGTAGACGTTGCCCGAAGCGTCCACCTCGATGGAACGGCCGACGTCGTCGAACGTCCCACCTAGCTGTTTAGCCCAGAC
>JBCLBO010000165.1:0-2153 GCA_038916785.1 Candidatus Hydrogenedentales bacterium | reverse complement strand
CACTGGGTTGGTCGCTCGACAGCACCTGGGAATCGATCGTGAACGCGCGCCGCGGCCTGCGGCCGCTGAGTTGCTTGGATTCCCCTCGCTTCACCGGCTGGCCCGTTGGAGAGGTTCCCGGCGATCCAGCCGAGCGCAGCGGATTGCACGAAGGATCCCGTTCTGATCACCTCGCGATGATCGCCATGCGCGACGCCATCTTCGACGCCGGTCTGGACTCCGCAGCGCATGACGGCCTCGCGCGCGCCGGCTTGGTGCTCGGAGTTACAACCGGCGGGCTCAGCACGACCGAGAGGTATCTGCACACACTTCTAAAATCCGGCTCGCCGGTGTTTGATCTGATGCGATTCCACGAATGCGACACGACCGGAACGACCGTTGCCCACCGATTCGGACTTCGAGGGCCGCGGACGAATGTCTCCACCGCGTGTGCCTCCGCCGCCTCGGCGATATCCACCGCGCGGGACTTCATTTATCGCGGCCTGGCCGATATCGTGTTCGCCGGAGGGGTCGATTCGCTCACGCGACTGACCGTCAACGGATTTCAATCCCTGAAAATCTGCGATCCCGCCGCTTGCCGGCCCTTCGACCGAAATCGGCGCGGCATGACGCTCGGCGAAGGCGCGGCGATTCTGGTGCTCGAGCGCGCCGAGCATGCGGCGGCCCGCGGAGCGCGCGTCTGGGCCAGATTGGCGGGCGCGGGATCCAGCTGTGATGGCTACCATGCGACCGCTCCGGCACCCGACGGCGCCGGCGTTTTAAAGGCGATGCGACGCGCGCTGGCCGATGCGGGGTTGGATGCTGGAGCCATCGACTATGTCAACGCCCACGGCACCGGGACCATCGAGAACGACTCCGCGGAATCCGCCGCGCTGCGTTCTCTCTTCGGAACGGAGTTGCCGCCCGTGTCGTCGACGAAGGGGTATCACGGCCATGCCCTGGCTGCCGCCGGCGCCATCGAAGCCATCATCAGCATCTTAGCGATGCATCACGGCGTCGCGCCGGCGAACGTTGGCTTGGAGGAATATGACCCCACGTTGCCCATTAGACCGCTGAAGGAGCCCGTATCCAGGTCGTTGCGGACGGTCATGAGCAACTCGATCGGTTTTTCGGGGAACAACTGCGTGCTCGTCTTTCAACAACGGAACTAGACGGCGGATCGTCGAATCACGATGAACACTCTGAGCGGATCTCAAGTGCGGGTACTCGGTACAGGCTTGGTCCTGCCCGAACCGCACCCGACACCATATTCGCTGCCAGCGAACTTGGGCAAGCCGTGTTTGGCCTACGCCTGCGCGCGAAATCCCGCCACGGGGATTGTTCCGCCTAGGTCAATCCGGCGCTTGGGACGCGCCCAGCAGATGGCACTCGCAGCGAGCCACACCGCGCTCTCCGAAGCCAGTATTGACGAATCATCGCGGGCGGACATTGCCATCTGCGTCGGTACCGGGCTCGGTGAATTGGGAAATACATATGCCTTCTTGGAGAACATGATCGCGCTCGACGAGGAACAGCCGAAGCCTGCCGCCTTCGTGAACTCCGTTCACAATGCGATCGGCGGACAGTTGGCGATCCAGCTCGGCTGTACCGGCGAAAATCACACCTTCCTGAACGGGCCGTGCTCGTTTGAATCCGCTTTATGGCAAGGCGTCCACCTGATCGAGGTTGGCCGCGCCGACAAGGTACTTGTCTGCGGGGTCGATGAACTCAACGGCTACATGATTGGCGCGAATCGCGGATTGAGGATATACCGAGACAACGACGAAGCGCTCGATCCCTTCGGCACGACCGCCTATCGAGTTCGAGGCACTCTGCCAGGCGAGGGATCCGCCGCCTTGGTTCTAGGACGACTGGATCAAGCCGATGGTTCGCACTGTCCTCGCATAAGCACGTCTTACATAGAATCGTTTCCTTCGAGCGAAGCTGCCGTTGATCCGCTATTTGATATCGAGCACATCGCGAATGTCTTGGCGGGCGAAGGACTGGACCTCTCTGAAGTGGATTTTGTCCTCTGCAATGCTGACGGCGACAGCACGCGCGACGAGAACTATGAGAACGTCCTTCAGCTTTGGGAGCACAAGGCAGGACGGTCACTGTCTACCGGTTTCTTCAAACACGTGACCGGAGACTTCCACGCGTCGTCGGCCGTCGGA
>JBCLBO010000164.1:0-2249 GCA_038916785.1 Candidatus Hydrogenedentales bacterium | reverse complement strand
GAGGGTGGCGTGGTGAGACTTGGGGTCGGCGTCGGCGGTGTAGATGCTGAGCGTTTGCAGATCGACGAGACGCCCGCGGAATTCGCTGTCGAGCAGGCGGCCGCGCACGTAGTGAATCGTGGCCTGCGGGTCGCGTAGGTTTCCCTTGCCGCGTAGCGTCTCCGCGCGCAGGCGCGTGCCGGCTGGCACGATTCCCGTCACGCGGAGCCAGCGCTTGGGATCCGAACGATACTCATCGATGCCGGTCGGGCCGCGGAGGGTCCCCGGCGGGACCGCCGATCCCATGCCGGGCACTAGCGCGGGGCCATTGGTGCGGTCGGGCACGTCGAATAGAAAAACGTCTCGTTGGAGTTCGTAGACGCCTTGTGACTGGTAGGCGCCCCAGAGTTCCGGCTTGTCCTTTTGGGCGAAGTCCCAGCCGCCGACGCGGCCGGCGCCGGGCGCGACTTGGCACGCGGGCATGGCGAGCGCGAGCAGTGAGGCGAGCGCGGCGCGGCGGAGCGGGTTGGTTGCGGAGTCCCTCATGGCGTGCGATTATAGCCGGGCATGAGGGGGGCGGCAATTGGGGGACGGGCTGCAGAATTTCGCGCGTCCGGCGGCGCGCGGGGCGTGGGTGGATGCGGGGTGGGTGGGCGCGGCGGCGATCGCGGCGCTGGCCCTGGGCGCGGCGCATCTGGGCGGGCCGAGCCTGTGGCACGACGAGCTCGTGCATGTGAGCGTTGCGCGGAGCATCGCCGAGACTGGGCGTGCGGCGCTGCCGAGCGGCGAGCCGTATTACAACGGCACCGTTTTTCATCTTTTCCTGGCGGTCGCTATTCGCCTGTTCGGCGTGGACGAGGCTGCGGTTCGCGCGCCGAGCGTGGTGTTCTCGGCGGTGAACGTGGTGCTGACGTTTTGGGTATTGCGGCCGCTCGTTGGGCGGAAGGCGGCGATCGTCGCGGCGATCGGCATGGCGATTTCGCCGTGGAATGTCGCGTGGGCGCGGCAGGCGCGGTTCTACACACTGCACCAATCGCTGTACTTGCTACACATCGGTGCGTTCTGGCGTTTGGCGGAAGCGAAATCGCCTCGCGCGGCAGTCGTGCCGGGAATCGGCGCGGCGGTCACGTTTTTTCTGGGCGTGCTCACTTCGTATCACGCGATCATTTTTCTGGCGGCGCCCGGCGCGTACGCGGTGGCCCGCGCGGCGGGGGCGCGCCGATGGAATTCGCGCTGGGTGTGGGCGGTGGCGGGGATCGGCATATTGGGGATTGGCGGAATTGGTCTGATGCAGACGCTGATGAACACCGTGGATCGAAAGACCGTGATTGAGAATGGCGGTCTGGGCGGCGTGCTGGCGTTTGTGGAACGGCAACATCGCTGGTACTACTTCTACTGGCTTTGGCTGAATCTGGGCTCCGGATTTTTTCTTCTGGCGATCGCGGGGAGCGTGGCGCTGGTGTGGCGCGAGCGCGCGCGTGGCGTGTACGCGGCGCTGGGGTTCTGGGGGCCGATGTGTGTGCTTACGTTTCTGATCGGATACCGCTGGCCGCGCTTCATGTTTTTTGCGTACCCATTCTATGTCGCCGCGTGGGCCTACGGACTCGTTGTGCTGTGCGCGTGGCTGGCGCGGCCGAAGCCGGGGTGGGCGCGGAAGCTGGCTGCTGCCGGCGCTGCGGTGTTTCTTCTGCGGTTGGGATGGTCTGCTGTGCGGCTTGCGGACGACTCGGTGGAGGCGGCGCGCGGCGCGCACACGACGCTGGCGACGCAGCATCCGGATTGGCGCGGGCCGTGCGCGTGGGTGAAGGCGCATGCGCTTGCAGACGACGCGGCGATCATCACGACTTCGTATCTGCCGGTGCAGTATTACGCGGGGCGCGTTGACGAGTGGTATCCGTCGCGGGCCGTGCCCTGGGAGGCGGTGGAGTCGGGGCTGCCGGGTCTGGCGGGCGTGACGGAGTTGGCGGCGTTTGTTGCGGCGCATCCGCGGGGCTTCTTCATTGCGGAATGGTGGCGCTTCGAGCGGAACTATAAGGGCGCGCCGTGGGCGGATTTTTCGGAGGACATTGCGTGGGTGCAATCGCACATGCGCAGAGTGGACGAGGCGTCGTCGGCCGACGTGACGGTCTATGCGTGGGGCGAGGACCGCGATGGCCGCCGTTGAACCGCTCGCGACCGAGCGCCGAGAAGGCGGCCTGATGCGTTCGAAATGGGCGCGCATTCTCATGCCGCTGGGCGTGGGCGTGTATTTTTTCGCGGTTTGGTACTTT
>JBCLBO010000163.1:0-2260 GCA_038916785.1 Candidatus Hydrogenedentales bacterium | reverse complement strand
GCCCCCTTCTCCTATCCGCGCGGCGGGGCCTATCCGGCGGACGCGTGGCGCATGGTGGACGCGGTCGAGGTCTACGCGCCGCAGGGCGGACCGCACGGGCTGGGTTACATCCGCGCGGGCATTCCCGTGGATCCCGGCGCGTGGTTTTTCCAGGCGCACTTCTTTCAGGACCCGGTGTGGCCAGGCTCGCTTGGGCTGGAAGGGTTCCTGCAACTCCTCCGGTATCTCGCGCGCGAACGCTGGGGCGCGGGACCGCACGCGCGGGTCGAGTGCGTCGCGCTGGGCGAAGAACACCGCTGGATTTACCGCGGCCAGGTCGTGCCGGCGGACCGCCGCGTGACGATCGAGGCCGGCGTCACCGGCGTCGACGACGACGCGCGGCTGCTGCGCGCCGCGGGCCATCTCTGCGTGGACGGCCGCGTCATCTATCGCATGGAAAATTTCGCGGTGCGCCTGATCGAGGCCGGCGGGCAGGCGCGCTGATCCCATGAAGTACTCGCGCGTACATATCAATGCGATTGGATACGAATTGGCGCCCGTGGTGGTGAGCTCGGAGGAACTCGAGGAGCGACTCGGACCGGTCTATACGGCGCTGCGCATGCCGATGGGCCAGCTCGAGGCGCTCACAGGCATCGCCGAGCGCCGTTGGTGGGGAAAGGACTACCCCGTGTCGAAGGGCGCGGCCATCGCCGGGGCACGCGCGCTCGAACGCGCGGGCGTCGCGGCGAGCGAGATCGGCGCGCTCATTTACGCGGGGGTGAATCGCGAAAACTTCGAACCGGCCACGGCGTGTCACGTGGCGGCGGACCTCGGCGTGCGCGGCGGCGCCGGGATTTACGACATCAGCAACGCGTGCCTCGGAATGCTCAACGGCATGCTCGATATCGCCAACCGGATCGAGCTGGGCCAGATTCGCGCGGGGCTGGTTGTCTCCTGCGAGACGGCGCGCGAAATCAACGACGTGATGATCGCGCGCATGAACCGCACGCCGACGATGGAACTCTTCGCGAAGTCGCTCGCGACGCTGACCGGCGGGTCCGGCGCAGCCGCGGTGCTGCTGAGCGACGGTTCCTTCGGCGCGGGCCACCGGCTCCTCGGCGGCGTGCATATGGCGCATCCCGAACACTTCGGGCTGTGCTCGTGGGGACTGGAAGCGCGCAATGGCCACGAGGCCGTCCCGCTGATGCAGACGGACGCGCCCGCGGTGCTCAAGCACGGCGTCGCGCTCGGCGAGGCGGCCTGGCGCGCGTTTCTCTCCGAGCTCGGATGGGCGGCGGCGAGCGTGGACAAGGTGATCTGTCACCAGGTCGGCCATGCGAACAAGGAGACCATCCTGAAGGCGATCGGCGTGACTCCGGACAAGGACTTCTCGACCTATCCCTCGCTGGGAAACATGGGGACTGTCTCGCTGCCGATCACGGCGGCACTGGCGGACGAGCGCGGATTTCTGCGGCGCGGCGATCGCGTCGGCATGCTCGGAATCGGCAGCGGGCTCAATTGCCTCATGCTCGGCGTCGAGTGGTAGGCGGGACGATGCGCGCGATTCCCAGGGAGTTGTACCCCTTCGACGGAGCGTATCTCGACCTCGGCGGCGTGCGGATGCACTATCTCGACGAGGGCGCCGGAGAGCCGCTGGTGATGGTGCACGGCAACCCGACCTGGTCGTTCTACTACCGCAACCTCGTGCTCGCGCTACGCGACCAGTACCGCTGCATTGTGCCGGACCATATCGGCTGCGGGATGTCGGACAAGCCCGGCGATGACCGGTACAGCTATACACTGGAGTCGCGCGTCAACGATTTGGAGACGCTGCTGGATTCCGTGAATGTCACCGGCGGCATCACGCTCATCGTGCACGACTGGGGCGGCATGATCGGCATGGCCTACGCCACGCGCCACCCGGAGCGGATCAAGCGGCTGATCGTGATGAACACATCCGCGTTTCATCTGCCGAGAACGAAACGCTTCCCGTGGCCGCTGTGGATTGTCCGCAACACGCCTCTCGGCGCGCTACTCGTGCGGGGGTTCAACGCCTTCAGCGGGATCGCCGCGCGGGTGTGCTGCGCGCGGACGCGCCTCACGCCGGAAATCCGCGCAGCATACACCGCGCCCTACGACTCGTGGGCGAACCGCATCGCCACGTTGCGCTTCGTGCAGGATATTCCACTACGGCCGGGCGACGCGTCGTACGAAATCGTGTCTAAGGTGGAAAAAAATGCGGGACAGTTCGCCTCAATCCCGATGCTCATTTGCTGGGGCC
>JBCLBO010000162.1:0-2340 GCA_038916785.1 Candidatus Hydrogenedentales bacterium | reverse complement strand
GAAGACGTTGAGCTCGAAGTGGCCCATCGCGCCGCCGATGTTCACAGCGACGTCGTTGCCCAGGACCTGCGCGACGACCATCGTGACGGCTTCGCACTGCGTGGGGTTGACCTTGCCGGGCATGATGGATGAGCCGGGTTCGTTCTCCGGGATGCGGATTTCGGCCAGGCCGCAGCGCGGGCCGCTGGCGAGCAGGCGCACGTCGCTGGCGATTTTCATCATGCTGCACGCGAGCGTCTTCAGCGCGCCGTGCGTCATGACCATCGCGTCGTGCGCGGCGAGCGACTCGAACTTGTTCGGCGCGGTCTTGAAGGGCAGGCCGGTCAGCTCGGCGATTTTCGCGGCGACCTTCACGTCGTAGCCTTTTTTCGTGTTGAGGCCCGTGCCGACCGCCGTGCCGCCCATGGCAAGCTCGGAGAGTTTCGGCAGGGTGCCTTCGATGCGTTCGATGCCGTTGGTGAGTTGCTGGACATAGCCGGAGAACTCCTGGCCCAGCGTGAGCGGCGTGGCGTCCATGAGGTGCGTGCGGCCGATCTTGATGATGTCTGCGAATTCCTTGGCCTTCTTGTCGAGCGTGTCGCGCAGCGTGCGCAGGTTGGGCAGCAGGTGGTGGTGGATGCGCTCGACCGCGGCGATGCTCATGGCGGTGGGGAAGGTGTCGTTGGACGATTGCGACATGTTCACGTGGTCGTTCGGGTGGACGGGCTTCTTGCTGCCCATCTCGCCGCCGAGCATTTCGATGGCGCGGTTCGAGATGACTTCGTTCGCGTTCATGTTCGTCTGGGTGCCGCTGCCGGTCTGCCAGATGACGAGCGGGAAGTGATCGTCGAGCGTGCCCTCGATGACCTCACCGGCCGCGGCGCAGATGGTGTCGCAGAGTTTGGCGTCGAGCTGGCCCTGATCGCGGTTGACCAGCGCGGCGGCCTTCTTGAGAATGCCGAGCGCGCGGATGAGTTCGCGCGGCATGCGCTCGCCGCCGATTTTGAAGAAATGGATCGAGCGGGCGGTCTGCGAGCCCCAGTAGCGATCGGCGGGCACCTGCATCTGGCCCATGGTATCGGATTCGGTGCGGAATTTCATGAGAACGGCGCTCTCCTCGGGTTCTTGCGATCGGAGTCCGGCCGGACGCAGGCCGAACAGTGGACCGAGTATAGCGCGGCGGCGTTGTGCCGTGCGCCGTGACTGCGCACGCGGGCTTGCGGGGTGCCGCGCGCCGTGCCATTCTTTGGCGCTAAATGGGCGCGGGGGACGTGCAGCGATGGCGGCGGATGAGCGGTGGTATCAACGGGCACCGGGGCACCGGCACCGGATTGGCGCGGGCGGCGCGGTGGTCCGGCGTACGGCGGGCGGCGTGCTGCTTGCGTTAATCAAGGAAGTCGAGATCGGCGATGCGCACTATGTGCTTCCCAAGGGGGGCGTCGAGTCGGACGAAGAACTCGAGGCGGCAGCCGAGCGCGAAATCCTGGAGGAAACGGGACTGTCGGCGCTGACGTATCTGGGCCCGCTGGGCACACTCGACCGCTGCAACTACAAGCGCACGTACTGGCAGACCTCGCACTACGGCCTCTACACCACGACGCAGAGTGAGGGCGGGCCGACCGATCCGGACAACTACGGGCTGGCGTGGTTTTCGTTGGAGGAGTTGCCGCCGATGTTTTGGCCCGACGAACGCAGGCTGTTGGCGTCTCGGGTGCAGTGGATCGCGGGCCGGGTCAATGGCGCGAAGAAGGACTAGCGGCCCATCGAATAGGTCAGAGTGGAAGGGCCGTCTCGGCTCTTCAGAAGCGGCGGGACGCCGCTTCCGCTCTGGCGACTCACTGGATTATTTCGCCGCGTCCTTGTGATCGTTGAGTTTGTCGGCGGCGAGGCGGGACTTCGGATTGAGCTCGAGGGCGAGTTTCCATTCGGCGACGGCTTCGTCCAAGCGGCCGAGGGCCTCGTAGGCGATGCCGCGGAAGGCGTGTGCGCGCTCGAGTTTGGGGTCGAGTTCGATGGCGCGGTCGAGCAGTTTGAGCGCCTCGGGGATGTCGCCGCCGTGCTCGGCTTCCGCGAAGAGCGGACGTTTGGAGGCGGTGAGCAGGGTGTAGGGATTGTCCGGGCCGAGCTGTATCGCCTTCTTCGTGGCGTCTTCCATCTCGTTGACGAATTTGTTGCCCTTGTAGAGGCTGCGGATCATGGTGCCGAAGAGGTCGGCTTTCATCCGCCATTTCTCGGAGCTGTCGTCGGGCAATTCGTCGAGCGCGTCGTGGCCGATGCGCGCGACTTCGTCGATGGCGCGGCCCAGGAGCCGGCGATCGCGCGGGTCCATGCCGGTGGCTTTTTCATAATCGTAGCGGCGCA
>JBCLBO010000161.1:0-2356 GCA_038916785.1 Candidatus Hydrogenedentales bacterium | reverse complement strand
CTTGGCGGGGCGCGAAAGAGATTGATGGATTGAAGCGTCTATCTCGTGAGCGAGGTCTCGGAGGGGAGGGGTCTGTGGCGGAGACAGGGGCGGTGTGGTTGTCGACTTCGGTGCGCGAGATGCCGGCGGAGGAGCGTCCGCGCGAGCGGCTGGAGCAGGTGGGGGCCGAGGCGCTGCGGGACGCGGAGCTGCTGGCGATCCTGTTTCGCACGGGTACGCGCACGCAGGGTGCCGTCGCGCTGGCGGAGGCGCTGGTGCAGCGCTTTGGCGGGCTTCGGGGGATTTCGCGGGCCTCGCTAACTGAGCTGCAGGAGGTGGCGGGGGTGGGCCGTGTAAAGGCGATCGAGGTGAAAGCGGCGCTCGAGCTGGGCAAACGGTTGGTGGCATTTTCCGAGCGCGGCCGGCCGCGGATTCACGGCGCGGAGGACATCGCCAAGCTGCTCATGGTGCGGTATAAGGACTATGAGCACGAGGTGTTCAAGTGCGTGCTGTTGACGACGAAGAACGAGGTGATCGCCGTGCGAGATATTTCGCATGGAGGGTTGGATGGGACCTTGGCGGCGCCGCGGGACGTGTTTCGGCAGGCGGTGCGCGAGGGCGCGAGCGCGGTGATCTGTTGCCACAATCACCCGAGCGGCGATCCCGAGCCCAGCCGGGACGACCTTGCGCTGACGCGGCGGCTGGCCGAGGCGGGTGAGCTGGTGGGCGTGCGGATGCTCGATCATGTTATCTTCGGAGACGGTCGATACGTCAGCCTTAAGGATCGGGGTCTCTTTTGAAGCGAAGGTTTAGCGGGTGGCGTGAGGGCGCGAAATTTTACGTGCCGGCGGTCGCGGTGGGCGCGGGGGTGTGCGCGGGGGTGGCGTGGTCGGGGTATGGCCCCTGGGGCGCGGTGGCGCTTGCGCCGGGTCTGTTCATGGTGAACTTCTTTCGCGATCCTCCCCGGCGGATTTCTTCGGGGCCGCGCGACGTGGTGAGCCCGGCGGACGGCAAGGTGACGGCCGTGGAGGAACTGGAATCGACGCGGTGGTATGCAGGGCGCTGCGTGCGGATTTCGGTTTTTCTCTCCGTGTTCAATGTGCACGTGAATCGGAGCCCTGCGGAGGGTAAAATTCTCAAGATTGAGCACCGGGATGGCCTGTTTAAAAACGCGATGGCGCCCGAATCCGCCGAGGTGAACGAGTCGAACACGCTCTGGCTGGATACGCCGCACGGGCCGATGACGGTGCGGCAGATTTCCGGGCTGATCGCGCGGCGGATCGTGTGCCCGGCGCAGGTGGGGGAGGGGCTCACGAAGGGGGAGAGATTTGGTATGATCCGGTTTGGCTCTCGCACAGACCTGTATCTGCCGCGCGGGGCCGAGGTGCTGGTGCGCCCGGGCGACACGGTCCGGGGCGGAAGTTCAGTGGTGGCCCGTTGTGAAAGAGAAGCCTGAGAAGAAGCGCCGGTTTTCGCGCGCCGCACGCAAGCGTCGGCTTATGCCGATCAACGTCGCGGCGAGCTTCGTCACAGCGTTTGCGCTGTACTGCGGCGTGGCCAGTATCTTCGCCGGCATTCGCGGGGAATACGACGAGGCGGCGTACTGGATCATCGGCGCGATCCTCCTCGACATGCTCGATGGCACCGTTGCACGAATGACCAAAAGTACGACGGAATTCGGCAAGGAACTGGACAGCCTGGCGGACATGGTTTCGTTCGGCGTTGCGCCGGCCGTGCTTATTTACAATGCGTATTTGGTCGAAGGCAAGATGAGCCATGAGTCCCTCGCCCCGATCGGCAGCGCCATGGCGGTCTGCTACGTCATCTGCGCCGCGCTGCGGCTCGCGCGCTACAACGCGTTTCAAGCCGGGCGCCAGGACATCTTCATCGGCCTGCCCTCCCCGGCTGCGGCAGGAATGATCGCGTCCTTCACGCTTTTTTTCCAATACTTCGAGTACCACATGACGTACTGGGTGCTGGGTCCCGTAACTATGATGATGGCGCTACTGATGGTGAGCAACGTGCGCTATCCGAAAAAGAGCACGCGAATGTTTATCCTCGCGCCGCGGCGCGCGTTTCGCGTGTTGGTGCTGTGCGTGGGTGCGATCGCTGCGTTCAGCTACGCTAACCACTACTCTTCGTGGCAGATCCTGTTTCTTCCCTTCGGCATTCTCTATGTAGGCTTCGGCCTCGTGAATGAAGCGGTCGCGCTACTGACCCGCCGCCGCAGCGTCCGCCCCGAAGAACCGGGGCACGCAAAGGAAATCCCGGCGCCCGCCGGGAAGTAGCCGGAGTTTGATGCACAATTAAAGTGCATTAAACAGAAGGTAACCAAAGAGAACGAAGGGGCCATCGCGGTTCTTTGCTAACTTCGTTT
>JBCLBO010000160.1:0-2484 GCA_038916785.1 Candidatus Hydrogenedentales bacterium | reverse complement strand
CGTCTTGTACGCATCCGCGACGTTTACGTGCGACTCGACGTCCTTCTGGATGCACTCGACCAAGTGATCGACCTCGCCTTGGAAGGGGTGATGCGTCACGTCGCCGCTGTCGGGAAGGATGGTCGGCACCTCCGCCCAGCCCGTCTGCCCCGGAAAACTCTGCCGCGAGAATATCTTGTTGTTGCGAATCGTGCCCTCGGTGCCGACGAGGTTGATCGAGAACACATACGGCTGGATGCACTCGATGCACGAGGCCACCTTGCCGACGCGCCCATCCGCGAAGCGCAGCAGGGTAACCGTCGTCGGCGGGTATTCATAAGCCGCGAAGTCCTTCCCCTTGCCCGCCGCGGCGTACTGGAATACCTCGGCGACCTCGCCGCCCATGAACCAGCGCAACGCGTCGAGCGCGTGGCAACCGGCCGAGAGCAGCGAACTGCCGCCGACGTCTTTCTTGATGTTCCAATGATACTGCCCATACCAAGGCCCGATGCCGTGGAAGTAATCCACTTCGCCATAGAAGACGTTCCCGACGGCCCCGGCCGCGAGTTGCCGTTTGATGATGCCGAAGAGCGGGTTCCAGCGCAGTACGAAACTCACCACCGACTTCACGCGGGCCTCGCGCACCGCGTCGCGGATCGCGCGGATGTCCTCGAGCGTGACGCCCATCGCCTTCTCTAGCATCAGGTGCTTGCCCGCGCGCGCAGCGGCCACGGCCTCCTCGCGGTGAAGATTCGGCGGCGTGGCGATCGAGACAATATCGACGCCATCGTGCTTGAGCATTTTTGCGTAGTCGTCGAATATCGCGCATTCAATGCCGCACTCCGCCGCCTTCGCACGGGCCGCCTCGGAGGTGCGCCCGCACATCGCTACCACCTTGGTGTGCGGATTCGCCTTAACCGCACGCACATGTTCGCCGGACACCCAGCCCGTACCCACAATTCCCACGCCGAGTTTCTTCATGCGCTCTCCCTTGCCGCCGTCCATAGACAACCCTGTCGGCCATGACTATACTTTCGGCTTCGCGCAGAAGGAAACACCATGGCCCGTCGAGTCGCTCTTGCCATCGCCGCCCATCCGGACGACATCGAGCTGATGATGGCCGGGACCCTCGTCTTGCTGGGCCGCGCCGGCTACGAACTCCACATGATGAACGTGGCCGACGGCTCTTGCGGCTCGATGTCCGAGGACGCGGCCGCCACAGCCCGCCGCCGTCTCGACGAAGCCAAGGCCGCCGCGCGCCTCCTGAACGCTACGCTACACCTGCCCATTGCGCGCGACCTGGAAATTTTCTATGACGAGCGCCTGCTGCGCAAGGTCGCCGCGGTCGTTCGAGAGGCGGATCCGGCCATCGTCCTGCTGCAATCGCCCGTGGACTATATGGAGGATCACATCAACGCCTCACGGCTTGGCGTGACTGCGGCTTTCGCGCGGAGTTTCCCGAATTTCGTGACCGACCCGCCGCGAGCGCCTGTGTCACGCGAGGTCGCGGTGTACCACGCGCTGCCGTGGGGTCTGCGCGGGCCGCTGCGCGAGCCGATCGCGGCGCATTTCTTTGTGGACATCGCTTCGACCCTATCGATCAAGCGCGCTGCCTTGGCTTGTCACGCCAGCCAGAAGGAATGGCTCGACGAGACGCAGGGGCTCGACAGCTATCTGCAAACGATGGAAGACAGCGCGCGTGCGGCCGGCCGGATGTCGGGGCGATTCTCGGCCGCCGAGGGCTGGCAGCGACACTCGCACCTCGGCTTTGGCGCGGAACATTTCGATCCGCTCCGCGAGGCTCTTGGAGACACGCTCGTTCACACCGTGGAGGGCTCGAACTGAAATGGCGATCAATCTGCTCACGACGCTCAAGGGATCGCTACTCGAGAACTATTTCCCCAAGGGTTGGGACCTGAAGGCGCTGGATGCGTGCTGTGCGCGAGCGCCCGCGACCATCACCAAGCGCGAGCGCTGGTGGAGCAAGGCCTTCGCGCCCATCCCCTGCGAATCGCTCGCCGACTTCGACGTGATGCTCGGCCACGAGATCGCGCGGGAAATCGCCGATGCAGCCGCCTCGAAGCGCCCGATCGCCTTCATCCTGCCCGTCGGCCCAATGGGCATGTATCGCTGGACGGTCTATTTCCTGAAGGAATGGAACGTCGACTGCAAACACGTCCACGGATTCAATATGGACGAATGGAGCGACGAAAAAGGAAATACGTTGCCGGCGGACGATCCCGCCGCGTTTCAAAATGCCATGGAAGGCGCATTCTACGGGCCCCTCGGGAAACTCTCCGTCCCCCGCGCGCAGCGTCACTACGCAACGAAGCAGGAATTGCCCACTTTCGGCGAGCGCATCCGCGCGCTCAAGAAAAAAGGCGCGCGGCTCCTTACCGTCTTCGGCATTGGCCGCGCCTGCCACATTGCCTTCTGGGAGCCGCACTTCGCCGGCGAATATAAATCGCTAGCGGACTGGAAGGCCGCCGAATATCGCCTCGCGGC
>JBCLBO010000159.1:0-2501 GCA_038916785.1 Candidatus Hydrogenedentales bacterium | reverse complement strand
TGTACGGGTTCGCCGTAGTGCTCGCCGCCCCGCGAATGCTCGGCATCACTCCCAAGCCGCTCTCGAGCAGCAAGGCCAGACTCCGGAAGAACCGCGCCATCGCAAAATAGCGCGTCACCTTGGACAGCGGCCACATCCGCGTCGTGATCGCGCCAGTGACCCATCCCAGCGTGCCCGACCGCGCCAACACGATGAACCCGGCCGCGGCGACCGCAAACACCACCATCGCCGCCGCCTGAAACTTCAGCCACTCGCCAAAGAACGCCTCCACGCCGGCGATCCCGCCCTGGCTCGCATCGCTAAACGCCGCCACCGCGCGCCGGCCCATCCCCAACGCGAAGGTGCCCAGGAACCACGCGATCACCAAAAGCAACATGGGATACGCCATCGCCGCACGCACCGATCGCTGGATAGTCAGCCGGTCCTCGAAGTAGCTCGCGAGGTCCTCCAACATCACATCCAGCCGGCCGCCCATCTCGCCGCTCGCCAGAAGCTGCACGAAAAACGGCGAGAGCCACTTCGATTGCCTGCGCACCGAGTCCGAAAGCGTCGCCCCGCGTTGCAGGTCCTCCACGATCGACAGGCACACGCGCCTGACCTTCGGATCCCTTGACTCCTGCCCGACATGTTGGAAGGCCCGCAGAATCGGAATCCCCGCCTCATACGTCGTCGCCAATTGCCGGCACACGGGCACCATGGCCTTCGTGGCGATTTCAGCAGAGAGAAGTCCCATCGGAAGCAGTCCAGCGCGGGTCAATTAAGGCCCGGCAGTCTAACAAACAGCCACCAATCCGGGCGAATCCGCTGCGAATCGGGACCGCAAGCGAACAAACCCCAATTCGTCTCACGCGGAGAACCTAAAGACGCGGAGAAACCAACCGCTGTGTTCCGTTAGTCCGCCGCAATTCACTCCCCAACTCGTGCTCGTGCTCGCAATCGTGCTCGTAATCGGCCCTGGACCTGGATATTGACCTGGCCCTTGACGCCAACCATTCACCCTCTAAAAAATGCGACCTCTTCCACTACAATCCAGCAATGCCGGACATTACTGAACTCATCCGTGTCCATCTGTGTTCATCGGTGGATAAATCGCGCTTGACCTTCTTCTTCCCATGACCGATCGCGAACCCCACTATTCCGGCGTCCCGCCCGCCGCGCTGCCGCCGATCCCCCGCAACCCCGTCCACGTCGTGCTCGACAACCTGCGTAGCGCTTTCAACGTCGGCTCCATCTTCCGCACGGCCGACGCCGGCGTGGCCGCGCGCATCCACCTCTGCGGCATGAGCGCGCACCCGCCCCACATCAAGCTCGCCAAGACCGCGCTCGGCGCCTTCGACTACGTCCCCTGGACCTACCACGAGCGCACCGCCGACGCCCTCGATCAGCTGGGCCGCGACGGCATTGTCCGCGTCGCCATCGAAGTCACGCCCGGCGCCGTCCCGCTGCACGAGTTCGCCTGGCCCCAGCCCGTCGCCATTGTCTTCGGAAACGAAGTCACCGGCATCGACGAGCGCGTCCTCTCGCACTGCGACGCCGTCGTGAAAATCCCCATGCACGGCCACAAGAACAGCATGAACGTCGCCACCGCCTTCGGCATCGTCCTCTATCACGTGCTCGATCGCTGGAAGACGCTCGGCAGCTGATTCCAAGACACGCTGAAATGGCGAATCGCAATAGGAGCGGTCGACGACCATCGGTTCGTCAACACAGTCGGTACGAAATGTACTCCGGAAGCCTTCGTTACCGATGTACTCAGAAAGCCTTCCGCTCTGTCGAGATGGTCCCCCACTTGGACGGATTCGGGTCCGATGCCTCTCTCGAATCATAGAAGTCTCCGGTTAACGAGATTGCTTCGTCGCAACCACCCTCCTCGCAATGACGGACTCGTGGGCTCCTCGCGATGACGGTTTAGGCGGGTTTTCAACAGAGCAGAAGCCGTCGTTAACCAATGTACTCAGGAAGCCTTCGTTACCTACGATCAAGCCGAAGGCTTGACAGAAATTAGCCGGGGGTCGTCGCGCCGCGACGACCCCCGGATCACTAAGAAAAACCTGGAGCACCCCGGATGGGGTGCCAGAATCTACATCCACTCTCTGCGACCCTTTCAGGGTCGGTCTCATGGTGTACAAGACTCCGGGGGTATCGCTATCGCTCAACCCCCGGCTAATTTCTTGCAACTCTTCGAGTTGCCTCTATGCCTCGCGATCCGCTTAAAGGGCCAAACATCAGTGCGACTCTTCGAGTTGCCCCGTTCGACTCACGCGATCAGTACAAGCCCGGCTACAAATTCGCCGAGTGGGAACTCAAAGGCGCGCCCATCCGCATCGAGATCGGGCCGCGCGACGTCGAAGCGGGCCAGGTCGTCGTCGTCCGCCGCGACACCGGCGAGAAGGCCACGATGCCCACCACCGGCCTGCGCGAAAAACTCGAAGCCATGCTCGACGACATCCAGCGCTCGCTCTTCGCCCGCGCGAAGGAACGCCTCGTCGCGCGCACGCGCG
>JBCLBO010000158.1:0-2508 GCA_038916785.1 Candidatus Hydrogenedentales bacterium | reverse complement strand
ATGGCGCGCCGGTGGCGCCGCACACCGCGCGCAGGCGCAGGACATCGAGACCGGCCACAAGCAATTGAAAGAACGAGCCAAGGCCGGCGCAGGGCCCGCCACCGCCAAACGCATCAAGGACGAGATCGAATACCTGCTTAAAAACTACACGCCGGCCAACGAGTCCAAGATCGAGACCCTCATCGACAAATGGCGCACCTCCGGCGATCCGAACTACGACCCCAGCATAAAAATCCGCCTGCGCAATGCCCGCCGGAAGAAGAGCTCGCAGGATTACGCTCTGTAGCGTATGCGGCGCTGTCACAACAACGGCGTAGCCGCCATACCGAAGGTCTTGATGATGCTCGTGAAAATCCGCCGCTGCTCGAGCGGGGTCGTGCCGGGAAAGCTGCCGATGCTGACGTAGTTCTCATAAAAATCCGGGTGATTTGGCGGCACCTCTTCGGCCCCCGGCTGGAGTTCGTACCCGCTCGTGTTTCGAATCGGCCACGGATCCACCGGCAGCGCCGAGGACAGCGTCTCGATCGGCCGGTTCAAGAATCCGAGAAGGTAGTGGTTCTTTGCGATCACCCAGCTATTCGCCGCGCTCATTTCCCTCAGCAGGATCGTGCGCATCTCCCCGGCGAACTCCGCATCATCTATGAACACCCCGCATTCGCTGTTCACAAAAAACGATCGCGGGTCGAGATTCAGCGTGCCGATGTACACCACCCGCCGATCGAACACGAAGGTCTTGGCGTGAATGCTCAAGTACGGTTCTTTCGATTTGCCCGCCTCGCGGACTTGCGCGCGCAACGCGTCGAATCGCGGCAAGTGCTCGCCCAGCATCTCCGGGTGCGGCTTCATTTCGTACACCTCGAACTTCATCTTTCGGATCATTTTCGATCGCAGGCGGTAATTCGCGGCATAAGTGATCGTGTGGTCCGCCGCGCCCAGGCTGTTCGTCGAGATCATCACGCGCATGACCGGCGCGACCTCGCGCTGTTTGCGGAAGTAGTGCCGCGCGCGAAAATCGAAGACCGTGTACGGGCTCTGCATCAGCAACTCTTCGCGCGTGTCCCCCACTTGCCGCCAGAATTCGTGAAACATGCGGCTGCGCGTCCCAAAACTCGTATACGCGAAGTCCGCCTTCCTGCCCGGCGCATCCGACACAAACACCAGCCCGTCCACGCGCCGCATCCGGTCTACAAACGCGCGCTGGACGACCGCCGCATCGCCCGCGTCGCGATCGACCTCTGCAAAAGCCGTGTCCAACTGCGCGCCCTCGCGCGTCAGTTCCGGGCGCGTCACGCCCGCCTTCACCAGCTTCGCCACATCGAACAATGCGTGGTTATGGTACGTCCGCTTGAAATTCCAAAACGCCTCGAAGGCGCGCGACATCGCCACGACTTGCGGCCCCGCCACGATCACCTCGCGATCCTTGAAATTGTAGTCGGCGGACCGCCCGAAATACTGATCGCCGATGTTCCGGCCCCCGGTGAATCCGATCACGCCATCGACGATCATCGTCTTGCAGTGCATGCGCTGGTTCGCGCCGGTGGGTAGCAGCATATGCACGATGCGAAACGGCGTCCCCGGATTCAACCATTTCGCCGGCGGCCGATAAATCTTGATTTCGACGCCGGGATACGTCGTCTCGTCGAAAGTAATCGCCCGCGTGTTCTTGGCCGACCCCATATGGTCGAGCAAGACCCGCACCTGCACGCCGCGCGTGGCCGCCTGCACCAACTCATACGCGATCAGGTCCGCGGAAGCGTCCCCCGCCCAAATAAACGTCTGCAAATCGATCGAACGCCGCGCCGCCCGGATCAGATGCACCCGCAGTAGCAGCGCGTCCTCGGCGTACTCGACCACCCCGGCGTAGTGCCCGTCCCGCGCACCCGCCAACTCGTGGTGCTCCGCCCCCACCCGCTCAGCAAAGTCCATCAACGGCGAAGCAATCGCCCCGCGCGGCAAGTCTTCCGCCGCCACCCCCGCCGCCCAAACGGCCAGCGCGCAGACAAACCGCGTGCGCCAAAGTATCAAGGTTCCGCCCCCAGAAGATTCCCGCGAAAGCCTACCACAAGCGAAGAGCAGCCGACCTGAATCAATACTTCTCCATGAACCGCCCGACGAGCTTGAACCCCTCGTACAAAAACCAAAGCACGAACGCCGCGACCGCGATCAGGCCGATGGTCTTGGACCAATCCGTTCCGTCGTTCAGCGCCATCGCCGCGACCCTCCTTGAAGCGACATTCTCGTCTGAGACACCCGTGATCATCTACGGATCCCCGGAATCCTATCAAAACGACATGCTGTAGCATCGTTCTCCGTTTGATGCGGTTTCAAGCAGCGGCTGCCCCGTCCGTTTCGATCCGGACCGCCCTCAATTTCCACTAAGACCGAATTCAGTCTATAATTGGTCCTACTGGAGGCACACCCCATGGGACTCGCGGATCAGATCAAGCCAATCAGCTACCTAAAGGCCAATGCCGCAGAAATCCTCAAACATCTCGCCGAGCGCGGAGA
>JBCLBO010000157.1:0-2512 GCA_038916785.1 Candidatus Hydrogenedentales bacterium | reverse complement strand
TGCAGCACCTCACTTTTTCGCCCGCCGAATTCCTGGATGCGGTTGGCGTTTCGATAGAGCACTTTCAGGACGGGCAGCGCCTGCTGATCCAGCGGCAGTTCTCGCGCCATCCGGTAGGCCGGTGCGAGCGCCATGAAGGTGTGGAAACCGACGTAGTCCTGGCCGCCGAAGGTACGGGCGTTGGCAAGCGCTCCGGCCGCGACGAGTGTCTGGAGGCTCGTCCCCGTTTTCAGCCGATCCACCAGCAACGCAGTGAGCTCGGCGGGCGCGGTATCTTGCATGAGCGCCACGAGCGGCTCGAGCGGGCCGAACGAAAGCGCGGATTGCCCGTCGGCGATGTCCGCGTGGGCCAGCCCCAGTTCGACGGCGAGCGTCGTGCCCAGCCCGGCCAGTAGCATTCCGCGGCCCACGTCACCTAGAAACTCACGGCGGGTACTCGGGGTCATGGTCGTTCTCCTAGGTCTCGGATGGCCCCGAGCGGGAAAATGGACGACTCCAACTACTATCCACCCGATGCCGGCCGAGTGTCAATGGGTCCGTACTGGTGCACGATTTTCCCGATTCTTTGTAACAGCCTGCGACAAAAACCACCGTTCGTAGCATCGGCGGCTCGCCCATGCGGGCGCGCCGCAATCGAGCCGCGTAATGATACAGGAGTTAAGTCTATTGGCCGGGAGCGGCCGACGCCACTTGTATCGCCGCGGGTGCAGCCGGGGTCGCGGCGGGATCGGGATTGGTGCTGAGACTGGCGAGGCGGGCGCCGTCTGCCTGGTTCCAGACGGAGACGGCGCCGGTCCAGGCGCCGGTGACGATGGCGGCGCCGCCTTTGGCGTAGGTGGTGGCGTAGGCCCAGTCGCCTACGGACTCGAACTGCGCGAGGTTCGCGGCGTTCATGTCCCAGCGCTTGGTGAGGCCGTCCATGCCGCAGGTAAGCAGCTCGTTGGTCTTGCTGATGTCGATGCCGAAGACGGACCCGGCATGCGCGTCGAAACTGCGGATCGCGGCGTACCTCCAGGTGTCCCAGAGGAAAACCTTGCCTTCGCCGCCGCCGGAGACGAGCACGGCGGAGTCCATCGTGAACGCGAGATCGTTGACCGCCCCGGTGTGGCCGCGCAGCGACTCGACGGGCCGGCCGTTCGCCGCTTGCCACAGGAACAGATTGCCCGCGCGATCGCCGGTGGCGAGCAATTCGCCGTCGGGCGAGAATTTCAGGCCCATCACCCAGTCCGTGTGTAGGCCGCATTCGTAGAGCATCGTGCCGTCGGCCGTGGAATAGACGCGCACCTTGCGGTCCGGTCCGCCGAGCGCGACCATGCGATGATCGGGGCTAATGTCGCCGGCAAGAATCGTGTCGTAGCCGCGGCCGTAGGTGCCGATGCGCTCGCCCTTGCGCACGTCCCAAATCACCGCGCTGGCGGACGCGCCCTCCTGTCCGCCCGTGGCGAGAAGCAGTTGGCCGTTGAAGCTGAAGGTGAGCGCGAAGATGTCGCCCTCCGGGAACGGCAGCGCGCCTAGTAGCTTGAACCCGTCGAGCTCGTGAATCAGCACCTGGCGTTCGCCGCCGATCGCGACCAGCGGCGCGGTCGGGCTGGCCGCGAGCGAGCGCGCGACGACGCCGCGCGGCGTGGGCGGCGCGACGGACGCCAGCGCGACCTCCGGCATCGGCGGCGGACCGTCGAGGCTGGCTGCGGCGATGAAAATTTCGCTCGGCGCCCTGGGCAGGTTCGACTTCGCCAACACGACCTTGCTTCCCGGATCGCGCGGTGCGCCTTCCATGATCCATTGCTTGATCATGTCGATCGTATTGTCGTCAAGGCCCTCGCCCTTGGGCGGCATGATGGGCTCGGTCATCTGCAGCACGAGTTTGACCAGGCGGCTGCCATCGGGATCGCCGGGAAAAATCACCTGGCCCGAACTGCCACCTTCCATCGCGTGATTGAAAGTCGAAAGTGAGAGACCGCCGCGGCGCTTGTCGACCTCGTGACAACTGAGGCATTTTGCCTCGAAGACGGGGAAGATGTCCTTGGTAAACGTGAACTTGGGCCCGGCGGGTGCCGGCGGCGGCACGAGCGCCATGAGCGGCGAGAGCACCTTGCGCAACTCCGCGAGCTTGGCGTCGGCCTCGGCCTGCTGCGCGCGCAACCCGGCGGAATCCGCCGCGAGCGCATCGGCCTGCGCGCGCATCGCATCGAGCGCCGCGCGCATCGCCGCGGGGTCTGAATGGAGCAGCTGATCGAGAACGCTGTCGGGCGTGGGCGCGGCGGGCCCGCCTTCGGCGGAGGCCGATGGCGAGAGCGCGGCAATGATCGAGAAGATGAGAAGGACGGCAGGGACAAAAACGGTGTAGAACGGACGGCGCGACGTGGCTGCTGCGCGTCGCGCTATGTCTCGTTTTTTTGTGAACATCGATTGCACTTCTGTTCGATCCTTAAGCGGCTGCGGGCGCCGCGGCTGATTGTGCTGAGGCTGGGGCCGCTTCCGCCGGAGCGGGCGCAGCCTCAGCCGCGGCAGG
>JBCLBO010000156.1:0-2595 GCA_038916785.1 Candidatus Hydrogenedentales bacterium | reverse complement strand
ATGCCGATCGGCAGGCGGGGAAAAATGTGGATGCAGCGCTCGGCTATCTCGGCGCGCTGGACGGAACGAATGACATGGCGGCGCAGAACGCGGCGCAGGCAGCGCTTGAAGGCTATGCCACCCGCTTGCTAAACGGAGAATTCACCACTGCCGAAATTCTGGATTTTGCGCAGCGTATACCCACCTATGCGAATGCTCGGAGCACGCGCGGCCGATATATCGTTGTCGCCTTTGAGTACGCGGGGGGACGATATGCGGATCGAATTGGTTCGCCTGCGATGGCACGTGAGTATTACCAAAAGTCCGTCGACGATGGCTGGCGGTTCTTGACGGACCACTCCCAGGACCCCTTTGTCTTGATGGTCCTGATCACGATGGCCGACGCCGCCGTCCATCTGGGCGCCTCGGCGCAAGACGACCTGGCCGCTGCCCTCGACGAGATGGTGCGCGGTCCCGTCTCCGGCCTGGTAGGTTGGTCCGCCAATGCGATTCTCGGCGCTCACAAGCTCTCCCGCAATAACGACCCTACAGGCGCATTCATGCACTACGCGAGCATGGTCACGGGGGCCGAGCGGGCCGGTGTAACTGCCCTCGTCGGCGACGAGTCGGTCTACCATACTGCCCGGGCTTGGTACTGGTATTACTTGGCGCACGCGCAGTACAACGTTGGCAGCAACGAAGGCGCTCTGAACAGCCTGAGCAAACTTCTGGACGGCTTTAGCGACGCAGACGGCACCGTCGTAGACCTCGCAGCGTTCTACAAAGCGTATTTGACGAATCACGTGGCGGACGATCCGAATGATGGGATTGCCGCGTTTCAAGGATTCGTTGACGCGTATCCCAAGAGCGAGTTGGCCGGTCAAGCGCTACTGGGGATGGGCCGCCGCTACATGCTCGCCGATAGTTACGATTATGGCCGGCAGGTGTATGGAGAGGTTGTCGCCCGCTATCCGGATTCTCCAGCCGCCGTCCAGGCGGAAGATGCCGTGGACTTCTACGACCGCCATCTCGCGGGCTCGCAGGATGAGCCTGCAGACCCGTCCACCGCGACGCAAGTGGCGCAGATATGCGGACCGGTCGCGCTTCAGCACATGCTCGCTCTCGCGGGCATACAAAGCACGGTCGAGGAACTGGCTGTCGCGACTGCCCCCGACAACGCTGGAACCTCTATGCTGGCGCTTCGCGACGCAGCAACGGAACGAGGGTTACCGTTGGCCGGCGTGCAGGCTTCGTCTCTCGAAGACCTCGCGCTACCCCTGATCGCGTATGTGAATAACGATCACTTTATCGTCGTGCTTGAGCGTGACGGGGAGCGGGTGCGAATTCAGGACGGGCTCGACGAGCCGGTTTGGACCCACATTGAGGATTTCGCGGCGGCGTGGACCGGCAAGGCGCTGGTGAAGACTGACGATGTGCGCATCGCACGGCTCTTGCAGCGCGACGAACTTCGCGCCGCGCTCGGCGGCAGCGGCTTCCCGGTGAATATGTACAATGTGCCATCGGATGTCCCTGCGGCGTGTACAAACCAACACCATCCGACGACATGCCCGGCGGGCCAACGCGGCTTCGGTGGTACCGGCAACTCCAGTGGCATCGCCGCGGGCGGTGCCGGGTCCAACTTGGGAGTACCGATGGCGTCGGTGAACCTTCCGGGCGGACCGGCCGCGAGCCTAAACAGCGGAACGCAATCCACGCTGACGGGGATCAGCGCGGGGAGCGACAAAGTCACGATTGATGCTATTTCGTTGAGCGTCGGCGTGGACGTTACGGACATTTCCATCAAGACTTTGGGCGACTTGCGCTTGAACTTCGGCCGGAGCTATGCGAACCCCTTCGGCCTACACCGGGGCTACTATCTTCCAACCGGCAGCGGCAAGGCGCACCACAACAACATCGGCCACAGTTGGTCGCACACGATGAACATTCACTTTCGGCCGAATGACACGGAAAACGTCTTCGTGCTGATGGACGGCGAGGGCAACGCCAATCACTTCACCCGATACGAGGTAAATCTAAATCAGAGCGGATTCGACCTCTATGAGCGCAAAGGCATGTACGGCGTTGTCCTCGAAATACACACCGACACTGGTAAGACGTGGCAGCGCGGCGTCGTCGTGAAGCGCAACGTGAATACGTCCAGCCCCGATCATGGCAAGATTTACATGGTCGAGCCCGACGGGCATACCTACGAATTCACCGCGTTCCCAAGCGGGACCCTGGAGCAGAAGTACTCGCGCCTGGTGAAAGTGACGGACAAGGCGGGCAACGCCGCCACGCTTTCCTACGATCACGCCACGCCGGGAATCGGCAAGTTGACTCGCGTCGACACGCCCTCGGGCGACGGGCGTTATCTAGATTTCGCGTACGACACGGTCGGCCAGATGACGCGCGCCAGACTCATGAAGACGGGATCATCGACGGCCCTGAAGACTTTTGCGTACGCGTATTCGAGTGCCAAGCTTAGCAGCGTAATCGAGGACGGCGACACCACGCACCCGACGACCTATGCGTATTCATCGGACGATCTCGGATTCAACCACGGCCTTTACATGAGCAGCATTACGGATCGGCACGGGAACCAGACGCTGATCGACT
>JBCLBO010000155.1:0-2623 GCA_038916785.1 Candidatus Hydrogenedentales bacterium | reverse complement strand
GATGCCTGCGCCATGGCTGGGTGATGCTACTCCCGCGGCGCGTGAAGGAAGACTATATCGGATTTCGCGCCCGCAGCCCACATTCGACGGGCCGACCGCTTCGCGTCACAAGGTGGATTGGGCGATCTTGTCGAGGAGTTGTTCATGCCCGACAATGGTGGTGCAGGCATTCACCGCGCTGATCATGCTGCCCAGAATTCCGGGGAGCTGGGAACTCTGCCCCGCCATGAGCAGGCCGCGCACGCTGGTTCGCACGCCGACTTGGGACTTTAGCAGGGTATGGGTGGACTTACGCACGCCGTACCCTGTCCCCAGCGGCGAAAGCGTGTAGTCCTCCAGCGTCAAGGGCGTATTTGAATCGACGATCCGCAACGTACCCCCGGAAGCCGGCCATCGTTCCTGGATCGCGCGCAGCATGCACTCCGCCGACTCGTGTTTCCGCGCTTCGTACGAGCCGTCTCGATTCCCGGTCTCGTAATCCGCCCATGACTCCCAATGATTGTGACTGGCCGCAGAAATCGCCACCAGGGGATAACAGCCGCGCTCGGGGCGGGGTAGAGCAGCCAGATAGATGATGCCGAGCTTTTCAGGATTCTCCGGCGACCAAGGCGCGGCCGCCGTAGCCAAATCGGTAGTATTGAAAAGAAATACGTCGCGCAGCGCCGCCGGACAGTCCGTGCCCTCCCAAGAAAAACACGCGGTAAAAAACCCGACGGTGTCCTCGAGTCCAAGCATGCGATTGCGAAAGAGCGGCCGCAGCGCGCTGCAGCGCTTCACAAGTTCCTTCGGGTGTCCGGTGTACACGACGACATCCGAGTCGATGATCTCACCGGTGTCGAGCCGAACGCCGGTCACCGAACGTCCGTCGCACACGACCTCTTGGACCTCTACCGGCTTGCGCATCTCCACGCCGAGCTCCTGCAGCCGGAACATGAACGCCTTGGCAATCGGGCGGCTCCGCTCGTCCACGCGATATGCGCTCTGGAGATAGGAGTCCATGACCGCAAAGTGTGTGAAGACCGGACAGTCCGCCGGCTCGATTCCGTGCAAGGGATAACTGGCTGCCAGCAGCCGGCGCAGGCCCTCGGATCGAGTGAGTCCGCAGAGATACTCGGCGAGCGGTTGCGTGTGGATCGATTGCACGGTGAAGACCTTTGAAGAATCGAGGCTATAGAAGGGCGACTGAGACAGACACTCCCGCATGTCCGCCATGAAGCGATCGATCGCATCGCGCTCTTCGGGAAAGTAGTCCAGTAATCGTTCGCGAAAGGAGTCGTGCCCGGTCGGAACGCGGTACGTCTCGCCCGGGAAGAAAAACTCCTGAAACGCGTCCGGATCCATGCGCACCAAGTCCATCCGATCCAGGACGCCCAGGTAGTCGAAATACCGCCAGCCGATTTGCCCCTCGTCCAGCGACCCCAGCGAATGGACACCCGTAGGGTAGGTCAAGCGGCCGCGGCGATAACTCTGCATGAGTCCGCCGAACACATCATGGCGCTCGAGCACCACCACCCGCTTGCCCTCGAGCGCGAGCACAGCCGCCGCAGTCATGCCGGAAATTCCTGAACCTACAATGACGGCATCGTATTTCATGGCGTGTTCCGCCGCAAGATCCACGCAAACTCACCCGTTCGCGCTAGGTCCGAACGCTCCTTCGATATCTCGAAACCCGCGCGCGCGAACAATTCACGATAGCCGCCCGCCTTTTGTTCGATTCCCTTTCGTGCGCCCTCACGCGCCCGAACAATGATGGAGCCGCTCCGCTCGAGTCTTACCGCGCACCAGGAGAGGAGCGATTGTGCAGCGTCCATACTCATCGCCGATAGGCAGTCGACCAACAGAATCGTATCGAATGGTGCCCGAGAGTCTTTGGTGAGCGTCAAGTCTTCGAACGCCACATTAGGCTCGCCGCGCGACGCGCTCCGCGCCACGATCAGCGAGGAAGAGTCTACGTCCGCACCCACGACGGCGCGCGCGATCGACTTCATCGCCAAGAGTCGCGACCGCAGGCCTGTGCCGCAATACGCGTCGAAGACCCGTCCGTCTGTGGGTACGAGAGAATCCAACCTGGCCAGTAGAGGATCGCGGCGCAGCGCTTTCGCGACTTCCAGCCGACGCCGCAGCCCCTGATACCGATATCCCTCCGCCAGGCGCTTCCCGTACTTGGAATCCGTCTGGCTCAGCACCCAATCGCTGGCCACGCCATCCTCCATCGCTGATTTGACGTACCGCATCATCGCCTTCGCGCCGAGCTGGTAGTCGAAGGTGTCCCGCGTGACTCGCGGGAGCACGCGGAGGACTGTGGAGAACTCTCCAATCACGAAGCCGCGCCGACGTATACACGATCGCGTATTCGTAAGCCGAATCGGCAGTACGTCGTGACCGGACTGCGCGGCCAACTCGAAAGCGCCCAGATGGAAACGGCGCATCCGGCCATCCAGAGACCGCGTTTCCTCCGGGAAAAACAAGACCGACAGCCCCCGATCGAGGGCCTGCTTACACCGCGCGAGCGTGGCGCTGGGGTCGCCCGATTCCGTCGAAATGTACTCCGCATCACGCAGCAGTCGGCCCATCACGGGTGTTCGGATCACCCACTCCTTCACCACGACAACCATGTTGTCGG
>JBCLBO010000154.1:0-2731 GCA_038916785.1 Candidatus Hydrogenedentales bacterium | reverse complement strand
GGGTACTGGAAAAACGAGACGGGCTGCTTGGCGCCGATGAGTACCAGGTGCGTGAGGCCGTGGAGGCGCTTGAGCACGTCTTCGGGGAAGTAGGGGAGCCGCGTGAGCTCCGGCAGGCCCGCGCCGCGATCCATGCGGCCCGGGAATGGCTCGGCGAAAAGCGTGGCGCCGGTCGCGGCGGCGATTCTTCCGGCGAGCATGAGCGCGGGCTCGAGCAGGGCGTCGCTGCCTAGCAGGAAGCCGATCCGGCCTTCGGCGCGCATGGCCTGGATCGCGCGATGGAGTGCCGGCATGTCGAGCGTGGAGCGCGCGACGTCGGTTTCGACGCCGCGGCGGACCTCTTCGCTGGCGCGGGCGGGCGCTTCCATGAGGTCGGCGGGGAGGATGAGCGTGGCGATGCGGCCGGGGCGCGTGCCGGCTTGGACGATGGCCTCGTTCATACACTCGGCGAGAGTTTCGGCCACGCGGGCCGTGTGGACCCAGGCCGAGAAGGGTTTGGCGAGCGTGGCGATGTCGGAGCTGAGCGGCGCGTCGTAGGGGAGGTGGGACTGCGGGTGATCGCCGACGAGATTGACGATGGCGCTCTGCGCGCGGCGGGCGTTGTGGAGATTCGCGGAGCCGTTCGCCAGGCCGACACCGAGATGGAGCAGCGTGAGCGCGGGTCTGCCGGCCATGCGCGCGTAGCCGTCGGCCATGCCGGTGCACACGCCCTCGAAGAGGCCGAGCACGGGGCGAATCGCGGGGACGGCGTCGAGGGCGTTGACGAGTGCCATTTCCGTCGTGCCGGGATTTGCGAAGCACACATCGACGCCGCGCGCCGCGGCCATGCGCAAGACGAGTTCAGCGCCGGTCATTCGCGGGTGTCCCGGGATTTTTTCGGCGTCCTGCTAAGAAAACAGGCCGGCTCACGCGGAGGCGCGGAGACGCGGAGGGGTTTTGGCGGCATGGGCTTCCAGTCCATGCGGGGCGCGGCCCGACTCTTGTGGTACGACGAGCGGTATCCGGCAGGAAACGGAGATTCCGGCTCATTCTTCATCGGCCGGAGGCCGATGCTACGGAGGGTCGTATTTTCATTCTGCAAACTCCGGCGATAGCCGGTGCGGAACTCGCAACGGCGGGTTGGCGGGATTTTCGGAGCAGAGGGGGCGAAGTATGTAAGCGAGCGTGACGAGCGAGATTCTTCACTTCGTTCAGAGTGACAACCTAGGGCAGTTTCGGGAAAGCGCTGAGTCATCGTCTCCAATCTCCTTTCGATATCGTAATCATTTTCGTCGTCGTTATCGTAATCGATAATCCTGTACCATCGGCGATCGCGTCGCGGGCGTTGCATTCGACATGTTTGAGAATCCATATCACACGATCGTCATCGGCGGCGGAATTGCCGGACTGGCTTGCGCGCACCGGTTGGCGCGCGAGCTGGGACGGGATCGCGTGCGGCTGCTGGAGGCGTCGGACTATCTGGGCGGGCATGTGCGGACGACGCGCGAGGCGGGGTATCAGCTCGACTGGGGGCCGAACGGGTTTCTGGATCGCGAGCCGCAGATGCTGGAGTGGATTCGGGAGCTGGGGCTCGAGGGGGAGTTGATCCAGGCGAATCAGGCGGCGTCGCGGCGTTTTTTGATGCTGAAGGGCCGGCTGGTGGAGCTGGCCGGGCCGCCGAGGTTTTTCGTATCTCCGATGCTGTCTGTGGCGGGGAAACTGCGGCTGCTGATGGAGCCGTTGGTTCCCGCGAAGAAGGATGATTCGCCGGAAAGCGTTTTTGATTTTGCGGCGCGGCGGATCGGGCGCGAGGCGGCGGAGACGCTGGCGAGCGCGATGGTGCTGGGCATTTTCGGCGGAGATGCGAAGCAGCTTTCGTTGGCGCATTGTTTTCCGCGGATGGCGGCGATGGAGCGGGAGCACGGGGGATTGTTTCGCGGGATGATCGCGGGGCGGCGTGGGGCGGGATCGCGGGTAGGTACAGGGCGGCCACAGGGGGCCGCCCCTACGGCAGCTAAGGGTGGGACGTTGACTTCATTGCGGGGGGGGATCGGCCGGCTGCCCGAGCGCGTTGTGGAGGAATTGGCGGAGGTCGCGCAGAAGGAGACGTTGGTTACGGGGATTGAGAAGACGGCCAGCGGTTTTCTTGTGCATTGCGGTCGCGCGGGAGTGCGACCCTCCCCGGCGGACCGAATTTGGGCGGAGAATGTAGTTGTCGCGGTGCCGGCTTATGTTGCGGCGGAGTGGGTGCGCGGGCTGGCGCCGGAGGCTGCGACGCGATTGGAGTCGGTGACGTATGCTTCGTTGGCGGTGGTGTGTGCCGCGTTTCCGCGTGAGCGCGTGCGGCATGATTTGAATGGCTTTGGATATCTGGTCCCGCCGAACGAGGGACGCGAGACCTTGGGATGTTTGTGGACGACGAGCATCTTTCCGGGCGCTGGCCCTGAGGGGCACGTGTTGCTACGTTCGATGGTCGGCGGGGCGATGCGCCCGGAGGCGGTTGAGCGATCGGATGAGGAACTCTTGGCGATTGTGAAACGGGATGTGTTCGATGTGTTGGGGGTCAATGGCGCGCCGGAGTTGGTGCGGATATTCCGACACCGGCGGGCGATCCCGCAGTACGGCCTCGATCATGGGGAGTTATTGCGCGCGGCGGATGCTGCGGAGCGTGCGCATCCGGGACTTTATTTCACCGGGAGCGCGTTTCGTGGAGTAGCGATGATTGATTGCGTGGCGGATGCGTTTCGGGTGG
>JBCLBO010000153.1:0-2731 GCA_038916785.1 Candidatus Hydrogenedentales bacterium | reverse complement strand
AATGATTGGTTGGGCCTCGCTCTGGATAGGAAGTAACGAGCTCACTCGCGGCCCCAGACACGCGCTCACTTCTTGACTGAGCTTGCTCGCTCAAACTGTGCCTTCGTAGTGCACTTGTTCGGCGACCGATTCCAAGCACTATCAAAGTGGTCGGCAAAGGCCTTGACAATGTCGGTTTCGCGGCACCATACCATTAGCCGGTTATCGCGAACGCTACCGAAAATCGTGTTATCGACAATCAATAGAAGTTCGTCACTGTCAAAGATCATGTAGGAAACAGATGCATCCATGCGCTCTTCCACCGCTATCTCAACGCGGATGCCCGACTTCGGCTTAGACGCTTTGAGGAGCCGTAATAGGTGCTGCCTAAAGGGTGTAGATAGTGTGGATGATGTAATCCTGAGGTAAGAGAGCGGCTTGTTGGATGTGACTCGTTTTTCAGTCGCATGCAAGTAAGCAGCCGCCTCGTTTACTTCCTCAAGTACATCCTGACGCGCGGTACCAACAATACGAACAAGATTCGCTGATTGGATTCGAGAGGCTGCGTAACTCGATCCATCGTTTACACTGACTATGACAGTTACTTCGGCGACGCGCCCTCTAGGACGAGTCTTGTAACCTGAAGCTAATAATATTTTTCGAAGCTTGTTACATGCGGGCCCGACTGAAGCTTGAATATCTTCTCGCTCCGCCATGTACTTTAGCGGAGTAATGCCCAATAGGTCAGTTGGCAGATGAAAGTCCTGAACATCTTCTGGTACCAAGAAGTACGTTCTTCCCGGCCCTAGCCTTCCCGAGAACATGCCCAATTCGAAGATCACATTATCTCGGGTGGTCTTGACATCAACGCCCTTGGTCTCAGAAAGATCGTCCGGCGCCAAGATAAAGAGCCCAAAGTCTGAGGTTGTGAGAATATCGAATATCGACTCAAGCGTTGTTGAGGACGGCTTAAACACGTCCTGAGTCCACACAGTCACGTCGGCGTCGTGCTCCAAGGACTCCTGTACAGCGTAACCGACAGGTAGTGACTCAACAGAGCATCCAACAAATAGCCTAGGTTTCATTATTGGTCTTCACTGAAGTTTTTGCGATTGTCTTCCACGACCTCGAACCAAATGCCATCCGGATCACGCACAAAGAAATATTTCAAGCCGGAAAGACCGGTTGCAATACCCTCGCATTCGTACCCAAGGCTTGAGACGAGCGCGTGGGCCTCGGTGATTGAATCTACTTCGAGCGCAAAGTGTCGAATCCCAATGGGATGTATGTCTCGGTTACTGGGAGATATCTCCGGTTGCCTTAATGGGAACTGGAAAAGCTCAAGGGTAAGCGAGCCCAGGCGGAGATGCGACATGCGACGCTTGCCGTCGTTCGAGGAATACGTGTGCGACACCTCAAAACCGAACGAGCGGTAGAAGGCGATCGATACCCCCATGTCGCCCACAGTCAGCGACACGTGGTGAGGCCGGAATAGAATAGTCATAGTCAAACGCTCATCGGTAAAAGTGCAACTACTTTCTTGAGCGAGCGGCAATTACTTCGATTTCGACGCAGCATTCCTGCTTCACCATTGCCCCCACCTCCAAGAGAGTACTTGCGGGCCGACTGACTTTGAGTACCTCATCCCTAATTTTTGATACCAATGGGGCATCCTTGATGTTAGTGACGAAGATCTGCGCTTTAACAACATCATCTAGAGACATCCCACCTTCCTGAAGGATCGTATCAATTCTGGAAAAAATGCACTTGGCTTGGCCTTCTGCGTCGTTGGGATGAACGACGTTGCCGTTTGCGTCTTGTGATAGCTGGCCAGTAACGAACATCATATCCACTTCACCCAAGTGCAATAGCACCCCATTGCTATACGATTTTGTGGGGACTCGAAGAGAAACAGGGTTGATAAATTCAATTGCATTCATGTCTGAGCTCCTTCAGTAGTGCGTGAGAAAATCATCTCGAGTTGCGCTGCAACTGTCGATGGGTTGTTTGAGTTGAAGATGTTTCTGCCGATGCAGTATCCGGCAATTCCTAGTTGTACAGCATTTCTTGCCAGTTCGAATATGTCGTCCCTGACTGCGCCACCTGCCATTAGGACTGGAGGGCCTTCACGAATTGAGCTCTTAACATCGTCGGTGACGCAAGCGAACTTGTCAATTGAGCAGTTGACTTTGATCAGGTCGGCGCCCATTTCCTGGCAGACTCGTATCGTTCGGGGAAGATCAGAAGTAGTGCTCTCGCCGCCAACCATGAAAAGAACTGGCATACCGATTGAATGGGAGTCTGCCGTGAACGTACAGATTTCACGTAGCCGGGCACCAAAGTCACTATCGGACCAATTGATTTGCACGCTAACAGCGGCGGCATCAAGAAGAACGGCCTGTTCTAGTGATGCAACTTGGCACCGGGTTCGACCTTCCAGACCTCCAAAGCACTGAAGTACTAGCGCAAGGTTATGCGGCCAACTATCAAGCGTTCGACCGACCCCGTATGTGACAACAATAGCGCCTATGTGGTGTCGGCACTGGTCAAGCAAAGGGTTTAGTGGGAGTGGAACGGAATTCCCGGAACGTCCAAATGTGAGTCCGTGATCGAGTGCAAGAAGCGAGTAATGTGCTCTGCCTCCCCGCAACCTTCTCATTCTATGGGCTAGCATGTTGTTTCTCACTCAGGTTAGATGGTAGTGATGCACTGTGTAGGTCGGTCAGCGCGACTTTGTGGGCTTGCCTCTGGC
>JBCLBO010000152.1:0-2743 GCA_038916785.1 Candidatus Hydrogenedentales bacterium | reverse complement strand
GTGGCCACCAAGCTCCCGATCGAGGCGCACGCCAAGGAACTCGCCGAGGGCATTCTGCACCCGGCGGACCTCCTCTATTACGTGTTGTTCTGCGCGTTTTTCCTCTTCCTCACCTTCCGCGCGATCGAAGCGCGGCGGTGGAGGGCGTGAGCGTGCGCGCGGTGCGCAATTTCGCGGGCGTCGCTGCGATCGTGCTATTTGCGGCCGGCGTCAATTTCCTGATCCTGCGCGAGACCTTGTTCACGCCGGCCGCGAGCGCGCCACTGATCGGTGCGGCGGTCTGCGCGTTGGTCTGGTTCGCCGCGTGGGTGGCGACTGCTGCGCGGCGCGATCGCGCGTCCGCCGGGCGCGGCGGCCCGCTGAACGCGGTCTTCGCGAGCGCGTTCATGCTGGGCATCTGCGGTATGGCGTATGCCTTCGCCGCGCGCGCCGCTTGGTCCTGGGACCTCACGCAGGAAGGCCGCACGGAGCTCGCGCCGCAGACCGTCCAGGTCCTCGAAAGCCTCACGCAACCGGTCGAGGTCGTGTGTTTCTTCGTGAAGGCCGCCGACGATCGCGTGCGCGTTGCGCAGGAAAAGACGCGCCGGTTCCTCGAGCGGTGCCAGGCACACTCCGGCCAACTCCAGGTGTCCTTCATCGATCCGCAGCAAGCGCCCGAGCAGGTCGATAAATACCGCGCGATCGGCACGCAGCGGTCGCTGGTCGGCTCGGTGATGATCAAGGCGGCGACGCGCAAGCGCGAGATTCCGCTCTCCGGTGTGAACGCGCGGCTCGAGGAGCGCGACTTCACGAACGCGCTCATCAACGTTGCGCGCGAGACCCAGCCCAAGCTGTACTTCCTCATGGGCCACGGCGGCTGGGACCTTCAGAGCGCGGACCCAAAGCTGGGCGGCGGCCAGTTTGCGGCAGTGCTTGCGAGCCAGTCGTATGAGTTGGCGCAAATCGCGATGGGGCCGGATTCCGCCGTGATTCCTGCGGACTGTGCGGTATTTGCTATCAATGGCTTCACGGATGATCTGAAGGACTACGAACTCGCGGCGATTGATCAATACCTGAGCGGCGGCGGGCGGATGCTCGTGCTGATCAATCCACTCATTACCGCCAACCCCTCACCGAATACGATCGAGCGGCTTCGGCCCTGGCTGGAGAGCCGGCTTGGACTGAGTCTGCCGACGGATGTGCTGGTATCAAAGCAGACGAGCGGCGTGCAGATCCTTTTTCAGACCGATTTTAGCGCGTTTGGTGAATTCACGGATCCGATGAACGGCGTTGCGCGATTTCGCGGCAGTTATAACGCCGACCACCCCATTACGGCGGGCCTCGATAAAAACCTTCCGCTGACGTTGGTGCGCAGCGTCGAACCGCTGAGCGAGCCACCCGCCGGAGTCACGCACACAATCCTGCTGCGATCCACGCCCGACTCTTGGGCGGAGACGAACCTAGAGAGTATCACCAGCGAACGCGCGGCGAATTTCGACGCTGGGGACACGCGCGGGCCGAATCCCGTGGCTGTCGCCGTGACCTTACAGGCCGAGGTCGATACCGCCGATCAGAGCCGTGCGCGCGAGGCGCGGGCCGTTGTCATTGGAAACGCGTATCTGTCGACGAACGACTTCATGAAGTATGCCGGCGCGCAGGATCTGTTGCTGAACAGCGTGGCCTGGCTGACCGCGAGCGAGGAGCTGATCGCGATTCGCGCATCGACCGGCGCAGAGGAGCCGCTGATACTCACGCGCGACCAGCAGCGAACGATCGCGTGGGTGGCCTCGCTGGGCCCCGTGCAGGCGATCGCGCTGGCCGGCGCGATCGTCCTATTCTGGCGGAGACGCTACCGGTGAGGCCGCGGACCACCCTACTGCTCGGCCTCGCGCTCGCCGGCCTCGTTGCGGCGTACATGTTCACGAATGTCCGCGCGCACCGCGCGGTGCGCGAAGCCTGGGAGGCCAAGCGCCTCTTCCACTTCGCGCCGGCGGAGCTCGCCGCGCTGTCCGTCCAACAGCAGGACGCCCAGGCCATCGAGGCCGCGCGCGTGGAGGGCGGCGGCTGGCGCTTCGCCGGCGCGCACCGCGCGATCGCGCCGAACGCGGCGCTCTGGGAACAGCTCGCGGCGGCGGTCGCCGCGGCGACCAACGAACGGCCGATCGCGGAGAAGGGCGCGGACCTCGCCCCCTTCGAGTTGGACGCCCCGAAACTCTCAATCGTGGTCACGCCGCGCGCCGGTGAACCGCAAACGATCGCGTTTGGCGCGCTCGACCCGACCCAGCGGAACCGCTACGCGCGATTGGCAGACGGCACGATTTTTCTCGCGCGTGCGGAGCTTTTCTCCGCGCTCGATCGGACCCTCCTCGATTTGCGCGACCGCCGGATTTTTACCAATCTCGGCGACGGCCTCACTCGCGTCGACTATGATCGCTTGCCGGTCGAAACGGACGACAGCGCGCCGCTCGACGAGGACATTCAGCGGCGCACGGGCGCGATCCACGAGAGCTACGAGAAGAATGCGGCCGGCGAATGGCGAATGACCCGGCCCTTCGACGCGCGCGCATGGCAGGCCCGTCTCGAGCTCCTCGAGCGCGCGCTGCAAACCATCTCCGGCGGCGAATACGTCGATCGGCCGGAAAGCCTAGCTGATTACGGGCTCAGCACGCCCTCCCCCACGCTGACGGCCTACGGAAAAGACGGCACGAAGCAGACCCTGCTCTTCGGCTGGGCCACGAGCGACACCGAAGTGGGTGGAATCTAT
>JBCLBO010000151.1:0-2824 GCA_038916785.1 Candidatus Hydrogenedentales bacterium | reverse complement strand
CGTCGCCCAGTCCTGCGGGAACTCGCTCTCCGTATACACCCGCAGCGCCGCCTCGTAGCACGCGATCGCGCGCGATAGGTTCTCGCCGCGGTCGCCCGCGCCAGTTCACGGACCCAATCTTCGAGCTCCCGCTGCTGCAAGGTGTCGGACATATCGCGCCGAAGCGACTCGAAGGAGTCCAGGAACAAGACGCCCCGGCACTGACAGCCCGGGCGCTCAGGCAGCCCTGTATTCAGGTCTTGAATCAGCCTGCCTGCGAGTTCCGGATAAATGTCTTGATCGGTGCATCTCCTCAGATACTGGAAATCTTCGCCGCTGATTCGGTCCATGAGGGCCTGGGCGTGTGTCGATTCGGCGAGCCTTTTCTTGAGAGGTCCGACCAGCTTGCCGGCAAAAAAGGTCCCGATGTTTACACCGGGCACATCGGCCAGCGCCGCATCCCCCAATTCCAGGAGAAATTCAAGCGCGAATCCAGCCGCATCGCCGCCACGAAACTTTGGTGCGGTGTCCTGGCCTTGTTTGAATCGCGTGAACGCGTAGGCGAGGTCGAAGGTGGGACAGGTCACCCGATCGCCGAACTGCGTGCGTAGCCGAATCAGCGCCTCGGCGCTGTCCGTGTGAAACGCTCCGCCGCCAGCCTTCGTATCAAAGTCAAGCTTCGCCCAAGGGATTTTCGAGTCATCCAATTCGTTCCGAAATCGTTCGAGAAGCAAGGTCTTGCCCGCACCGCCGACACCGTAGAACATCAGGACCGGTAGCGGCGAGCCCGGCGTCGCAGTCACCAATTCCTTAAGCCGCGCGCGCTCGATGTCCCGGTTCGTAAACCGGTCCATCTGCTCCTGCCGAAGTTCTCGCGTAGTCTTGTCCATCGCAAACTCTCGCTCTACCCAACTCACGATGGTAGATGAACGTATACAGCGCCGCAAACAAAATATTCGCACTGCCGCGCGCAGTTTGCCGGGTGCCGCCGAATCGGGTACGCTATGGGGCGTCGGCTGGGCTTATTCCGGCGAGGTGCAGCGATGGTTACAAGCGGTTCAGTCCGGTCCTTGGGCGGTCATACGGTGGACGAGGCCTCGCTCGCGCTCGCGCGGCATATTCCGGACACCTCGGCCTCGCGCGATGCGATCCGCAACGCGGCGGTGGCGATGGTGCTCAACGATCGTCCCGGGCAGGGAATGTCGGCGCTGTTCATCCAGCGCGCGGAGCACCCGGACGACCCGTGGTCGGGGCAGATGGCGTTTCCCGGCGGGCGCTTCGAGCCCTTCGACAAGACGCTGGTGCGCGCGGCGATCCGCGAGACTCGCGAGGAAGTCGGCCTCTCGCTGACGCCGGACATGGCGCTGGGCCGCTTGAGCGACGTGACCGGCGGCCGCTTGAGCATTCATCGGCTGGCGGTGTCGCCTTTTGTATTTCATCTGCCGGGTGAGCCGCAGCTCAAGCCGAACTACGAAGTGGCGAACACGGTGTGGGTGCCGGTTTCGTATTTGGGAGACCTGGCGAACATTACGCCCTATGTCTTCCCGCCCGATCCGGAGAAGCGCGAATTTCCGTCTTGGCAATATGATGGGTACACGATTTGGGGATTGACGTATCGGATCATCGGGAATTACCTGCGTCTCTTCGATGTGGAGATTCCCGGAGAGCCGGTGGTGACTGCGGTGGAGTGAGCGGGGGGACGGTTGCGTCCGTTGCGCGATGGGTGTGGGGGTTTTGAGGGGTACGGATATGGCGCGAATTCTAGTCGTTGACGACGAACCCGTGATTGTTCAGATGCTGCAGCGCTTTCTAGAGCGTAACGGTTACGACGTCCAGACGGCCACGGACGGCGCGGACGGCCTGAAGAAGCATCGCAGCACGCCGGCAGACCTGGTCATCACGGACATCCTCATGCCGGGAAAAGAAGGCTTCGAGACCATCCGCGATCTCCGGAAGTCCACGCCTTCGGTCAAGATCGTCGCCATGTCCGGCGGCGGGCGAAACGAGCCGCAGGCCTACCTTCGATTTGCGACCAGCTTCGGCGCAGACCGGGCTTTTCCCAAGCCGCTGGATCTGGGGCAGCTATTGACGTCAATCCACGAACTGCTCGATGAACCCGGCCCGATACCGACGGCCTCGCCGCGCCTGGGCGCCTCGGGCGCGTGAACCACGAAGCACCCGCCGGAACCGGCCCTTCCACTTTCGGGCGTCAGACGCGATTAGAGTATTTTAGCAAGTCATCGATACGATTGGGGCCGGACTCCTTACAATTTTAGGTAATTATCCCCTTAGCATACGTAACGCCCAGTCTGGTAGAATCGCCGGATGTCTACACCAGAAGTGCTTTATGCGGTTGGCCTTCTTGTTGCCGGTGTCAGCGCTCCTGCTGGGTACGGTATGATTAGCCTATCGCCGCCCGATTTTCGTGCAGCACGAATTTGCTGTTGGATTACGGCCTTAAGTTTCTGGGGAATCGCGTTCGTGTATGGTTTATCGGCAGACTCTAGCTTAGTTGCTCGGTGCATCGTAGTAGGGGGTGTTTTTGCACTCGGGGGAATAGTCCTTACTGAAGGTCTTCGATGGGTTGTTGGTCGTGAATCCAGTGACCTTAGCCTAAGAAAAGGAACAGTTATGGCGCAGAACGATCCGGGCATAAGTGTCGGAGGAAGCGGAAATATTGTTACTAACAATCAGTCTGGCGGCACAAATACCGTAAACATCAGTACGGGCATAAGACCAAGACGTATCGAAGGAGATCGGCGGCGTATTTTTATCCAGTCACTCCGCGATGTGCCGAAATTGCCAGTCAACCTGCAAACCACAATGAACGACAATGAGGCAAATC
>JBCLBO010000150.1:0-2894 GCA_038916785.1 Candidatus Hydrogenedentales bacterium | reverse complement strand
GGGATGTACTCCGCGCGCCCGCGACGGACCGCCGCGACCAGCAGGGCCGTCGCGGCGGTTATCAGCGCGACCGCGAGCACGTAGTCCGCCACCGCCGCATATCCGAAGTACCCATCACCCTCTCGGTAGTAATGCCAGCCGATTGAGTTCCAGAGCTCCTCGAAGGTGAAGACCAGCGACAGCGCCACCAGGCCCAGCGCGCCGATGCCATACAGCGGCTTTTGCCGGAGGTTCTCCGCGTCGTGGAAGAGAAATGCGCCGCCCATATACATCACGCTGAACAGGCTCGCGTAAATCGGAATCCACAGGCCGGGCAGCGAGCGATCGAGCACGACGCCCGTCGCCACAATTGCGCACGCGCTCGCGCCGAAGAGGATGAGACCCGTGCGCGCGCTGTACGGGCTCTTGCGAACGGTCCATACGAGGTACGGCGCCGCAAGCGCGGCCACCGGCCAGAACCACAGCGTGTGCAGGTCCTCCGACTGCACGTGCCACGACCACGCCGTGATGCCCGCCAGAAATCCCACCGCGACTGCGCCCGAATCGAGCAGATACATCAGCGGGAACGCCAGCAGCATCCACACGAGCAGAAAGGAGCCCAGGTCGCCCGGAATGTTGTACGTCTGCCCAATGAGCGCGATCGTCGCGCCGATGCACAACCCCAGGAAGAGCGCCGAGCCTTCGCTCAGCGCGCGCGATGCCGGTCGTTTCACGAAGGCGTACACCGCGATGGCCTGTGCCGCCGCGAGCAGTGAAAACCCAAGTCCCGCGCGCATCGGACGTGAGAGCCCGTCCCAGTTGTGCGCCAGGATCAGAATGATCCCCAGGCCGACCAATGCCGCGCCGATCGTGCCGAAAACGATCAGCGCGAGGCTCCCCGGACGCCGCTGCGTCACCGGGCCGTAGTGACTCCGCAAGCGATCCGCGGATGCGGCGTCCACGACGCCCCTATCGACGAGCGAGGCGAGTTCGCCGTAGAGCCATGTCAGGTGCTGGTCAGGCTTCATTCGCCAGGACTCGTCAGTTGCCTATAACAGTAGAGAATTCGTATTCGCCTTCTCGCCCGCACTAGGGCTTCCAGTATCTATACGCGAAGTCCATGTATTGGTTCCAGTCATATTCCGTCAGATCGTGCTTGCCCGTGCGCAAGTGATAGCCGATTCGGCCAGACTGCAGCGGGGTCTCGGGCGCGGGCATTGACGTCGCCTCGATGCCCGGCGCGCCCAGCAGCGCATAGACCGGGCTCGCCTCCACACACGCGAGAAATTCGCCCTCGGGATCGGCCCACGTGTCTTCAGTCGCGCTCGCGACATACACGAGCCGCGGCGCCATGAGCGCGATCAACTCATGTTGATCCACCGGCAATTCCGTTTCGCGCGCGTTGAACTTCCGGTAGTTCGCGCAGAACCAGTGAGGAAATCGATCGTTGATGTCCTTCACCGTTTCGCCCACCGGCCGCCGCGAAAGCGCCGCGCCCGTGCAGCCGGAATTGTTGCTAATGACCAGTGCGAAGCGCTCATCCTGCGCGCCCGCCCACAGCGCCGTCTTGCCGCCGCGCGAATGGCCCACCACCGCCACCTTCGAGGCGTCAATCGCCTGGTCCGTCTCGAGGTAGTCCATCGCCCGGCTCGCGCCCCAGGCCCACGCCGCGATCGTGCCCCACGCATCGCCCGCGCGCGGCTCCGAAGGGTCGTCGTACACGCCATGGATGCCGTTTTTGAATCCGTCGTCCGTGTCCGGGTCGACGTCCTGCGCTTGCAGGATCGCCGCAGCGTAACCGCGTTCGACAATCTTGCGCGCGGGCCAAAAAGGAGAATCAGTCTCTGTTTCCGGATTGAGATTCTCGTCGTCCCGGTGATTGATCAGCAGGAACGCCGGGACCGGCTTCGTCGCGTTCAGCGGGAAAAGAATGTACAAGTGAACATCTATCTTTCCACCTGGACCGCTGAACGTCATGACGACGTCCTCTCGCGTCGCATTTCCGTCCTGCGACAACGTCTTTTTGTACGTCGCGCCTTGTGGCCGTCCGGCCGGCGCGCGCCCGTACACGTTCGCACGAAACAATTCCAAAAGCTCAGGCCGCCGCTCCGCCGTCCAAATCGCCGCGGACTCGACTCGACGTCCGTCCTGCATGGTCAGCGGATCGGGCAGCTTCGCATCCTCCGCGCCCGCCGACACGCTCACCATCAACGCCGCCATAATCAGCCCTCTATGCATCGCCACGCCTCCGCGTCCCCCGTTTCGCTTTCGCCGCTTTCCACGCCTTCACCGCGTCCGCGTCCGTGCGTCCGGGGTTCGCCTTGAAGTACGCGCGCATGTGCCGGTTGAATTCAAACTGCGGCGCGATCGCGGACGATCCCTTCGGCGAAAGCCGCGATCGCTCCCAAATCATGATCCCCTCGCCAAGGGCCCGCCCGGCCACGTAGCATGGGCGGCCCGCCCATGCGTCCCAGCCGATAGGGGAGGGATGCACCTGCACGGCCTGGTCGTGCATACTAGGGCGCAGGGGGACTCGCCATGACGCCACGGCTTTCGATCGAAGACGTTTCCCGGCTACTCAAGACCGAAATTTCAGTCGTCGAGAGCATGGCCACCGGCGGCAGACTCCACGGCATGACGAAGGACGGCATCTGGTCCACCACCCGCGAAATCCTGGAGGCGGACCTCGAAATTCTCACCGAGGCCGCCCGCATCGATCGCCTGCGCACCGGCATCGCTCCCATCCTGCCGGAGCGCGAAGAAGCGCCCGTCTGGCTCACCGGCGACTGGGTCGCCGCCTCGGTCCTACGCGTCCGCGCCGCTTCCCGCGAGGAATAACCGCGCAACAGTAGCATCGGCCTCCGGCCGATGAAGAATGAGCCACCAACTTAGAGCTTCCAGCATCGGCCTCCGGC
>JBCLBO010000149.1:0-3108 GCA_038916785.1 Candidatus Hydrogenedentales bacterium | reverse complement strand
GTCGCGCACGCCCAGTTCCCGCCGGCATTCCTCCGCAGCAACGGGGCCGTGCAACAAACTCGGCACATCGAGAAAGTGCGTGATGCCGTAGGCTTTCGCGCGTTCGGCGAGCGCCTCCGGTTTCATCGCCTTGCACAAATCGTGCAAAAGCCCGGCGGTGACCGCCTGCTCGGACGCGATGCCGGCGGCGGGCGCCGCGGCGAGCATCGTCTGGGCGACGGAAACCGTATGCCGGTATGTTTTCTCCGGCAACCGTTCGCGGGCCAGCGCGAGGAACTCCGCCGCGCGCGGGGTATCGAAGCGCGGCCCGGTCTCGTAGACGCGCGTGTCCCGGATCAACACCTCGACGGCGTCGGGCACAAGCCCGGAGATGGACTCTCCCGCCGCGATGCGGCGCCGGATTTCCGTGGAGGACATGTCGCTGAGCTCAAAGGGGAGGTATTCGTATTTTCCCCGCATAGACTCCGGCGCGCGGCGCGCCTTGCCCGGCCTCGGCAGCACGAGCAGCGTGGCCGCCGCCAGGATGGCCGCCGGCTCGCGCCACGTGGGAAACTCCGCGAAGGAGTCGTCGCCGATGATCAAAAACAGCTCGCTGCCGGGGTCCAGCCGCGCGAGTTCGGCGAGCGTCTCGTGCGTATACGAGGGCCCTTCGCGCCGGAATTCGACGTCCGACGCCTCGAAGCGCGGCTCGCCGGCGATCGCCGCGCGCACCATCGCCAGGCGCTGCTCGGGCGCGGCCACGGTGTCGTCCTTTTTGTGCGGGGGCCGGGCGGACACAACGAACAGGACGCGATCGAGTCCGGCCTGATCGAGCGCCGCGCGCGCGGCGTTCAGGTGCACGTGGTGAATGGGATCGAAGGTGCCGCCGAAGACCCCGATGCGTTGACGTCCTGCCATGCGCGCGGCGGCCGGGCTAGGTCCGGATCTGGCCAGTTCCGCGGATGACCCATTTCAGCGACGTCAATTCCTTGAGCGCCATGGGGCCGCGGCAGTGGAGCTTGCTCGTGCTGATGCCCAGCTCCGCGCCCAGGCCGAACTGGAAGCCGTCGTGAAAATAGGTCGAGGCATTGACGAACACGGCCGCGCTGTCCACCTCGTCGAGGAAGCGCTCGGCGGCGGAATAACTCTCCGTGATGATCGCATCGGAATGGTGTGACCCGTACTCGTTGATGTGCGCAATCGCCTCGTCGAGACTGTCCACGATCTTAATCGAAAGAATCTTGTCGAGGTACTCCGTGCGCCAGTCTGCCTCGGCCGCCGGCGCGCACGCGATGATCTCCTGCGTGCGCTCACAGCCACGCAATTCGCACTGCGCCGCGGCAAAATCGCGCGCGATCTCCGGCAGGAAGCGCTTGGCGATCACGGCGTCGACCAGCATCGTCTCCATCGAGTTGCACACGCCGGGCCGTTCCAATTTTGCGTTCAGGCAAACCGTCTTCGCCATCGCCAGGTCCGCCGTCGCGTGGACATAGGTATGACACACGCCGTCCAGGTGCGCGACGACAGGGATGCGCGACTCATTGTAAATGCGTTCGATCAGCGACTTGCCGCCGCGCGGCACAATCACGTCTATATATTTGTCCAGCTTGAGCATCTCGCCCACCGCCGCGCGATCGGTGGTGCCAATGATCTGCACCGCATGTTCCGGCGCGCCTGCGCAAACGGCGGCCTCGATGAAGAGCTTGGAGATCACGAGGTTCGAGTGAATCGCCTCCGACCCGCCGCGCAACACTACGGCGTTCCCCGATTTCAGGCAGAGCCCCGCCGCGTCCACGGTCACGTTTGGCCGGCTCTCGTAAATAAACCCGACCACGCCGATCGGCTGTCGAATCTGCGCGATGCGCAAACCGTTCGGACGCACCGTCTGGCCCACGATGTCGCCGACAGGATCCGGCAGCGCCGCGACCTGCTCCAGCCCCACCGCCATCCCCTCGATCCGCTCCGGCGTCAGCGTGAGGCGATCGAGCAGCGCCTTCGTCAACCCCGCCTTGCGCCCGGCCTCGAGGTCCTCCGCATTCGCCTCGCGCAGTTCCGCCCCAGCCGTGCGCAGCCGCCGCGCCGCGGCGACCAGCGCGGCGTCCTTCACGGCGCGCGTCATCCCGCGCAGCGCATGCGACGCCTGACGCGCCTGCCGGCCAATCTGCTCCAACTCCTCGCGGAGCGATTTGTCTACGACCGCCACAATCAAAATCCTCGAAGACGGTAGGCCGGGTCATGACCGCCCTACAGGGTTTTAAGAGGGTAGGGCGGGTCATGACCCTACCCGGTTTTCGTTTATAACAGTACCAAATTGTTCCGATGAATGACCTCGTCGAAGTCCTTGCGGCCGAGTTTTTCCGCGATCTGCCCGGTCTTGAGGCCCTTAATCGCGGAGAGGTCTGTGCAGGAATAATTCGACAGCCCGCGCGCGACGTCGTGCCCGGCCGCGTCGCGGATGTTCACCGCCTCGCCCGCGTCGAAATCGCCTTCGACCCCGACCACGCCCACCGCCAGCAGGCTGCGCCCTTGCTTCACCAGCGCGCCCACGGCGCCATCGTCGATCAGGACGCTCCCGCGCGGCGCTTTGCCGAATGCAATCCAGCGTTTGCGGTGCGCCATCGAGTTCGCCGCTTTGCCGAAGACCGTCATCGGCGCGCTCCCCGCGAGCACGCTGGAGACCACGTTCTCGCGATTGCCATTCGCGATCACCGTAGGCAGGCCCGCCGCGCACGCGATGCGCGCCGCGGCCAGCTTGGTCTTCATGCCGCCGACCGACGTCGCCGAGCTCGTGTCCTCCGCGAGACCCTCGAGTTCGGTAGTCACGTGCTCCACGTGCGGGATCAGTTTCGCGTCGCCGTGGGTCGCGGGATTCTTGTCGTAGAGCCCGTCGATGTTGCTCAGAATGATCAGCAGGTCCGCGCCGATCTTCGCGGCGACGCGCGCGGCCAGCGTGTCATTGTCGCCAAAGCGCAATTCGTCGGACGCGGTCGAGTCGTTCTCGTTGACGATGGGTACCACGTTACCGAAATCGAACAGCGTGTTCAGCGTGTTGCGGATGCTCAGGTAGCCTTGGCGCTCGTCGAGGTCGCGCGCGGTCAGCAGCACTTGCGCCGCGTGCAGCCCGCCGCC
>JBCLBO010000148.1:0-3134 GCA_038916785.1 Candidatus Hydrogenedentales bacterium | reverse complement strand
CCATCTCCTCGCGCACGGCCGCGAAGGCCCGCGCGAAAATCTCCTGCGCCCGCTCCACCGTGTCCGCATCGATCCATTCCAAGTCGTTCACGAAATACAGCGGCCCGCCCCACGCGCGCAGGCGGTCGTCCAATAATCGCCGATACTCGGCAATGAACGGCGCGGCCTCGCCGTAGTACGCCTCGATAAACGCCGCGGCCTCTTTCTTCCAATTAAATTTCGGGTCCCGCAGGCCGCGCCCGATCAGATAAGCCTTGAGGAACTCGAAATCGCTGTGCGGCGAGTGTGGACTCGCCTGTTCGAACACGCCATCGACACCGATGCGCGCGAAGAGCGCGAGGTTGGGCTGCACAACGCGCACGTTCGGGTGCGGCGCCTGGAACGCGCGCCAGTTTTGCGTGTAGTCCCAGACGTACAAGTGCGTTGCAATGTTGCGCCAGGCTTTCAGGTCGCGGACGAAGGCGCGATTGTCCGGGCTGCGCCAATCGCCCATGGGCCGTGCGAAGTCCGCCTCGATCGCGCACAAGCGGATGAGCACGTTGTCACGCGGACGGGTCAGCTTCGGCGGCGCGCGCGAATAAAAATAGGCGAAGGTGTCGACGAGCGCATCGGGAAACTCATCCTCGATCGCCTCGGCAACCGCATTCACGAACCGGATGATCGTCCCGCTGTGGCTCCCCTCCGCCTCATCCACCGCCTTGCACTTCACGCAGGCGCACCACGAGTCGAACCAGAAATAGTCCATCTGCGAGACGCTCAGGATGCGCTCGTCCGGCGCGGCCTCGCGCAAGTAACGACGCGCGCGATCGATCGTGATCGCGAGCACGTCCGGATTGGTCAGGCAGAGCTGCGCGTATTTGATGCGTTCTCCGCCGATCTCCGCGAAGTATTCGGGGTGCGTATCGAAGTGTTCTTCGGGATTAACGAAGTGGTGAAACGTGTGTCCGTGACCCGCCAAGCCGTGCACGAAACCGATGTGACCGCCGAGTCGCTCGGGCACGTTGGACCATTGGCCATTCAAGCCGTTCAGACTCGCCAGCCACGGATTCTCCAGGAAGGCGCGATAATTCGTATCGCGGTATTCGAAAACCGGCTCATCCCGCCAGTCAATGAAGGGGATTCCGTCTCGCGGCTCGGGAAACTTCAGAACCCCGGGGGCATACGCGCGCGCGCCCAGGAAACGCTCGAAGAATCCCCATTCGGCGCTCAACGTCCCGCGCGGCCCGCCGCCCGCGAGGATGAGATCGCTGGCTGCGCCGTCCTTCGCGCCGCGGCGCGGCAGCGTGAGGATGAAGGAGCCGTCGGCGGATAGCTGGCGCGCAGAAAACTCCGCTGGAAACGCGCGTTGCGCGGCCGAGCCGATCCAGACGTTTACACCGCCGGTAACCGGCCCGCTCGACTGTTGCAACGTGACGCCCGTCGACAGCCGCCAGTGCTCGACGAATCGCCGCGCGGCGATCTGCTCAGGTTCCGGCGCGTCCGCCGCGAGGACCACATGTAGCCGGTCAAATTGCTCCAGAGGCAGCCACGACCTCTCGGCGTGCGCCGGCAATCCGGCGACGCAGAGTCCGACTAGGACGGTCAGGCACTTAATGAGACGACTCCCGAAAGCAGCGATCACTGTGGCGATTAGTCTATCCGATCGAAGTGATTCGCGGCCCCAATTATGCTCTGTAACCCACCGCGCTCCTTCTCCGTGCGGAAACGGCGGCGCGGGAGGATCAGTTCAGCCTCGTGGAAATCGAGAGGTCGAGTTCCTGATCTTGCGCGACAACTACCGTCGCGGCGCCCAACACCGATAGAAGCGAACCAGCGCGCACTTCGTCCGGCGTTGGGAACGCAGTCGCGAGGACGGTGTATGTCCCCGGCGCCAGGCCCCGCACCGTCGCGGTCCCGCGTATGTCGATGGGCGCCTGGCCGATGACCGAAACGGAATTCATGAACGATTCGGTGATTTCGCGCACGGCGACCTCGCCCGCGAACACCAGTACGGCAGAGCCGGTGCGAGCGTTCCCCTCGGTCAGCGTGATCCGCAAGGTCGCGCCGCCGTACAGAACAACATCCCTGCGCAGGTGCTCTCCATCTTGCAACTCTAACGTGAAATTCAACGGGATCGAACCCTCATATCCGCTAGTATCAAGAAGCATTATCGACAGACTGACGCCGCCGCTCGGAAGGCAAATAGAGTAGGTCCCGCTCAGAGTAATCTCCGCGCGTATCGTGCCAAGAGTTGGGCCGTCCAGAGTAAAGTCGTTGTAGAGCGCGATGACTCTACCGCCCCCGCGATACGGCGTCCCGGGTGCGGTGAATACCGTGCCCTGGACCTCCGCGGTGCCCGATGGAAAATCAAAGTCCACGCCCGGTGCCACGCCATCCGCGACCGCGATCTCTTTCGACTTGGACCGGGTTCCCGCGCAGCCAACGGGCTCGACCGTACATTCCACGCGCAGGCGTCCATCGGGCACACCCTCGATTCGGTAATGCCCGTCCTCCGCGGCTTGTGCATTCTGGGTCGTTCCGGACTCATGGTGGACCGAGATGTCTCCGGGAGCGCCCTTGCCGCCAAAGGTGATTTCGCCTTCGAGGACTGCGCCCTCGTCGAGTACAATCGTTGTCCGGTTGATGATGCCGCGCGCGAGTCCCACCTGCACGACCTTCGGTGCGTAGTTCTCGTGTTTTACCGTGAGTTCGATCGGCCCGGCCGGGAGCGAATCGAGAGAGAACGACCCATCGGTTTCCGAGACGGCCCCCCGGCGCGGTGTTCCGCCGGAGACTCGGGCGAATTTCACGCTCCGGCCTTGCGCGTCCACCACGCGCCCTTGAAGGACCGCACCGGTGTCGAGCCTGATCACGAGCCCCTCGCGCGCCTCGTCCGCGCGCACGGCGGGAAACGTGATCACCGCGTCGGCGAAACCTTTTGCGCTCACGCGCAATTCCTTCGTGCCGGCCTTGATTCGGTCGAGCGTGAAGCGGCCCTGATCATCCCGGACCCGCTTGTATTGCCCCTCCTCGGGCATGAGCGAGCCTGCGATGGCTTCGGGCCGGATTCGGAAGTCTGCCACGGGTTGCCCATCACGTACAGCCACTACCCGCCCGTCAATCGTCGCCAAGGGCGGCAACAGTAAATTTGCGTC
>JBCLBO010000147.1:0-3173 GCA_038916785.1 Candidatus Hydrogenedentales bacterium | reverse complement strand
GACTGACCCGAGGAGGGGAAACCGCCCAATCTCTACTCGTCACGACGCTCCGCTCCGCCTCGCGGTCTTCTCCCGCGCCTCGAGGCGGAGCGAGGGTTGCCAGATGGTGTGTGGCCGCCGGCCGAGATTGCTTCGCTACCGCTCGCAATGACAGGTTGGCAGTACGCCGCGAGATGCTGCGCCGCACGCTACGCGTAGCGCGCCCGGCTTCGCGGCTCGCACCGGTCTTCGCTCCGCTCAGTTGTTCTTCGCGTCCGGCCGCGCGGCGAGCTTCCCGCGCAGCGCCGCGGCACGGCGCAGGGCCATCTCAATCGGCCCGGTGCGCGCCGGATCGCCGAGATCCAGCGCCTGCGCGCGGGCCGCGAGGAGCGCGCCTTCGAGCGCGACGAGCTGATCGAGCATCATCGCCGAGAGCTGCTCGGGCGAGGGCACACGCGTCGCCAGGATGGCATAGGCGTCATCGGGTTCAGACGCGGCGTTGCTCCGCATCCCGCCCGGCGAAGGCAGGGGCGCGTCCATGACGCGAAACAGCTCGTGGCGCGCAAGAAAGGATTTCAGTTGTGCGACGTCGAGACCGTCCGCGAGCCCGCTATCGCGCAAGTGCGCGTACACGACATCAATCCGCACGAGTGGGTTGGAGGTCTGGCCCAGATAACTCAGCACATGCTGTTCAATGGCTTCGAGATTCATCGGACTCCGTCGTAGGTGAAGCGGCAGGCCCCGTGCTCGTGCCCGCCGTGTCGAGCCGCCCCAGGATCGTCTGCGCGGCCAGCGCGACCCCCGCGCGATTCCAATGCCCGTCCTCGCGATAATACAGCGAAGCGGGATCGGGATGCCCCTGGAACACCGGCCGCAGGTCGATCACGCCCGCCACAGAACTGCCGACCGCCGACATCACCCGGTCGAAGGCTGTGGCTTCCGCCGTCGTCTCGCCGCGCGCGGTCGGTTTACTGGGTATGAGGACGATCCACAACGCAATCCCGTTTTCGCGTGAGCGCGCGGCGACCGCCGAGAGGTAGTCCGTCACGCGCGCGACCTGATGATCCGTGGGTCCGGTCACGCTCATACGCTCGCCGCGTAGCCGCACGCGCAACACGTTCGCCAGCCCTTCGTACCCGCGCAACCACGTCCGCACGAATCGTCCGGAGGCGCTGACCGGCACGGGCCGCCCGCACCAGGTGCCCGAGTGGTAGGAAAACCAGTCGATGCCGGAGCGCCGCCAGTTTTCGAAGTCCTCCGTCTCGATGAAGTCGTTCTCGAAAAGTCCGATCAAGACTATGTCCGGCTTCATCGCCAAACCGTGCTGTTCAAAAAGGGCGGCATACTGCGGCGGCGCGTGGCGCTGCACCGCGAGGCTGTAGTACATCGTGCCGTGTTCGGCGAACGCGCGATGGAAACCGGTCGCCGCCATCTCCATAAACGAGTCGCCCAGACCCAGCACCCGCACCGGGTCGCCCGCCGCGCGCCGCGCGATCGCCTCGGGCGGATTCGCCACGCCAAATTCGTCCGTTGATAGGGGATCGTATTCGATGTCCGCGTTATGAAAAACGATTCCGCGCTCCGACGATACATTGGGCTCCCAGGTGTAGCCCACCGCCGGATCGGGCCGGAGGAAGGGTTGCATCTCGATCACCGCCGCCGGCACTGGAGGGAGCGGCTCGGCGTAGCGAAGGCGCAGCACAGGCTCCGCGGCCACGGCGGCAAACAGCGTCGCAACGAGCACTACCGCAAGATTAATCGCGCGCGTCCGCATTGATGCGCGCTTAGGCGGCTTAGTCATCGGCGGGCGGGAGCCAGTCCGCGCCGAAGTCGTCCGGCAGGCGCGTGACCTTCCACAGGGACGAGATCAGCATTTCGCCATTCACCTCGGCCTGGTTCGGGTTGACGAATTCCCAAACGATTTCCCCGTTCGGCGCTACCTCGAACGCGCGGCCGTTGTTCGTCTCGGTGACCAGCGTGTTTCCATTCGCCTGGCGCTGAAGCCCGCCGCACCATTCGCTGTGAAAATCCTCCGGCCGCTCGGGCGCGTACGCCCACGCGATCTCCTGCGTGAAGGGATCGAACTCGACGATGCGCGATCCGCCGCGATTGCCGCGGTTGTCGAAGACGAGCATATGCCCGTTCGGCAGCAGCGAGGACTCGTGCTGCCGGTGCCACAGGCCCGTCATCGCCCACACGACGCGCTGCCGGTCGAGGTCCACGATCGCGATCGCGTCCAGCGTCCACACCGAAATCAGCACGTTTCCAGCGGCGAATAGCGGCGATCGGCCGGCCAGACTCCCGTCGAATACTTGAATCGAATTCTCATGAAATAGATCGCCCGACTTCGGCATGCGCGCCAGCATCGGCGCATAATCGGAATTCTCGAAGCAAGGGATGAGCGGCACGCGGCGAAGCTCGTTTCCGTCCGCATCGAGCACGCTGAGGACCGGCTCCATGATGAATGGTTCCTCGCCCGGCGAGGCCGTCATCGGCCGCATCGTGCGGTTGAGCGCATAGAGGAGCCCGTCCGCCGTGACCGCAAAATCGTGGTGAAAATTGTCACGGCGCTTCCACAGCAGCTTCGAATCGCGATCGAGCTTCACGAGCCCCACGCCCTCGTGCAGCGCGAGGAGGTCGCCATTGGGGAACGCATGGACCCGCCGCCAATACTGGTGACCGGTGATCCGCACAAAATCCGGCGGCTCGTAACCCGGCCAAAGCTCCGCGAAATCATACGCCCAACGGTGGCGCGCGCCGCCATCCATGTCCGTCAAGACCGCTTCTGGTGCGTGGCCGGAGATATACAGGTTAAGGCCAAGCTGCGCGCGCGTAGCGTCGTACACCGTCACGCCCGATCGCATCGGCGCGGCCGCCGTCACGCCGGAATACCCGATCGAAGCGAGCATCTCGCGATCCTCGCCGTTCAGCCCCGCGGCGCGGCCCGCCGCGGGCAGCCATTCGCCCGGCGGCCGCTGCCCGCCGGGAACCTTCGCCGCCTCGACACCCGGCTTGATGACGCGGTGCAGGGCCGCGCCGGGCCGGCCGTCGCGGTGCGCGAGAAATCCGAGCGCGAAACACGCAGCCAACCCGGCGAGCAGAAAGGATATGCGGACAGTGGCGCGCACGATGTTCCCCCGAAACAGCCCCGCCATCAATATAGACCCGAGTCCGGTGCGGTGCAAGCGGAGGGC
>JBCLBO010000146.1:0-3195 GCA_038916785.1 Candidatus Hydrogenedentales bacterium | reverse complement strand
GCTCGGCGGCGGCAGCCTGCTCGACGTGGGCATCTATCCGATCACGCTGGCGCACCTGGCCTTCGGAAAGTCGCCGGCGCGCATCGAGAGTATGGCCTTTCTCGGGCGCGGCGGCGTGGACGAGCAGGCCGGGATTCTGCTGGGGTACGAAGGCGGTGGGATCGCCGTGCTCGGTAGCGCGATCCAGACCCAAACGCCGCACGACGCGTGCATCATGGGCACGGCGGGCATGATTCGCTTGCACGACACGTTTTGGAACGCGACCAAAGTCAGCCTGCTTCCCGCCGAGGGCGCGCCGACGACGCTTTCGTTTCCGCATGCGTGCAATGGCTATGAATACGAAGCGCGCGAGGCGCAGGCCTGTCTGCGCGCGGGGCGCCTCGAGAGCCAGACGATGCCGCACCGGGTCACGCTCGAAGTCATGGACACGCTGGACGCGATTCGCCGCCAGTGGGGACTGCGGTATCCGATGGAGTGATGGCAGGCGAGGTTCACTGGTTCCCCAATTTCGAAGACAATTCACTTCTCTTGTTAGTGGACCAAGTCCCGCGCCCCGGTAGGGGCACCTGATAGTAGCCCGGCACTTCAGTGCCGGGTTCAGGATTCTCAAAAAAAGTCCCGGAGGGACGGCTGACACGAGCCCATATCCGCGATCAGTCGTCCCTACGGGACTTCGATTTTTGGGGCATGAGCCACCCGCCGATGAATCGGCGGGCTACTATCGGTCGTCCCTCCGGGACACACCTCGACTCGGCACGAACCGGAGAAAAGGGTAACAGATTAAACCGGGCGCGTAGGTAACGGATCAAACCGGGCGCGTGGGTAACGGATCAAACCGGGCGCACGGGTAACACAATGTGTTTGAGGCCGGGCCGGACGTTTGGGTCTGACGGTTGGCGCGGCTGCGTTTCGTCGCGTAGTGTATTGCCCGTTCCTATCGGGAGTCCTAGACACCATGATTCTTCGCCGCTTTTCACGTCTCTTGGTCTTCGCCGCGTGTTTCACCGCGATGGGGTCAGGCGCCTCCGCGCAACTCGCGCCGCAAGAAGCGCTCGCGCGCATGAACGTGGCGGACGGGTTCGAGGTGTCGTTGTTCGCCTCCGAGCCGGACTTGTGGAATCCGACTTCGATGGATGTCGACGCGCGCGGGCGCGTGTGGATCGCGGAGGCGGTCAACTACCGCCAGTTCAACCAGCCGCGCACGGCGGAACTCGGCGACCGGATTCGTATTCTGGAAGACACCGACGGCGATGGGACGTGCGACAAGGCAACGACCTTTTACCAGGACCCCACGCTGCAGGCGCCGATGGGCATCGCCGTCCTCGGCAGCCGCGTGTACGTTTGTCAATCGCCGGACCTCTTCTACCTCGAAGACACGAACGGCGACGGCGTGGCGGACAAGCGGACGGTCATCCTCACCGGATTTGGCGGCGTCGACAACGACCACGCAATCCACGGCGTGAACTGGGCCGCGGACGGCCACCTGTATATGAGCAACGGCGACCAGGGGCTTGACGTGACCGACAAACACGGGAATCGCGTCCACGCCGGAAAAGACGCGCCGCTGATGGCGGCGACGGTACTGCGAACGGACCTCGAAGGTGCTCGCCTCGAATGGCTCGCGCAGGGCATGCGCAATCCGTATGAACCGGCGGTCGATTCTTTCGGCAATGTGTTCATCTCCGACAACGACGACGACGGCAACGAGAACACGCGCATCAACTATGTGATGGAAGGCGGCAACTACGGCTACTGGCCCAAGCGCAAGGGCGACCGGCGCCTTGAGGCGGTGCACTGGAACATGGACCGGCCGGGCGTCGTGCCGCGGATGATTCGCGTGGGCTTCGGCTCGCCCTGCGGCCTGATGGTCTACGAGGGCCGCGCGCTACCGGAGCGCGTCTGGGGCGCGCTCATCCACGCCGAGGCGGGGCCCGGCGAAATCCGCGCGTTCCGCATGAAACCCGACGGCGCAGGCTTCTCCGCGGAGATGGAAGTGCTGCTGCGCTGCGAAGGCGACTCGTGGTTCCGCCCGGTGGACGTAACCGCCGCGCCGGACGGCTCGCTCTTCGTCGCGGATTGGTATGACCCAGGCGTCGGCGGGCACCGCATGGGCGACGTCGTGCGCGGACGCGTGTACCGGCTGGCGGCAAAAGGCGCGAAGTACACCCCACCCGCGCTCGATCTGAAATCCGACGCCGGTCTGCGCGAGGCTTTCACGTCACCCAACGTCGCGCGGCGATATCTCGCCTGGGAGGTTCTGAATGCGCGACTCGCCAAAGACGACACGACATTGCTGGAGCAACGGGCGCAGGATCGGGACGCCGTCACACGCGCGCGGGCGCTATGGTTGATCGCGCCACATACCGCAGGCGGGGCGGCGATTTTTGCGGCGGCAATGAGAGAGCACGCGGACGAACGGGTGCAAGTCGTGCGCGTCTTGGCGGCCCACGACCCGATGTCCCTGCTCAGCCATCTGGAGTTTCTGATAGATGAATCCTCGATGGTGCGTCGGCAGATGCTGGTCGAGCTTGCGCGCGCCCCGCGCGACAAATTCGTGGATGAGACCATAATTAAACTCGCGCTGCGCTACGATGGCGCCGACCGCTTCTATCGCGAGGCGATCGGCATCGCGCTTCGCGGGCGCGAGGACGAAGCGTGGAGGTCGATCGTCGCGAAGGCCGACCCGGCGTGGGACGCGCGCCTCGCGGGACTCGCGATTCAGCTTCACCCTGCCGCGGCCTTCGGCGCCGCGCGCGACGCCGCGAACGAGTCCGCGCTGCCGCTCGAACTTCGGCAACTTGCGCTTGAGGCGCTGGACGCCATCGGGACCCCGGAGGCGGGCGCGGAAATTGCCGCGCAGGTGTTTTCGGAGCAGCCAGAAACGGCGGCGCACGCGCTGGCGCTGCTCGCGCGCGACGGCGGTGATGTGTGGCGCACGGCCGTGGACGCCAGCGGCATCGACGCCTACCTGCGCTTGCAACTCGCGGATACCGCTTCGCGCCCGGCGGCCATGGCGTTCATCGGCGAGGCACGGCGGGCTGCCTTCGTACCCGATCTGCTGCGCGATGCGCTGGATACGTCCAAGTCCACGGACGAACGCGTACGTGCGATCGCGATGGCGGGCCAGATGTCGAAGCGGGAGAACACGCCGCAAGAGACACTCGACAAGCTCATCAATGACGAACAGGGCCGCAT
>JBCLBO010000145.1:0-3282 GCA_038916785.1 Candidatus Hydrogenedentales bacterium | reverse complement strand
AATTTCTGTGACCCCTTCGGGGTCGGCTACGGGAGGGTACGAACCGGGCGGATGGGTAACAGATCAAACCGGGAGGCTGCTAATTTTAGGGAGAAGTCGAAGTAGCGCGGTTAAGGGCGGGACGTTTTTGGCTTGGGCCCGGCTTGCGCGGGCAGGATTTCGTAGGCCGTGTGAATCCAGTCGCAGAGCAGTGGGCGAGTGTCGCGCGGGTCGATGATTTCTTCGACGCCGAAGGCCTCGGCGGTGCGGAAGGGTGAACGGAATGGTTCGAGCATGGCTTCGAGTTCGCGGCGGCGCGCGTCGGGGTCCGGTGCGGATTCGATGTCGCGGCGGTACGCGGCTTGAACACCGCCCTCGATGGGGAGCGAGCCCCAGTCGGCGGAGGGCCAGGCGTAGCGGAAGTTGAGGCCGTCGCTGCTGGCGTGGCCGGCGCCGGCGACGCCGTAGCACCGGCGAATGATGACGGAAACCCAGGGCACGCTCGACTGGAAACACGCGGCCAAGGCGCGCGCGCCGAGGCGGACGGTGCCTTCGCGTTCGGCCGTCTCGCCGATGAGGAACCCGGGGTTGTCGACGAAGTAGACGACCGGCAGGTGGAAGGTGTCGCAGAGATCGACGAAACGCATCATTTTCTCGCTGGCCGGAGCATCGACCGCGCCGCCCTGGTGCTTGGTGTCGTTCGCCATGACGCCGACCGGGAATCCGTCGAGCCGTGCGAGGCCGGTTACCAGCGAGCGGCCGTAGAGCGGCGCCGTCTCGAAGAACGAGTCGCAGTCCAGCACGGCGCGAAGGATATCGCGCACTTCGTACATGCGGCGGCGGTCGTGCGGGATGACCGAGAGCAGCGATTCGTCGCGACGGCGGGGATCGTCGGCGGGTTCGGTGCGCGCTGGGATGTTGTAGACATTCTGCGGCAGATAGGAGAGGAAGCGGCGGATGGTATCGAAGGCCTCCTCTTCGGACTCCACTTCGTTGTCCACCGCGCCGCTTTCGCGCGCGTGGATCGCGGAGCCGCCGAGCTCTTCCTTCTCGACTCTGTGGCCGAAGCTGCGCTCGACGACCGGCGGGCCTGCGACGAAGAGCTGGCTGCTGCCGCGCACCATGAGCGAGAAATGCGAGAGCGTCACGCGGACCGCGCCGAGACCGGCGACGGAGCCCATGCACGCGCAGACGACGGGGACCTGGCCCATCAGTTTGACGGTGGTCTCGAAGCCGTGCAACTCGGGGATGTAGGAGTGGCCCGTCATTTCCAGCGTCTTGACGCTGCCGCCGCCGCCGCTGCCGTCGATGAGCCGCACGAGCGGGAGGCGCATGTGCAACGCGAGCTTTTCGCCGTAGCCGCTCTTGTCGCCGATCTTGGCGTCGGCCGCGCCTCCGCGCACGGTGAAGTCGTCGCCGCCGATCACGACTTTGCGTCCGCCGATGAGGCCGGTGCCGAGCACGAAATTCGTGGGTGTGAACTCTTTCAGGTGGCCCGCATCGTCGTAGGCCGCTCGGCCGGCGAGTGCGCCGATTTCGTGGAATGTGCCCGGATCGATCAGTTTGGCGATGCGCTCACGCACGGTGAGCCGGTGGTTCGCGTGGTGCCGCGCGATGCGCTCTGGCCCGCCCATTTGCCGCGCGAGTTCTTCGCGCCGGTGCAATTCATCGACCTCGTCCTGCCAGCTCACACGCGGCTCCTCGTCGAATCCAAGCGGCTACGATAAAGATCGTGGCCACTGCCCGCAAGCGCGGCGCTCGATGCGCGTTCATCCCGCTAATTTGGCCTCGGTGTTTACCGAGAATGGCAAGAGTCCCGGAGGGACGACCGATAGTAGCCCGCCGTTTCAACGGCGGGTATACGGGTGCCACCACGGACAAGTCCCGTAGGGACGGCTGAAGCCCGCGCGTTTCGACGTTCAGCCGTCCCTACGGGACTCCCTTTTCTCCTGGGTCGCCCACCCGGCACCCGGCACTGAAGTGCCGGGCTACTATCACGTGCCCCTACAGGGCGCACCATTCGTCGTGCCGATGATTCCGATCGGTCTGTCGCATCGACGTCGCGGGTGTCCGGCGCCAATCGGCTGTAGCCCCGCACGACCGATCGAGCCGCGCTGTCTAACTTTTTGCTAGAGTAGATCGTGGCGGAAAATGATTGATTGGGCGCAATTGATCGATACTGGTGGACGATGAAAAAGACTCTCTTGGCCCTCTTCGTAATGGGTTGTTGGCTTGTTCCCGGCACGTTCTCCAGTGCTTCAGCGGCGGACGCCTCGCAGGGCTTCGCGTTCACGGACAAGGTGGTGCTGGCCTACTACTATATTTGGTTCAAGGAAGATAACTGGCTCAAGACGAAGGCCGAGGGCGGGCGGATGGAGGGGCTGGAGGGCCTGCACCCGGTGGTGGGCGCGTACAACTCGTGGGACCCGGCGATCATCGAGAAGCACATGCAGCAGATGAACCGCGCGCTGATCGATGCGCTCGCGGTGTCGTGGTGGTACGACGAGAAGGAGAACGGGCCGAACGCGATCCTCGATACGATTTTCGAGAAGGCCGCCGCGCACAACTTGAAAATCACGATCGACTTCGAGCACGGGCGGTTCCCGATCGAGGAGGTGTACCACGACTTGTACTACTTCCTGAACCGGTACAAGGACAATTCGGCGATGTTGAAGGTGGAGGGGCAGCCGGTGGTGATGGTGTGGACGGCGTGGGGGCATACGCCGGCGGAGTGGAAAGGGATCTTCGATCGGCTGGAGCAGGCGGGGATCAAGGCCTTTCCGATTATGTCCGGCAGCTATCAGGGCGGTAAGGGCGCGGAGTACCTCGGGCCGTTCCGCTCGCTGGAGGAATACACGCTGGTCGATATTGAGGATGTGCAACTCGCGGACTTCATGAAGGCCATGCGCGGGCGCATCAACGCATACAACGCGGGCGAGGGCGCCAAGAACGGCAAACCCGCGCAACACCATGCGACGATTTCGCCGGGCTACGACGAGACGCGCAATCCGGGGCGCACGACGGCGGGCGGCGGCTTCTTGGGCGCGGGGTGGAAGGACCGCACGAAGTTCGGCGTGAATTATCCGGACGACCCTGCGGGCGCCTACTACCGTGGCACCTTCGAGGCGGCGATGAGCTCGAATCCGGACTGGCTGCACATTTCCACCTTCAACGAGCTGGCGGAGTTCAGCCATATCGAGGCGACCTTCGAGCACGGATACACCTATATCGATCTGACGGCGGAATTCGTCAAGACCTTCAAGGCGGGGAAGTAGTGTGACGAGCATTGGTGAAAGACCAAGG
>JBCLBO010000144.1:0-3378 GCA_038916785.1 Candidatus Hydrogenedentales bacterium | reverse complement strand
GCAAACGATCCACCAAGGACCGCGGATAAGTCGCGCGGCCGCGGAGCGTGAACAGACATGTCCGAGATTTTTTCGATTAGCCTGGCCGTCCTCGGCTGGACCGCCTTCGGACTCGCGGTACTCGCCGGACTCGCGCTCGACATGCTCGGCCTCTTCGGCAATTGGATCATTTTGCTCGCCGTGGGGACGGCCGCGGCGATCACCGGCTTCGACCACTTCGCCGGATGGACCATCCCCGTGCTGCTTCTACTAGCCGCGCTCGGCGAAGTGATCGAGGCCGGCGCCGCCGGCGCCGGGACCGCCCGCTTCGGAGGCGGCAAGGGCGCGATGCTCTCGGCGATCGTGGGCACGCTCGTGGGCGCGGCCGTAGGCACTCCGATCGTGCCAATCCTCGGGACCATCATCGGCGCCTGCGCCGGCGCCTTCGTGTTCGCGGGACTCTACGAAGTGCTCGTATCGCGCCGCCGCCTGGAAGAAGCCGCCAAAGCAGGCTTCGGCGCGGCCCTCGGGAAAATCGCCGGGATGTTCGCCAAGACCCTTATCGGCTTTGCGATGCTTCTTGTGGCGTTTTGGAGGTACTAGCAACCGGTCGTAAGAATCAGCGTGGAAGAGCCGTCCCGGCTCTTCAGAAGCGGCGAGACGCCGCTTCCACTCTGTTGCTCCTTCGAACACTGCGATGGTAGGGCGGGTCATGACCGCCCTACCATCGCAGATCCCCTTGCAACCCTTGGGGCAAGTCAGGCAGGCTTAGCGGCAGACGCTCCGCGACCGAGTCCGCGGGGCCGAGATGCCAGTTGAACCCGGGAACCGCCGCGGACGCGCTATGCCAACGCCCCACCTCACCGTCCACCCCGATCCGCGGCGCAAACGCTTGCAAGCGCAGGTCGACTGGCCCGGCGCGACGAAGGTCACCCTGGAAATCCCGGAAGCGGGCCTCCGCGTCGAGGGCCCGCCCGGCCCGCACACGCTGATCTTCACGGAATTCACCCCCTGGACCCCCTCCACTCCGCAGCTCTACACCCTGCGCTGCCGCGCCGATATCGGCGACCCGATAAGCCTGCCCGTCGGAATGCGCGAAGTCTCTGTCCAGGAGCAACGCTTCACAATCAACCAGCGGCCCACCTTGCTCAAGGGCGTGCGCTGCCCTCCCGTCCTCGAGTCAGCCGGAGACCTTCGAACCTACGCCACGTCCCTCCGCGACGCCGGATTCAATTGGCTCCGATGCCGGTGCGACAACGACGGGATCAATTCACTGCTCGAAGTAGCCGACTCGCTAGGTCTATTGATTTCATTGCAGATGGAACAGTCAAGAAACGCCGACGCCCTTCAGCAGTTCGTCCGGCGAGTCCATCATCATCCTTCCCTGTTGTTTTGGGAATGGATGTCCGGATCGGACGAATGGCTCGCGGCACTTCGGGACGCAGACCCCATGCGGCCGGTCGTCAGCTACCCGGCCAAAGACCGCGTCGGCCAAGTCTTCCGGCCTTTCCAAATGCACGCCGAACGCTTCGAACCCGTCGAAGTCCGCACCTTCTCTCCCGTTTCGCGCGAAACCGAATCGTTCCTGTCTCATCTCGGCCATACGAACGCCCTCAATACCGTGTCCGTTTTCGGCTTCACCGCACCAGCGGACGACTCCGGTCCGGAGTTCGCCGGTCACGCCGCCGAAGGGCTGCGCACCTGCGCGGAACAACTCCGGGCGAACCCCCGCGTCGCGGCATACTGCTTCGAGGACGCGCTGGGGCCTGACAAAAGATCGACGGACATCTCGCTCGCGGCGTTCAAGGAGGCCCAAGCGCCCGTGCGCGCCGTGATCACGCTCGCGCGGACGAACCTCGTCCCCCGCGAGGAAGTCGAAGTCTCCGTCCTCCTGCTAAACGACGCCAAGCTCGAAGGCCGCGCGGAAATGTCGCTTCAAGTGGTCGGCCCAACCAACCAGACGCTATGGAAAAAGAAACGCGGCGTGAAAATCCCCAAGCACGGCAAGGAGCTCTGGACCGGCACAGTCTCCGCCTCCGGTTCGACTGGCCCGCATCGCTTCGTGGTGCAGCTCTTGGCCGATCAGGGTCTCGCGGTCGAAGGCCAGGCCGGATTCTTCGTGAGTCCGCCAGTCGAACCCTGGAAAGGCTCGATCGATGTGCTCGACCCCGCCGGCGCGTGGTCCGGCGCCCTGCGAGCGCTCGCGCCCCACTTCGACCCAGCCGCCCAGGTCATACTCGTGCCGCCCCTCGCCCGATCGATCCGCGCCTACCCGGAAAATCCCCTCGGCCAGGTCCTCGGCCGGGTGCGCGAAGGCGCCGTGGCCATCGTATTCGACCCGCCACAGGACTGGGCGGACCTCAGCGCAACGCTGTCCGCCCCAGTGCAGGCAGACGTGAAATCGCTCCTGCGCCATGGCGGCCGCGGCGGCGCGGTGCTCGGTCGCCTGCACCCCGTATTCGAAGGTCTCCCGGCCGGAGCGCCGCTAGGCAGGCCATACCGCGGCGTGCTCTCGCAGCGTTTCATCGCCGGCGACAGCGAAGACGATATCGCGCCCGTCATGGCGCAGGACGCCGGGCCGGGCGCCGTCGTGGCCGTGCGCCACTTCGGAAACGGACGCATCGTGTTCACCTCGCTGCGGCTCCTCGAACGGCTCGGCCAGGACCCCGTCGCCGATCGCCTATTCATCAATCTGCTGCGCTACTCCGAGCGCCGCGCACTACCCTACGCCGGCATCGCGCGCGCCGAAATGAAGGCGGTCGAATGGCTGCGCCACGAACGCGCCCGCCTGAGAACATGGCGCGTCATCGGACCCTTCCCCAACCCCGACGGCGCAGGGCACAGCGCGGTCTACCCGCCGGAAACGGCATACGAGCCAGACGCGGCCTACGTAGGACTCTTCCGCGCGCTGACCTGGACCGCATGGCACCAGGGCCCGAAAAACATCGATACGCTGGACGTCATCGAAGCCGTTTCCCCGAACACTTTCTTGACCGATCCGCTCGGGGGCACCTTCTACGCATACGGCGAAATCGCCGGCGACGGACGCTCGGAGCCGGAACTCGAACTGCGGCACATCGGCGCAGCAAAACTCTGGCTGAACGGCCGCCTCACGTATGAATCCCCTCCACAATCGGCGCTCGACGACGCGCTAGGAGTATTCAAGGGTCCAGTCGTGTTCAAACAGGGACGAAACACAATCGTGGTGAAGTCCTCAGTAATTCGCACACCGCCCTGGTTCGAATTCCGGATCAACGCCAAAGGGACGCCGGTAGCGTGGCGCTGGCAATAGCGCGCTAGAGAATTTTAGGAAATGATGGATACGGACGGAGTTCGAATGGGTCGTCTTTAAAACAGTGATCGCTGTTCATCACGGTCCATCGGTGTATAATTCGCCCT
>JBCLBO010000143.1:0-3427 GCA_038916785.1 Candidatus Hydrogenedentales bacterium | reverse complement strand
CGATTCCGGCCTGCACCCGAAGAAAGAGGGCCGCGCGAGCCTGCCCGATTTCGGCCAACTGCGCCGCGCGCCCGACGCCGTCATCGTTTCGCACGCCCACCACGATCACTGCGCCTCGCTGCCCTATTTCCTTAAAATGTTCCCCACGGCCACGCCCTACGCCACGGACGCCACGGTCGCCATCCTCGAACGCATGCTCGGCAACAGCGTCTCCGTGATGGAGAAAATGCGCGTCGAGCGCGGGATCGAGGACTATCCGCTGTACTCGCGCGACGACGTGGCCGCGACAGTCCGCCGCCTGGGCCGCGGCATCCCCATGGGCCGCGAGTTCACCATTCGTCCGGGCAAGGACGTCACGGTCACCTTCAGTCCCGCGGGCCACGTCCTCGGCGCGGCCTGCACGCGCATCACCTCGCCGGGACACAGCGTCCTCTACACCGGCGACATCTGCGTCATCGAACAGGAACTGCTTCCGGGCATCAAGCTGCCGCCCGAAGCGCGCGACGTCGACACGCTCATCATCGAATCGACCTACGGCTCGAACGACGTCGCGCACGAAATCGAATACAAGACCGAGGTCGGCCGCTTCGCCGAGGCGATCACGCGGGTCATCCGGCGCGAGGGCGTCGTGCTCATTCCCAGCTTCGCGCTCGGCCGCACGCAAGAAGTGCTAAACATGATCGCTCGCCTGCAACACCGCGGGAAAATCCCGGACGTTCCCGTGTACGCCTCCGGACTCGGCCGCGCGATCTACGAGATTTATCAGCGGTTCCACGACGAATTGAAACGAAACATCATGATGACGCCGCTGGAGAATTTCGGCTCCGTCGGCGACGTGTGGGACCCGCGCGTCGTGCGCGAGCTCACGTCCGAACCCTGCATCATCGTCGCCACCTCCGGCATGATGGTCGAGAACACGCCCTCGGCGATGATCGCCGAGCGCCTCGTGCTCGACCAGCGCCACGGCATCTTCTTCGTCGGCTACTGCGACCCCGAAACGCTCGGATACAAAGTCCGCACCGCCAAGGCCGGCGAGCGCCTGACCTTCCGCATCGGCGGCTCGCCGCAGCCGATCGTCTGCGACGACCGCCAGTGGTTCTACTTCAGCGCCCACGCCCACCGCCAAGACCTGTGCAAGGTCATCGACGAGGTGAAATCCAAAAACCTCGTCTTCGTCCACGGCGACCCGCCCGCGGTCGAGTGGATGATGGAGAACGCCGGCAACGGCCGGAAAAAATTCGCCCCGCGCATCGGCCAATCGATCGAGCTGAAAACCTAACCCTTCCAGCCACGGATTTTACGGATCGAACCGATCGATTTCGCCGATAACCGGGTTCCTCTGCGTTCTCTGCGACCTTCTCCGCGTCCTCTGCGGTTGAAAAAAAGGACGTTCCCCGGCGTGGGCCGGGGAACGGGCGGATTGTGGCGCGTTGTGGTTATTTCCCGATGAGCAGCTTGATCACCGCATTGAAAAGTTTGCCGTAGGGCGCGCGGAACATCCATACGCCGTTGATTTTGCTTTGGTAGAAAACGCCTTTCTCGTGGGAGAAGGTCTTGAAGCCTGCCAGGCCGTGGTAGGAGCCGATGCCGCTGGGGCCCACTCCGCCGAAGGGCAGCTCTTCCTGCGCGACGTGGAACAGCGTCTCGTTCACGCAGGCGCCGCCGGAGATGGTCTCGTTGATCACCTTGTCGCTCGCTTCGGTGTTGTCGCCGAAGTAGTAGAGCGCGAGCGGGCGCGGGTGCGCGTTGACATACGCGATCGCTTCGTCTTCGCTCTTGTAGGTGAGGACGGGCATGACCGGGCCGAAGATTTCTTCCTGCATGATCTTCATGTCTTCGGTCGCGCCGAGGACCAGCGTGGGCGCGATTTTGCGTTTCGCCGCGAGGTCTTCGTTATTCGGGTTGCACTCGATGATCGTGGCGCCTTTGGCCTTGGCATCCTCGATCAGCCCGCGGATGCGCTGGTAGTGCCGGTCGTTGACGATGCTGGTGTACTGCTCGTTGTCCGCCAGCGTGGGGTAGAAGCGCCCGGCGGCCTGCTCGAAGGCCTTCACGAATTTCTCGCGCTTGTGCTCGGGGACGAAGGCGTAGTCCGGCGCGACGCACGTCTGGCCCGCGTTGAGCAGTTTGCCGGCGACGATGCTGCCCATGGCCTTGTTGATGCTGCACGCCTCGCCGACGATGACGGGCGATTTGCCGCCGAGCTCGAGCGTGACGGGCGTGAGGTTGCGCGCGGCAGCTTGCATCACGAGGCGGCCGACATTCGTCGAGCCGGTGTAAAAGAGGTGGTCGAAGGGCAGCGCGCTAAAAGTCGCGCCGATGTCCGCACCGCCGGTGATGACGGCGACTTCGTCTTCAGAGAAATTTTCCGCGATGGTTTTCTTGAGGAGTTCGGAGGTGCGCGGCGTGAGTTCCGAGGGCTTGAGCATGACGCGGTTGCCCGCGGCAAGCGCCTGCGCCAGCGGGATGATCGCGAGCTGCAGCGGGTAGTTCCACGGCGAGATGACGCCCACCACGCCGCGCGGCTGGTAGAAGACTTTGCCGCGCCCGGGCTTGAATTGGAGCGCGATGGGCGCGCGCTTGGGCCGCATCCACTTGGCGAGGTGTGCGCGGCAGTGCTTGACCGAGGTGACGCTGGTGAAAATTTCCGCCATGAGCGTCTCGTGGCGCGAACGGCTTCCGAAGTCGGCAGAAATCGCGTCCGCCCACGCGTCCTTATGATCGAGCAGAATGCGCTGGATTTTTTCGAGCGCCGTGAGCCGGTGCGCGAGACCGGTCGCGCCGGCCCGCTGAAACGCCGCGCGCTGGGCGTCGAGAATCTCGTGCAGGCTGCGCGCCGGTGTGGGCGCGCCGAGGTCGAGCGTGTGGCGTTCCTGGACAAGTGCCATGAGAGAGTCCTCCTTAGCGGGAGTGCAACAAGAGAGTCTAGCAGATCGGAGATTGAGCGAAGGGACCTGCACCCGTTGAACAGAAGGTAACGAAGGAAACGAAGAGTAAGAGCGATTTAACCACGGATGGATTCTGATAGGAATTTATGACAAGCCGCAACAACGGCCCGGCCAATGCCGGGATCAGCCGGTGATGGATTTCGGCTCGGCCTGGACCATCTGTAGCCAGGAGAACGAGTAGTCGTCCTCCGGCTTGGCGCGGCCGGCGAAGCGCTCGGCCACTTTGCGGTAGCGCGCGGGCAGGCTGCACAGGTATTGCTGCGCAGCTTCGGCTTTGTCGGTGAGGCCCTTGAGGTGCTCGATGTCCCAGGACTGGAGCAAGTTATCCAGGATGTCGGCGTAGTCCAGCGGCGTGTAGATGGCGGAGCGCTCCGCGATGGCGGAGAATTTCTTGAACGTCTCGCCCAGCGCCTTGCCGCGCTCGCGCATGTAGACCGCGGGCATGGTGATCTTCGTCTTCATCATGTCGTGGAAGGCGA
>JBCLBO010000142.1:0-3516 GCA_038916785.1 Candidatus Hydrogenedentales bacterium | reverse complement strand
GCCCCCTGTGGCCGCCCTTGCGTTCACCGGAGCCGTTGGCGGAATTAGGGCGGCCACGGGGGGCCGCCCCTACGAGGATGGCGCGAATTTGATTAGTCCACGTAACCCAGCGAGCGGAGCTGTTCGCGTTCGGTGTCGGTGAGTTCGCTGGGTAGGCCGGCGGCTTCGAGGCGTTGGCGGGCCTCTTCGGATGACTTGCGGAGGTCGTCGAGCAGCGCGCGGCGCAGCGCGCGCATCGCTGGGCTTGGGGCGAGGGGCGAATGCTCGCCGGGGTCGGCGGAGAGATCGAAGAACAGTTCCTCGATGTTCGGCGGGGACTGGTCGAGGGGGTCGAGCGTTTCGAGCAGCGCGAGTTCGCCGGCGGCGAGCGGCTGGCCGGTGGCGTTCACGAAGGTGTGCAGCGGCGAATCCGCGCGGTCGTAGAAGGTTTTCGCGGAGTATTTCAGCGGCCCTTCGAGGCCCGCGATGACGAAGTAGTTTTCTTTCGTTTTGTACAGTTCGAAGCGGAATAGCGTGCGCGGATACGGCGCGGCGTGGTCGAGCACGAGCGGCACGAGGCTGATCGAGTCGCGCGGCGGCGTGTGTTCGATGCCGAGCAGCGAGACCGAGGTTGCGAAGACGTCCGCGAGCGACACGCGCTGCGCGACGCGGCCCTTGGGCGGCTCGGCGCCGGCGAAGCGCACGATGAGCGGGACGTGCAACTGTTCCTGGAACAAGGTAAAGGAGTGCTGGACGCTGCCGTGATCCCAAAATTCCTCGCCGTGATCGGACATGATGATCACGTTCGTGCGATCGAGCAATCCGGAGTCTTTCAGGTATGCAAAAAATTCCCCGAGGACATGGTCCGTGTACGCGATGCCTTCGTCATACAGCGCCTCGATCCGCTCGCGGTCAGCCGGCGCGGTGATCCGCTTGGCCGGCGTGCCGTCCCCGATGGGCTCCTTCGTGAATCGGCCGTGGAAGGGGTCGGGCGGGATGTACGGCGCGTGGATTTCGTAGGTGTGCATGAAGAGGAAAAACGGGCCCTTGCCGAATTCGTCGAGCCACGCGCGGCCCTGCGCGAAGAGGTCGCCCGCGACGCCGTTCGATTGCGCAGGCATCCCGGATTCCGGGCCCTCCGAGTATTGGTCGAAGCCCTGCGCGAATCCGAAGCTGCCGCTGATCGCGTGGCCCTGCGTGAAGGCGGCGGTGAGGTAGCCGTTGGCGCGCGCGAGCTCGGCGAGCGTGGTCGCGGAGTTGCGCAGGCGGAATCCCGCGGGACCACCGGCGCCGTGCAGCACCGACGAGAGCCCCGTGAACGCCGAGGCGTGCGCGGGCGTGGTCCACGACGCCGTCGAGAGACACTCCTCGAAGAGCGTCGCGTCCGCGGCGAAGGCGTCGATGTTCGGGCTGGTATCGCGCGTGTAGCCATAGCACCCGAGGTGGTCCGCGCGTAGCGTGTCGAGGCTGATGATCAGCAGGTTTTTCTTCGGAGACGGCGTCTCGTTTGCCAGCAACACGGGATTGCCCCAGAGCGGAATGCCGAAGGCGCAGGCATCGCCGTCCTTCCCGAGCGGCTCGAAGCGAAAGACTACGTTTACCGTTTTTCCGGCATACGCGGAGAGGTCCGCGGCGAAGTGTTGGAAGCGGCGATGGTTCGCCTGCGCGGTGTTGGAGCGGAGTTCCTGCGAGAAAATTTCTTGCGGCGCACCGCCGACCTCGACGAGGATCCGCGCGCGCACGGCGAAGGTCCGGCGGCCGTCGCCGTCGATCGCGTCGGTGAGCGTGCGGACTCCGAGCTGTTCGAGGAGATCTTCGAAGCCGACGCCGAAGGAGAGTCTCGCGCCAGACGCTGGGATTGCGATCGGCGCAGAGCGGAATTCGCGCGGCAACGGGAACACCTCGCGGGCCCACGCGCTTGCGGACTTCACGCGTTGCTCCTTCGGCGCTTCGATGTCCGGCGCGAGAGCGTACAGACGAATGTCCGCGGGGTTGGCGGCGCCGCGCGTGGTGACGTAGTGGTGATTGCGGCCAAAGACGGTTTCGACGGCGACGACCACGCCCATGGCATCCCGGGAGAGTTTCGCGGGATCAATGAGATCGCCGAGGCGGAAGGTGTTTTTCGTGTCGACCGGTACCCGGACGTCGACGGCCATGACCGGTTTTTGCTGTTCGAGTCCCGTCCAATAGTCCCACCCGACGTTGACCGCCGTGGGCCCGCCCGGGACGGCGTGTTCCGACTCATCGGCGAAGCGATGAAACGGCCGGGAAGCGTCGAGCGCGATCTGCGCGGACGCGTGGCCGCCGGCCGCGAGGGTCAGACCGAGTCCGAGCAGGGAAATCCGCGACCGACGACTCGACACGATTTGGGGTTCCAGTGATTCCGCCCGGCGTGAATATGCGACGGGCTTGGCCTATAGTAGCGCGAATCGGGGTTTGATCTACATGAGGCAGCCGTGAGTCGAGACATGGAATCCACGAAAACCGAGCGCGTGCTCGAAGAGGGATCGGTCGGAATTCACCGGCTTCCGATTGAGTGGAGCGCGTACTTCGCCGTGCAGGAGCCGGCCGCGCGCTCGGCCGGGCCGCCTTCGCTCCTCGTAGCGAGCCACGGCTACGCGCAGTCCTGCAAAGGCTTCATCAAAAATTTCGCGCCGTTGCGCGAGCGTAATTGGCTCGTCGTCGCGCCGCAGGGCCCGAGCCAACTGTATTGGGAAGGCGGCAAGGTCGGGTTCTCCTGGATGACGCGGTACATGCGCGAATACACCATCCGCGACAACCTGGCATATATGGAGCGGCTCATGGACGCCGTGCGCGGGCAGTTCCGTTTCGACCCGCGGCGCCTCTTCGCGCTGGGGTTCAGTCAGGGCTCCGCGATGGCCCACCGGCTCGGCGCGGCCGGACTCGCGCGGCCCGCGGGCGTCGTCCAGTGCGGGGGAGATCTTCCGCCGGACGTCGCGGCTCGGCTGGGCGAGATGGAGCCCTATCCCGTGCTCCTCGTGCACGGGCGCGGCGACACGCAGATGAGTTTCGACAAGGCCCAGGAAGGCGAGCGGCAACTGCGCGAGGCGGGTTGGCCGGTCGAGACCGATTACTTCGAGGGCGATCACGATCTGCCCGAGGAAGTCGTCGCGCGGATCGCGGCGTGGATGGAGCGGCAGGCGTCGCGGCAGGGCGAGGGATGAAATGGGCGAAGCTGTTCTTCAAGTTCTTGTTGGCCGTGTTCTTCATCCTCGGCGGCATAAATCACTTCCGCGCGCCGGATTTTTATCTCCCCTTGATGCCGGAGTACATCCCCGCGCATGCATTCATGGTCCAGTTGAGCGGTGTGACCGAAGTGATCGCCGGAATCATGTTGCTGGTTCCCGCGCTCTCGCGTTTGGGCGCGTGGTTCATCATCGCGCACCTGGTGGTTTTTTTCACCGTACACTTCTGGATGATTCAGCACGCGTCGGACAAGTACAGCGAGATTCCGCTGGGACTGCTCTGGTTCCGCATCGTCCTGCAGGTCGTTTTCATCGTTTGGGCGTCGTGGTT
>JBCLBO010000141.1:0-3533 GCA_038916785.1 Candidatus Hydrogenedentales bacterium | reverse complement strand
CAGACACCGCTATTGATTTCCGGGCGATTTGATGGGATACTTTTATACGGGAAACGGTTTCATTCGGCGGCTTCCTGCCGCCCGATTCCGACTAGTTGGCCATTGGTCACATGAGGGACACTGGATGAGCGACAAGTTGATTGATCGGCGCGACCTCGCTTTCTTGCTATACGAAGTGTTTGATATCGAATCATTAACAAAGTATCCGTATCATGCCGATCATTCAAGGGAAACCTTTGAAATGGCCCTAGACACCGCCTATGCGCTCGCGCGGGAGCTGTTTTGGCCCTCCTTCCAGGAGTTCGACCGGCAGGGCGTGCGTTTCGACGGCAAGACCACCAAGGCGCCCGACGCGATGCACAAAATTTGGGCGGCGGCCAAAGAAGGCGGCTGGTTCGCCCCGAGCTTTTCGTACGAACACGGCGGCCAGCAATTCCCGATCAGCATTCAGCTCGCGACCGCCTACATGTTCATGGCCGGCAACTCGGCCGCGGCGATGTACCTGGGCCAGGCGACCGGCGCCGGCCACCTGCTCGACAGCTTCGGATCGAAGGAGTTGCAAGACCGCTACATGTACAAGCTCTACTCCGGCGAGTGGGGCGGGACGATGGCGCTCACCGAGCCGAACGCGGGCACCTCGCTGGGCGACATCACGACGACGGCGACGCCGGTGCCCGGGACGGACTACTACATCATCCGCGGCACGAAGCGCTTCATTTCCTCCGGCGATCACGACCTCACGCCGAACATCATCCACCCGACGCTGGCCAAGCTGCCCGGCGCGCCTCCGGGCGTGAAGGGCATCAGCCTATTCGTCGTTCCGAAGTACCGCGTGAACGACGACGGATCGATCGGCGCGTTCAACGACGTGAACACCGCCAGCGTCGAGCACAAGCTCGGGCTCAAGGGCCAGGCGACGGCGGAGTTGAAGTTCGGCGAGAACGACGAATGCCGCGGCTGGCTGCTCGGCGAGGCGAACAAGGGCTTGACGTACATGTTCCAGTTGATGAACGAGGCGCGGCTGTTCACGGGCTTGCAGGCGATCGCCGGCGCGTCAGCCGCGTATCAGTGCGCGCTGCAATATGCGCAGGAGCGCGTCCAGGGCCGCCCGGTGACCGAGCGCGACCCGACGACGCCGCAAGTCACGATCATGCATCACCCGGAAGTGCGCAGGATGTTGCTGCGGCAAAAGGCGGCGGTCGAGGGCGTGCTCTCGCTGCTGCTGTATTGCTCGCGGCTCGCGGACACGCACCGCCTCGCCGAGGGCGAGGAGAAAGAGCACGCGCACAGCCTGCTCGAAATTCTCACGCCCGTGTGCAAGGCGCACGGTTCGGACGCGGCTTACGAGTCCGTCATGCTCGGCCTGCAAGTCTTCGGCGGCGCGGGCTACATCGAGGAGTTCCCGCTTGCGCAACTCCTGCGCGACAACCGCGTGTTCTCCGTCTACGAAGGCACGAACGAAGTGCAGGCGATGGACCTGCTCGGCCGCAAAGTGGCCGTGAACGCCGGCGCGAACTTCCGCGCGGTCTGCGAAGAAATCGGCAAGACGCTGGCGCAGGCGGGCGAATTCGTCGAGCTGATCGATGTCTCCGCGAAGGTGAACAAGGCGATGGAGGCCGTGGTCGACGTGACCATGCACCTCGGCGGCATCGGCATGAGCGGCAAGCACGAGGAATACATCAGCCACGCCACGCCCTACATGCGCGCGTTCTCACAAATGATCATCGCCTGGCAGTTCCTCTGGCAGAGCATCGTCGCGCAGCGCGCCATCGCCGCGGGCAACGACGATTCGTTCTACCGCGCCAAACTCGCCACCGCGAAGTACTACATCGACACCCATGTGCCCAGCACCGTGATGATCTGCACACTCATCAAGTCCGGCGAAGACACCGCGCTGAACTACAAAGAAGAATGGTTCACGGCGGAAGCCTTGCAGGCGGTCGGGAAGTAAAGACCGATCGTCTCACGCGGAGCCGCGGAGGGCGCGGAGAATTGCGGCGGGAGGGTCGCGCTCCCGCGCGACCGAGAATGCGTGCCCAACATGTCAACGTTGTAGGGGCGGCCCCCTGTGGCCGCCCTTTTTGCTACCGGCGGTTGAACTCTTCGTCGCTCACGCCATCGTCCGGCGTCAGCTTAAAGCGCGCCCTGGCCTTCTCGATGTACACGGCTTTCACCAACCGTCCGTGAATCGTCGGTAACGGGAACGTGTAAACGACGCCATCGATCACCTTACGCATCTTGAGATGCTTGCCGCCGGGAACAATGGAAACGCCGTAGGTTTCAAACTTTCTCTTGAAATCCGAAAGGCGGATATCGCTCGCCACAACTCAGTTTCCGACAGGCTCGAGGCAGACCGATTCGATGACGTCTTCGAGCGCGGCAAGATCTTTTGAAGTCAGTTGGATACGCGAGTGCGATCGCGCATCGCGCACGATCAGCGTGACTTCGTAGTGGCGCAATTCATCGGCCTGGTTCCAGTCCCGTTCGCCGGAGGGATTGAAGAAGGCAACCTTGTTTCCCTTGCCCAATTCCTCGATTACGCCGGTGATGTATTCCTCAACCAGTTCCTGCACCTGCGCGAGCGCGTCCTGCTTCGTGCGGCCCGTGCCCAGGATATCGAATTCGAGCGCGGTACAGTGGTACTCGCGGCCCACCTTGCGCACGGCGACAGTTACGGGGCCTTCGGCGGCGACGGTACGGAGTTGAGCGACTTTAGCCATGCGGTAATTGTAAGCCCGACCGCCACGGGCTTCAATTTTCAGCACCCCAAACGCTAGCATGGGGGGGAGTTGCGCTTCCGCGCTTAGTGCAAGTCCCATTCGATGCTGAGCTTTTCGGGCTGGCTTGTTATGACGTTCAAATGAAGTAAGCCGTAAGGATTCTGAAGATTCGTGAAGGCCATTCCAGGTCGAACGCCAGAATGGCCACCAATAACCATTCCGGACCGCTGCGGGACGAGATCGATGCGCTTAATCGTAGGCGCCGAAACAACGATATAAAGGTTCGCAGGTGGGTATGGAGAATCAATTGTGAGGGCGTAGCGAGATAGAAACTCAGATCCCGACTGCTGGTTCTCTAGGAGAACCTGCGCGTTGAGTTTCGGTTCCGGAGCAGCATTAATATTTACTGTGCCTGCCGTGATACCGCCGCTTTGGTTGTGACTTGTAACTGAAACGTTGGGTTTATCGCTCACTTTGCCTCTCCCCGGTATTAGACCAAACGGATCTAAGATGCCAATGACTGAAGCGACTACCGTAAGGACACTTGAAAATACTGCCCACAATTTCCAACGACTTTTCCGCGAAGTTTTCGGCGGCGGGATGTGCGCAGATTCGTCTGCGCGACTAGCGACAAGGTTGACCGTATGGGCCGTGATACCACCGCTTTGATTGTGGCTCGAAATATTTTTCGGCACGGCCTTTCCCCTGAGTATATATTCATAATACAGTCCATAGAGCTTCTTATTCAATCGTGGATTCAAAGTCTACGTGCAACAACCCCGTGATTAGAAGCGGTGCTTCTTTGAGGGTGTA
>JBCLBO010000140.1:0-3679 GCA_038916785.1 Candidatus Hydrogenedentales bacterium | reverse complement strand
TGTAAATCATGGCCTCATTTTTCCTTTACTTTCTGACGCTGCCCCGTTCGATTTCTTTTAGCCGTTCCCAGGTGAAGATGCCGGAGCTGTGGCCGTCGTTCCAGGCGATGGACACGGCGTAGTTGCCGAGGTTGGCGATCGCGGTCGACTCGATCCCGGCTGAGATCGTGGCCGGGTTCAGGATCTGTTTGCCGGAGAATTCCTCGACGCAGGACGCGCATTGGCACGCGGCGCGCACGTCGCGGTTGTTCAGCAGCGCCACGGCGCCGTCGGGCCATTCCACCCGAAGTTGCGCGCCGGCCGCCGTGACCACCGGGAGCGCCTCTTTCTGTATGCGGCGTTTGCCGACCGCGCGATGGAGGTTGTCCGCGAGTTTGAGCAGCGGTTCGAGGCCCTTGCCGGCGTCCTTCGAGCTCATGTCCGAGAGGTTGGCGATCATCGGGAACTCGGCGAGCGTCTCCAGGCCGAAGCGGTCCTTGAGCGCCTGCGCGCTGTGGCCGAAGAGATAGTGCTTCTTATTGCAACTGTCGCAGATGAAATACGACATATTCTCGACGATCCCCAGCACAGGCACGTTCACCTTCTCGAACATGAGAATACCGCGCGCCACGTCGACCAACGAGAGCGAGTGCGGCGTGGTGACGATGATCGCGCCGTCCAGCGCGGCCTGCTGCACGAGCGTGAGCTGGATGTCGCCCGTGCCCGGCGGCATATCGATGACGAGGTAATCGAGATCGCCCCAGTCGGTTTGGTGGAGGAGTTGTTTGACGTATCCCGAGACCATCGGCCCGCGCATGACGGCGGGAGAATCGCCGAGGACGAAGCCGACCGACATGAGTTTCAAGCCATCGACGACGATCGGCAACAAGAGGTTGTTGCGCATCATCAGCTCGGGCGAGCGCAGGTTGAACAACGTCGGCACGGAGGGGCCGTAGACGTCGGTGTCGAGCAGGCCGACACGCAGGCCCTCGCGCTGCATCTGGCGCGCGAGCTGCGCGGCGATCGTGGACTTGCCCACGCCGCCTTTGCAGGAGGACACCGCGAGGACCGTGTGCACCTTGTGCAGCATGTTGATGCCGAGGCCAGGCTGTTTCTTCGGCTGCATGGCGCTCATGGCTACGGTGACGGAGCTCACGCCGGGGACTCCGCGCACGGCGCTCTCGCAGTCCGTGCGGAACTGCTCCTTCACCGGGCACGCAGGCGTCGTGAGTTCGACCGTGAAACTCACGTCGCCGCCGTTGACCTTCAACTCCTTGATGAAACCGAGCGACACAATGTCGCGGCCGAGGTCGGGATCGATGATGTGGCGCATGGCGTCGAGCACGTGCTGATCTTTGACCACGTAGTTCACTCCAATCGGGACAGACCACCCCAGCGACGCGCGAATTACCCTTGGCGGACAAGCCTGATTTCGGGGCCGTGGCGGATTTTGAGAATACCGCGACGAGAGAAAGGGCCGCGCACGATTCCTAGTATCCCGGTACGCCGATCGTCGAAGATGTCTTCCGCCATCACCGTCAGTCCCAGAGTGTCGTCCAACTCGCGATATGCGAGTAGTCCCGCATCGCTCGTAACCTTGCAGCCATGAAACTCCAGCTTCAAACTGCGGTCAAAACAGACTCGTAAAGCGGACTTTTTCGTATCACCCATTGGATTCCCCGTCGTTTTGGAGTTCGACTCCAAGAACGCCCTCTACTTGCAGGGTTAAACGAAGAATCTGAATCTAATGTTCCCTTTTCCATATGGGAAATCCGAGGGTATATACTTCCGCGCAGCGAAACACGAAGTGCGGAGCGCGGGTTGACGACCTGGGAGACGCGGACACGCACCGTTCGCATCCGGTTCCGAAGCCCTCGGAACTCAAAAAGTGGGCAGAATGGTCCCGCTTGCGCTCTGGGATCGGCCCTGTTAGGATATGTCCTGCGACCCGGGGGCCCTGGTTGATGTGTTGCCGTTTCCTGCGTGTATTTGTTCCCGTTACCATCTTGGCCGTTGTGGCTGGCTGCCAGTCCACGCCCGACCCGTCGGCCCCGCCGCCCACGGTGTCTGCCGTGGTCGAGAAAGACTTCGAGTCGGCCTGGGCCGGGACGCGGGACGTGCTGCTGGAGCGGGGCCTGCAGATATATACACGTGACAAGCGCGGACTGTTCGTGGCTTTCACACCTACCAAGCGGGTGATGATTGTATCCCCCCGCCGGACAAAGCTGACCATCAGCCTCGAACCGGTGTCGCCGCAAACCACGCGGGTGTCCGTGGAAACAATTAAGCAGCATTACCGTGTTACCTTATTGACATACCCCGACTGGCGCGATGTGCAGAAGGGGACAGACCCCGGGAAGGGTCAAGAGTTGCTGGACGCGATTGTTGCGCATACCGGCGGCAGTAATGAGGGGCCGCCCCAAGCGCCGAAGGGCTGAGAAGCCGGTCGGCTTTGGGTAGGGTTTAGGGGGATATTGGGGCAGAGTACAGGGGAATAGTGTGTAAAGTGCTAATTTATGGCAGCGATTGCCATAATTTTCCTCTCAATGGTACAGTCTGTCTGGCGCGAGTGACTCTGCCGGAAGGAAGGTGGTTACGCTATGTTGTCGCTGATCGAAGTCCAGTGCCCGCACTGTGGCGCCCGCGGCCAGATCATGATGCCTCCGGTGGGGGCTATCATCATCGGGCCCTGCCCGCAATGCAGCGAACTGGTGGTGGTTTTCTGTGGCCATGTGCTGCCGCTCGACAAGCAAATCATGGAGTCGGGAGCGCTGGAGGAGCGCCGCGAGCACCTGCTGAGTGTGCTGATGGAGTTCCTTCAGGATCGTATCGGCAAGCTGATGTCCGAAGAGGCCGAAGCCGCCGAGAGCGAAGAGTCCAGTTCCGAGGATGAGACTTTCGCGACGGCCGAGGAGAGGCAGAGCGCCGTCCCCAGCGGCGGAGCGCCGGCCTCGCTGACGGACGAGTCGAAGCGCGCGCGCGAGCTGACCCCGATCTCGAAAACTGAGATGGAGCGGTTTGCGACGATAGATTTGAAATTGCTCGACAACAAGGCCTACTTCAAGTCAGTCTTCGAAAAGAGTTAAACAGAGCCGAACGACAACGGCCCGGGCCGCGGTTGATCGCGGCCCGGTTCGGTTTTTCCGGAGGGCCGGCGGCGCGCGGCGGGCCGTGCGCGGTTTGACTTCGCCGGGATGGGTTTCGTAAGCTTCCCGCGCGTGCCAGGGTAGCTCAGTCGGTAGAGCAGCGGACTGAAAATCCGCGTGTCGCCAGTTCGATTCTGGCCCCCGGCACCATCATTTTTTTAAGGCTGGAATAGCTCAGTCGGTAGAGCGCATCACTCGTAATGATGAGGTCCCGGGTTCGATTCCCGGTTCCAGCTCCACTGGGTACCTCTGAGGGGGCGTCCCCTTTCGCGAGACGGACTTCCGGGTGGCCCATTGCTTCCCGGCGGAACGGAATGCGCGCGACCTGGGTCAACCGCGATTGTGGGGTCCATGGAATCAAAGCAGTCGTTCAGCACCTCCGAAGTCGCCCGGTTTTGTCATGTGACGCCGGACACCGTGCGGAAATGGGCCGAGGCGGGCCGCATCCTCGTGTTCAAGACGCCGGGCGGCCACCGCCGGATTCGCCGCGACGATCTGGTGCAATTCCTAAATGAGCACGCCATCCCCATGGCCGAGGAGCTGCGCGCCAACAG
>JBCLBO010000139.1:0-3752 GCA_038916785.1 Candidatus Hydrogenedentales bacterium | reverse complement strand
CAGCAACTCCATCAGATTGTGGTTGATCGGCGGCGCGGTGCTGTTGATGATGAACACGTCCTTGCCGCGGATGTTCTCGCCGATCTGCACCCGGACTTCGCCGTCGCTGAATCGACCGATGACGGCCTTGCCCATCACTTCGTACACATGCTCGCACGCGCCCCGCGCGAGTTCCTGCGAAGCAGAGCCGGCGAAAATTTTCATCTCGTCGCTGTAGGACACGACCCTGCTTTCGTGGAATCCCGGTTGCGCGCGTCCGCACGGTCGCGCTTGTTATGGCTGGGGCGGAAGGATTCGAACCTTCGGATGCCGGGACCAAAACCCGGTGCCTTACCGCTTGGCGACGCCCCACCGCAAAAGCAGTCGGGCCCGCCGCGCGGACGCCTCGTGCCCGCCCGCTACGGCCTCAGCGCCCGAACGCCGTAAAAAGTTGCGGGAGTATAGCAATCGCCCGCGCCGCAAATCAATCCGTGGCGCGCACTTCGGAAGCGCGGGGCCGGTCTCAGTAGTGCTTCCGGATGCGCGCCAGCAGCTTCACGCAGCGCGATGCGCTCTCCTTGGCGGCCACGGCCACGCTCTCGCCCTCGCCCCGGCGCCACGCCATCCGGTATCCCATCAGCTCCGCCGCCAGCGGAATGACCTCGGTACCAATTTGCCGCGCGAGATGGCCCTTGCCCAGCTCCATGAGCCGGCACAAGGCGCCGTCGCACCCGCAGATGGCCGAGCTCGCCTGCAAAATGCTGCTGTGCGGCTCGCAAAAGTGCGGGGTCGCGTACATCAGTTCGAGCACGCGGTCGCGGGACCGCTCGACGGCGTCAAGATGCGCCAGGTCCGAAGGCGAGCCGGGCGCGGCGAGACCGTCCCCGATCTTCGAGAGATTCAAGCCGTAGGCCTGCGCCAGCGCCGCGGCATAGCGCAACTTGCGCAGGCCCGCCGTGGTCATCCTCTCCGTGATGCGGCCGCGCCACTCTTCGCTGCGCGCGGGAGTCGCAACCAGCAGGACGCGCGCCTGGCCGGGAAACATTTCGATGTGGCCGCGGCGCTCGATCGGCCGCCACACGCGATCACGGACGAACTCCGAAAGATCGTGAATCTGCATCCCGGTCGCCGCGCTCTTGGGGATGTCGACTTCCACGCTGGCGATCTCGCGCGTATTGTTGCTCACCGTAAAGTACAGGCTGAAATCATCACCGCGCAGATGGAACTGGCTGATCGGCGGCACGCCCGGCGCCGGGCACACAGTGGAATTGGTAAACACTCCCCGCACGAACCACTCGTCCATCGAGTCCTCGACGCGCGAGGCCAGCAGCAGCGGCGCAAGCGCGTCCACCCAGCGCATGCGCTGCATGAGTTCGCTCCACAAATCGCTAAACGTCAGAAACGGGCCAGTGAGTGATCGCTGCAAGCGCCCGCGCAGCCACACCGGATCGTTGTGATACGAATACGCGAACCACCCGCGCGCACCGTTCGCAAATGCAAGATTGACCATCAGCCGCATCTCGGGGCAGGTGCTCCACGCGGGAGTCTGCGTCGGATACATAAACGCCGCCGCCGCCAACCAGAATTGCTGGCCGCCGTTCAGCGCCACATGCGTGCGCACCGTCGTGCCCACTTCCCAAGCCGACTTCGACGCAAAATAGCCCACGCCCGACGCCGCAAAGTACGGCGCGAACAACGGATACGCGTTGGGATACCGGGATACGATCGCCATCGGATGGTCCGGATCGGCCTCCTCGATCCGACGCTTCGCCTCGAGCGTCTGCCGGAAACCACTCTCCACCGGCTCGCCGTTGAACTCGCGCGCCAGGATTGCCCGCGATCCCGCCGTAGGCCGGATTTGCGTGTCGATGGCGAGCTGCTGCTCCTTCTCGCCCGCACCGATCGGGAACTCGTGGCGCACCACCAGGCGGATGCCCGCTTCCTCGCATCGCCGAAGAAGGCCGTCGCGCTGCTCGGGCTTCATGCGGTCGAAGTTTGCCAGCGTGATCGCGTTGTGGCTGTGCGTGACCAGGTCCTCAATGACGAGATCCCAGTAGTCGTCCGGCGATATCCCCAGCATCCCCGCGAGGCGGTTCGCGGAATCCGCGTCCATGTACACGCCCAGCGGCATGAATTCGTCCAAAACCGGGAAGCGCTTCGGCGGGCGGTGGCTCTCGACCGCGGCGACGCCTTCGCGCAAAACGACGGCCTCCTCCGGGCTCATCGCGCGAAAACGGACCGAGCGTACTTCCAACGACTCAACACTGCGCACCGCGGAGTAAAGCCGGAGCACAACGTTGTCCACGCGCGAAGGAAATCCGAAATGCCGGACATTGCGCGCCACGGTGATCCACGTCTTCGACTTTGGCAGCGCGCCGAAGTGCGACCCGCCGGGATAGGTCCACATCCAGACGGGATGCGCGTTCTCGCTCGTGCAACGATACGTGACTTCGATGATCGGATACTTCGCTACGTCAATCGGCAGCCGGTCGTCCTTGACACCGAAGGTCGCCAGCGGCACCCAGTAACGCGGATCGGTCGGCGTGAGGTTGTCGATGTTCACAATGTTGGAAAAGTCACCCTCGAGGCGCACGCCGTCGGCGAGGGGGCTCTTGCGGACCATGGCGCTGCGCCATTCGAGCGACTGCCCAAGATCTTCCGTGCGCCATGTGAGAAGGTCGGCCGGTCCGAAGGTGATCGATTCCGCCGATTTGAGCAGCTTGGGATCCGGCGCGGGGAGCAGCGTGCGGAGATAGCCGGAGTATTCGTAGGACATGGTGGACGCAATTATGCCGCGCCGGAGCCGGAACTCCAAACCCGCGCGTGAATTCCCCGCGCGGAATCCGTATCGTAGGGCCTTTCCGGTCCAGCCAAGTACAGGAGAGCACCGTCCATATGCGCAAAGAATCGCTGACCTTTCTTCGTAAACTGCTCACCACCCCCAGCCCCTCGGGCTTCGAGCCGCAGATTCAAAAGGTGTGCAAAAGCTACGCCGAGCCCTTCTCGGACAGCATCTACAAAGACGTACACGGCAACCAGTACCACGTGCGCAATCCGAAGGGCGAGTTCCGCGTCATGCTCGCCGGACACGTCGACGAAATCGCGCTGATGGTGCACTTCATCGACAAGGACGGCTTCCTCAGCTTCGTGCCCATCGGCGGCGTAGACCCCTCCGTGCTCGACGGCCAGCGCGTCGTCGTGCACGGCGAGGACGGCGACGTGGCAGGCGTCATCGGCCGCCGCGCAATCCATCTCACCGCCGAAAAAGACCGCGGCGTCGCCCAGCCGATGCACAAACTCTGGATCGACATCGGCGCGACGAACCAAAAAGACGCCGAGAAGGTCGTCAGCATCGGCGACCCGGCGACCATCGACGCGGGCGTCCTCGAACTGCGCAACGGCCGCATCGCCGCGCGCGCGCTCGACGACCGCATAGGCGCCTTCGTCATTCTCGAAGCGCTGCGCCTGCTCGCCGGCAAGAAACTAAAGTGCGCGGTCTACGCCGTCACCACGGTGCAGGAAGAAATCGGACTGCGCGGCGCGACCACGAGTTCCTACGCCATCGAGCCGCACGTCGGCATCGCGGTGGACGTCGGTCACGCGACGGACTATCCCGACTGCGACGACAAGCAGTTCGGCCACTTCGAACTCGACAAGGGCCCCATGCTCCACCGCGGCCCGAACATGAACCCAATCGTCACGAAGCAACTGATCGCGATCGCCAAGAAAAAGAAAATCGCCTACCAAATGATGGGCTCACCCCGAGGCACCGG
>JBCLBO010000138.1:0-3829 GCA_038916785.1 Candidatus Hydrogenedentales bacterium | reverse complement strand
CCCGTCTCGCCGTCAAACGTGACCCGCGCTTCGGCCACGCTCCCCAAGCCGGGATTGGGGAGCCAATCGAGCAGCACGGAAGCGTCTTCGCGTTTTCCCTCCAGGCTGCCCACCAGCGCCGGCACCGGAGACATCTCCTCAAGATCGATCCCCTGCCACGTGACCCGCAGCCCCGGCCCCATCGGACCCAGGACCCCCGTGAGCAGCGCCGCCGCCGACCGGCCGTCACCCTCGCGCCGCCACGCCTGCCACTGCTCCGCCGTGAGCCACGGCGCGTCGACCACTTCGGACAGCGCCCGCCACGTTTCCTCGACTGTGCCGCCGAGGTTGGCGGAAATCGCCAGCGGCCCCTCGAAAGCCGCTGGAAGCTCCGCAGGCTTCATATCTCCCCAATACGGCGCGAGCGCCTCCGCGATCTCCGGGCGAAACTTCGCCCGGAGTTTGACCGTAGCTTCGCCCTCATCCACCCGCGCCGCAAACCGAATCTCCTCGATCACGCGGCCGGCCCCAGAATCCGGCGACAGTGTCCACGTGCCGCGCGCGTCCTCCGATCCCGTGTCCGAGAGCGCCGCGGCGACGGCCTTCGGCGGTACGCGGCGTTCCGGCGTAAGCGTGAGCGCATCGACGAGCGCCCCGCGCGACGGGCTCGCGAGCAGCGTGCGGCCGCGGACCGCGAAATAAAGTTTCCCGGGCTCCCAATACCGAAGCCGCAACCCGCCGGCCCAGTCGCCCCGGCTCGCCGGCCGGAACCGCATCACGCGCTCGATCACGCAGCCCGCGCGGCTCATGCGCGAGATGAACACCGCGTCGCTCCACGAAGCCACGTCATCCGCCACGACTATCGCCGTCCCGCCGATGAGATTGCCGATGATCCAGTCGGGCAGGCCCCGTTTGTCCGCAATCGCCGCAGGCGCCGAGGCCACCAGCGACTGCGGCACGCCATCCCACACGCGCGACGACGCCACGCGATACCGCGCGACCGCCGCGTGCGGCAGCACGGCCTCGAGCCGGCGCGGCACCGGCACAAACTCGGCGACGGGATGCGTGTCGCGCGATATCCAGAACGCCCACACGAAAAACGCGGTGAACGCAATTCCCACGTAACGCCCGATGCGGCGGCGGCGCCCGCGCCCGGAACTTCGCACCGGACGCCCGCCGGGGGTCGTATAGATGCGCGGCGTATCACTCACGACTCGTCTCCGCGCAGCGACACCGCTTCAAATGTCCGGGGTGCGCCCGCGTCCGGCGCCATCACGCGCAACTCGAGCCGCCGCGGCACGAGCACCACGCACGCGCGCGTCTGCGCGTTCAAAATGCGGTCCCCGTCTTCCGCGCGGCGATCCCGATCCGAAAGAATGCGCTCCGCGTGGACGCTCGCCGGCGCGCTCGATCCGTCCAATAAGGTCCGCACTCGAAGTTCGCGCGCGGTGGCCGGACCCGCAGCGACATCGGCAGCAGCCGGATCAATCACGACCAAGGGCGACGCCCCCACCTCGACCATGGCCGTTTGTGATCGACTCCCGTCGTCGAAGGCGACCAGCACTCTGCCGGACACGTCCGGGCGGGGAACGCTGAGCAGCGCAAGCGCCTCGTCAAACGAGCCCGCTTGGGCCAAAACCTCCGTCACTACCGTCTCCGCCGGCACCGTGATCGCCGCGCTCGATCCGCCTCGCCGTGTCGCGACCGCCACCGCGACGCCGCGGTCATTGACACCCGCAGCGCCGCCCACGTGCCAGGGCAATCCCACGACGACATGGGCATGACCCGATTTCGGCTTCACCCGCACCACCACGGGCCTGACCGGCACGGGCCACTCGATCGACTGGCCGATGACCGCGCCCGTATCGCTACTCTCCATGCCAAATGCAACACCCACGAGCCCCGCAGGCGTGGCGAGATCTGATGATGGCGCAATCTGCCGCAGCCACAAGTGCGCGAAAGGAATCTCCAACTCCGAACTCATTCCCGCCAGCGCCTCGATCGTGCCCGTGCCCACGCTACGAAGCGCAGACCGCGCCGCCTCGCCCGCCAGCGGAAGCGCTAGCGACTCCACCGCAACCGCGGGCCGCAACAGTTGCCAATGACCAAGCACGCCGCCCGTGGCGGACTCGAGCCAACGCGCGGGAAGCCCCGCAAGCGGCGCCCCGCTGACCAACTCCCGAAGCGCAGCTCCGCGCTGCGCGCCGATGTCCGTAGCCGTGCCCGATCCCGCGAGGTAAACCACACCTTCGCGCTCTCGAAGTGCCGGTTTTTGCGGCGCGCGCTCCGCGGCCGCCGCCGCCGACGCCGCATCGCCGCGCGACAGCAGCGCGGTGGCGCTCTCGACCAGCCACCCGGCCGCCTCGGGCCCCAAATACACGGGCTCGCCGCCGTCCGCAAGTGCAACCGTCTCGGCGGGCGCAACCGCGCCCAAATATCCGTTCGCCGGAGCGACAATCATGCACTGTGCGTAACCCCGGGCCAGCGCCGCGCTCCGCATCGCCAAACTCGCCGCGCCGCGCGGAATCGGCACCATGAACAACATCGCCAACCGATCGATCTCCACAACCTGGAAGACCGCGTCGTCCGCATAAAACGGACTCGCCGAATGGACCGGGGCCTTCTGAGTGGCCGACGAAAACGTCACGGTAACTTCGCGGCGCTTGATCTCATTCATCAGACCCCTGACTCTTCCAGCAAGCGCGTCAGCGAAACTCTGCGACCCGGCCGTCGCCGCCGGAATTTGATCGCCCGAAGCACCGTTCAAAAACATCGCCACCGCCGCCGTCATCCCTTCGAGCGCCGCGCAGAACGCGCCCGGAAAATCCGCCGAGAATACCGCGTCACCTACGCCCGTCGGCGCCGCGCCAAGATTCGCAATGAGCGCGATGGGGTTGCCGTCCGAGTCGTCCACGCGCAGCACGCCGAGCTGCCCATCGACCGGTGCCGCGGGATCGAATCGATTCACAACCAGGGACGTATCCGTCGCGGCGTAACCGGCGGAAGCGCGCGTGCGGCGGTCGTAGGCCGATTGCATCGCCTCCGCAAATACCGCGGCGATGGCGTCCAATTCCTCCGCCATGAATCGTCCACCGCGCTGCCGCCCGAGCCAGGAGTGATCAAGCCCGCCGGGCCCATTCAGCGTGTGCGTCGCCGTGAGCACGATATTCTCTCGCGGCACGACGCCCGGCGCCTTCTCCAGCACACGCGCACGCAGATCGGCCGTGATGGCGAAGAGATCCGCGGACACAATGAAGAGCGCGGTCTCGCCTTCTTGAAGGAACAGCGCGCGCACGAATAGAGGACCACGCGTCCCGGTCGCGGGCCGCCCGCGCCGCGTAAAATCGCCGTCCAACGGCGTCCCAGGCGCGGGCACGATCTCGAACTTCGCCGCACCCGCCTCCAGCGCATAACTCGGCCCAGCGTAAACACACCACGCCGCCATCCACCCGACACACAATACCCTTGGCAAAAATTTCAAGGGCACCCCCGTATTTCGTAAATTCCCCCAGACGCGCACCGCCGACGCGCCTCGGCCATCATGGTACGCAGCACCACGAAAGCAGTCAACCAGCTCCCGCGCTCGCGATCCAAATACTTCCGCGCCCCTCACTTTTGCCCAGTCATTCCCGGATCAACAAACGAATACTGCCCGCCGCGTTGACCGACCCTGAAAGGGTCAAAGAAAGTAGCCGGGGGTCGGAGCAACGCGGAGACCCCCGGATAAGCGCGCGCCTGTACCCGACCCTGAAAGGGTCAAAGAAAGCAGCCGGGGTGTCGGAGCAACGCGGAGACCCCGGGATTAACACGCGCCAGTACCCGACCCTGAAAGGGTCAAAGAAAGTAGCCG
>JBCLBO010000137.1:0-4108 GCA_038916785.1 Candidatus Hydrogenedentales bacterium | reverse complement strand
ACGCTGGCGGGGCATGCGCCAGGCAAAGCGCGAATCGTGCAGCGTGGTTTCGATCGCCCGGTCGAGCGCGGCGACTTCGCCGGCTTGATCCGCGGGGTCCTGCGCCTGCGCCGGCGATGCACACAGGGACCCCGCGGCCACGGCGATCAGCACGAGTCCGCGCTGCGCGATGCGATCGATCTTGACCCGGAGGTCTTTTCCCGTGCGGATGGAATCTCCGTAGTAACAGCGCAAGGCGTAGGCGATTTTGATCAGTGGGTCCAGGCAGAGATAGGTCATGCCGGAGACGATAATAAAAAGCGTCGGATTCACGGCGCCCGAAGGCGAGATCGAAAACGCGGTGTCGATGCCGAAGACCATCTTCAACAACTGCGGGACGATCATGAGCGCTGCCGCGAGATTTACCGCGACCACCACGGCAAAGGGACACAACGGGACCAGCACGAGCGCGAGAAACCCGGTGTAGAGTGCCAGAATGCCTTCGGTCCATTCCGGAGAAAAGCTGCGCATGATCGGAATGACCAGCAGTATGAACACCGCCACCACCGGTACCCCCGCCGGGCAGATGAGCCACAGCGTCACGTTGCTCTGCTTCGCGTTGATGCCGGCCTGCACGCGGGCCTCGCGCACGAGTTCGCGCAGCCCTCGCCGGCCGTCGTCGAGCGCGGTCGCGTTCTGGTACACGGCGTACAGCCATCCGAAGGGCGCCACGGCTACGAGGGCCATCGGTAGCAGCACGAGCCCCGTGCATTGGATGATGGCTTGGTTCATCGCCAGCGGCGCCAGGCGCGGCCGCGGCCGATCGGCGTCACCCGTCGCGTGGGTCACGACGAGATGCGCGAACACGGCGTGCCCGGTCTTGGCCACGAGGAAAAGAACGCTGAGCGCGGTCGCCCAGGTCACCAGGCGCTCATGGGCGAAGGCGTGATTGGCCATGTCGGCCCAGAAGTAGAGGAAGGCCAGCACGAGCGGAAAGGTCGCGGCGTAGTAGACGGCCCAGGATGACAGCGGCAGCGCCTTGGCCGTTTGAAAAACTTCCTCGAGCAGGCCGATGGCGCTCGCCGCCCGGCCTCCGCGCAGCGTGCTCATGGCTCGTCCACGGTGAACGACATCGGATCGGAGGCGCTCCACACCGTGCCGTCGTGAAAGGAGTCCGGCAGCATCAGCAGCGACCGTCCCAGGAGAAAGAAGCAGGTCCACACCACCAAGACGGAAACCGCCGCGAGTCCCGCGCGCACAATGGACGGCCGCGCGCGATCCTTCCGGGACTGCGGCGTATCGTCGGCCAGGCATTTGGCGCAGATGACGCGGCCGAGGTGCTCCGTGACGCACTCGCGGCAATAAAATTCGTGACACATGGGGCAGCGCGCGACGGCCTCGCGTTCGCGGTGGTTCCGGCAGCGCTGGTCGTAAATCGCGCTCACGGCGGCGGCGCTCCGCGCGCGTCCGCCGCGTGCCGCACGACGAGCTTGTATCCGCGAATGGACAGCAGGCCGAACAGGGCCAGTATCACCGTCACCCCGCCCCAGGCGGCCAGGATCGCGTCGAGCCAGCGCGGATCTTCCTGCCCGGGCGCGACCATACCGGCTGTCATCGAGATCGGTCCGTCAGCGGAACTCACGGCGGAGAACGCGGTGATAAATGAGAGCACGTACATCGCGCCGATTGAAACGCCCCCGTTTAGGACGAACAGCGTCCACGTCAGCACGCGGGTCTGTCCCGGCAAGGTCGAGTTGATCTGCCGAATCGCGGCGAACAAGAGCACCATCATCGAGGCGGCCAGCAGCAGCGTACCCGCGATGTCTTTCGCCGCGCTCTCATAGAAGAGCTCCGCCACGAAAAACACGCCAAGCGCGGCGCTCAGCGCGAACGCGGCCGCATGCGCGGTCCGGCCGATCGCCCTCGGCGCCTGCTTCTTGTTGCCCCGAATCTCCCGCAGGTTCGCCGACGCACGCGCCGCCGGCTGCGGCGGAACCGAAAACCGAGCCCCCTGCACCGCCTCGATCCGCGGCACCAGAATCGCCAGACACTTTCGCGCGGCCCGTTGCCGGCGTAGCGCGGTCATATCCTCGAATTGCACCGCGGTGTGCAGCCGGACGGTGCACGTGGGACCCAGGGCGAGATTTAGCAAGAGAGAAAATCCGCAGATCGCGACAGGAATATAGATGAAAAACATCACGAAGTCTAAAAGTCCCGCTACTGCCTGACTCACCGCGAGAAGGCCGATCGCGGCGAACAGCATCATCAACGAAAGGAGAAAGGCCGAGAAGATCGTGCGGTCGGCGTTGGACTGTACCGTAATCGCCTGGATGTCGCTGAGCGCGTAGCGTTTCGACGATTCTTCGTATCCCAGCCGGCGCAGCACGAGCAAGTGATCGTCACCCAGATAGAGGCGCTGCGCTTCGCCGGAAACGAACCGCGCGGTCAGCCGCCGCCCGCGTCCGGGCAGCCGCGTATACGCTGTTGCCGTGATTTTCGAGACCATCGGCGCTCCTCAGACGTTGGAAAGTTCCGTGAAACCGACGACAAAATTGACGAAGAAAAAGACGAAAGTGGTCAGTTCCACTATGGCAAACGTAGCCGCCAGGTAAAACCGCCATCGCCCCCGCGGCAGGACGCTTAGCGGCGAATTCCAATGGCGGATCACGAAATACAAGCTCAGCGGCGCCAACACGATTGCAAAGACAAAGAAGAGCAAGCCGGCGAGGGCGAGGGCGAGGGCGATGGAATCGTAGTATACGTACGCGCGCCCCGCCCGCGGGGTCTTCTTCTCGCGGCCGGCGCTCTCGATGCAGCCTGCGCAGCGATGTGCGCCATCGGCTTCGACGTCGCACAACTCGCAGAGGAACCGGCCACACACGTCGCACGCAATGGACGCGCGCTTTTTGGGGTGGTAAAAACAGCTCGATTCCGAACCGAAGATCGCCGCGCCGGAGCGGGTCGCCGCGGCGGGCCGCAAGAGTGCCGGGAAAATATACGCGGCGACGCTTTTGCCGCAATAGGGACAGCTCGCGGGGCGCTCGACGCCCGGCAGTTCCGCGCCGGTTTCCATCCGGCAGTTCGCGCAGTCGAGCAGATTGAGCTCCGCGAACGTCGGCATGCGGGCTACCGCGCCCGGATGACGCGCGTGTCGCAGATGCGATCGTGCAGGGCCCGCTTCTCTTCGTCAAACGCCGCCATAAGGTAACCAATCCCGAAAGTGAACCCCGAAAGCAGCTCGGCGAAGTAGCGCCCGAAGGCCCGTAGATACGTAATCGGCTCGCCGTCCGGCCGGACGACTTTGATCCCCGCCGCCATCTTGCCGGGCGTCGCGCCGTATTTGCCGAGAAAGAAAGTCGGATAGGCGATACCGATGGCGATGGCGATTAGCATGTAGATTGAGAAGTAAATTGTCCCGCTGTCCGGATTGCTTCCAGACACGGCGCCCGCAAACAACAACTGTAAACCGAGCCCGACGACGTACATGATGATGCCGTCGAGAAACCGCGCGGCGAAGCGAATCCAGAATCCCGCATAGTGAAACTCGCCGGGCAGCGCGGCGCCTTCCTTGATGCGCTGGAAAAACACATCCTTGCACTCGCCGCACACGTGCTTGCCGGCGTAGGCAATGACTTCGTCGGGCGGAAACGATCGCCCGCACTCCGCGCAGGTCACCAAACCAAGCGCCAGCGGGCCGCCGGACGCGGTGGGCCGGAATCCGGCGGTGGCGAAGGGGGCCCAGTCCTTCATCCCCTCGCGCCAGACGAGCGTGGCGCTCTCGACTTTGCCCTGCGCGATGGCCGCATCGAACTGCTCGTCCGTCAGCGGCCCGACCCGTTGGCTCCCCTCGGCATAGTACCAAGCCATCGGCCCCCTCCCCGGCGCAACCCCGTGAAATCTCTGTGTGCGGTAATGTTACTTTGACGGACGCGGAGCGTGGAGTCAAGTCCGGCGCGCGCGGGAGGCACCAGTATTTTCCCAGTCGTACCCGGTGAGTCGCGAACGACTTGCGGTACCTACGGCAGGAACGGTCGGCAGATGAGTGAACCGCGATCGAAAGCAAGTCCCGGAGGGACGGCCGACGGTAGGCGGCCGTTTCAACGGCGTGTCGCCCAAATCAATGGCGCGG
>JBCLBO010000136.1:0-4184 GCA_038916785.1 Candidatus Hydrogenedentales bacterium | reverse complement strand
GATGTCGTGGAAGGAGTATTTGTGGATCTTTCGGAGGGCGTCGTGCGGACCGGGCACGATCTGATCGACGTAAACCGCGAAGGCGAGTACGTCGTCACGTATACGCTCTTCGATGCCGACTTTAATATGGAGCAAGCCATGCGTTCGGTATTTGTCCTCGGCCAGGATCCGACGATCGCGGTTCTGGGTCCTAATCCGCAGCACATTGAACTCGGCACCAACTATGCCGAGCAAGGCGCGATCGCGACGGACGTCACCGACGGTAACCTTACTTCCGCGATGTTTGTGGACGGCACGGTGAATCCGCTCGTTCCGGGCCCTTACGTTGTCAACTATTTCGTTTTCGATTTGCGCGGCAATTTTGCGCGGGCGTCCCGCGTCGTGAACGTGGTGGGCACCTTGGATCCCATGCATAAGGCGGATGTGCTTTGGGACCGGCGGGGCGTGCCTGGAGTGAAGCAATCGGGTGGAATCGGAACGCCCGGCGCCCAGATCCAGATGTACGACATATTCGAAGGGGGCGACGCGGGGGAGGACATGGATCTATTGGCCACGCCAGAGAACCGGCGGAGGGCTGGGTATATCCTTGCTTCCTTGTGGCTCCAGAATGCTACTGGACTTGGCGCGGAATACGCCGAGGATTCGGCCGACACAGCGGTCCTCAATTCGATACTGGCCGATCCCTTCGCTCCGGCTTCTGCTTCCAGCGGCCAGGGCCTGAACGTGTCGGCCACGCTCGATGGGATAGGACCCTTTGAACCGCTAGAGGACACCGGCGCGACGCCGCAACATCGGCTGAATGGGGCGAGTTCGTGGGATACATTGGCGCGCCCTGTCGCCGACGACCCGAAGCCCGCGCGGTTGATAGCCAAGCCATTGCGTACCTTTTATCCGGATGTGGCGGCCAGCGCTCCCGTGGGGACCGCGGCGCCCGCCACCGACCTGGTGTCGTTGCCGACTGGAGCGTCTACGGGTAGCCGGTTCGTGAATGCGGGCGGTACGTCGTTCTCGCAGACTATTTTCCGATTGGGAACGGAAAACACCTTGCCGCTAGTGGCCGGACGCCGGTTGCGGGCGGCGGACAACTGCTTGCAGGGCCGGCAGCTTGACGTCGACGTCGAGGCGTTGGGCCCGCTCGTGTTTGACTTTCCTGTGGACTCGGACTTGCGCGAAATTTTTGTAACAGTATCGAATCCCTGCGAAGGGGACATATCGAATCTGAGTGTGCGGCTCACCGATTCGGTCGGGCGTATCGTCAATCCGTTCACCGTGGTCAATCCTGCGGTGCTTCAGCACCGGGCGTTTGTGACGGCTCCGGGCAATTGGCGACTTCAGGTTTCCGCGCGCTCATTCACCGCGCGCGGGGTGCAGATTGACGTGTATGCCACCAGCGAAGGGCCGACGCATCGTCCGTCCGTGTCGCTCCTGAACGCTCAAGGGACGAACGCGGTGGTTTATCCTGAACCGATTCTGATTCAGGCGAGCGACGGCTACGGCCGTGCGATCAAAGGTGCAGAGATTTCGGGATTCTCTACGTCGCCAACCGGCAGCGAAACGCCGGTCGAATTCACGGACGATGGCCTCGGTGCGGATCTCGTTGCCCGTGATGGATTGTACGCCGCAGTCATTCCTTACCCGCAGAGGGGCCGGTATCAACTTGAAGTGGCTTTCGAGGACTCCCTCGGGCGCTCCGCCTATACGTCTACGGGTACGTTCCATGCCCCGATGTTGGGTCTCAGCGGGGCGGAGGCCGCGCTGCCGCCGGTCGACACAGACGTCGGCGAGCCGTACATCCGCAACGTAATCATAAACTTTAACGTAAGCGGCATCAGACCTGACGACCACGGAAATGGGTTCCGCGAGGCGACAAATATTGAACTGGACAATGAAGACGAGCAGGGCCGTCTGGACTCGACGACGGACGTGGACTATTTCGCGTTCGATGTTTCGGCGCGCGGTACCACGCAGGACGTCGCGCGGTTGACCCACGCCAGCAACCGCACGCGGTATCGCCTGACGCTGTTGGATTCGGACGGAATCACCGAGCTCGCGGCCGGTACGAACGGCCCGGCGGGTTATCCGATGATACGACTCGATCTGCCCTCGGGCCGCTACTACCTGGTCGCGAGCGCGCTGGGGGGGACGGCCGGTAGCACGTATTCCGTAAGTGCTGGCGCTCCGGTCGCGTCGGATCTGGACGCGATCGGCATCGACTTCGCGACCAGCGGCGGGGGTGGAGGCGGTGGCGGTTGCTTCATCGCGACCGCAGCCTTTGGCACACCGCTGGAGAAGCAGATTGATCAACTGCGCGAAGTGCGTGATCAGCAGATGCTGGGCAACCCCGTCGGCGCCGCGTTCGCCGATGCGTACTACCGGCTGAGCCCGCCGATGGCGGACGCAGTCGCGCGGAACGCGACGCTCCGCGGCGCGACGCGCGGCGGGATCGAGGCATTGCTCGCAATCCTCAATCTGCAGGCGCGGGCACTTGCAGCGCTCGGCGCGTGTGCGATGTTCATAGCGATCGCGGGCGCGCGCAGGTGGCGTAAAAATCGCCCGTAGATCATCGTCAATCGCTCCGGCCCTGATCCGAAAAAGCGGATCAGGGCCGTTTTTTTTGCTCAGGACCCCCGGACCGACCCGCCAACGCACGGGTTTCTTGCCTCAGGCGACGCTCGCCGTCCGGCACCGGCATCACCGCACCATCCACGGACCTAATCCGTCCAATCCGTAAAATCCGTGGCTGGACCTTCCCTTCAGATTGGCAGTTCCCAGCCCTTCCGGTATTCCTTCGTCAGCAAATGATCCGAATTCGGAATGTTCGTCAGCTTCCCCGTCACACAATCGTATTCGAGCCGCTGGTTCATGCGAATCGCGAGGCCGCCCAGCACGATCATCTCGCTGAATGGCGCGCTGTACTCGAAGTTCGAGCACGCCGGGGTCCCGCCCTTGCACGCCTCGAACCAGTTCCGGTAATGGTTCTGCGCGTCGATGCGCGGGATCGTCGGCGCCGGCGGCGCGTAGTCCTTCATCCGCTCGTCGGGCAAGAGCCGCGGCCGCCCGCCGTATTCGCCCGCCGTCGCCACGCCCTTGTCGCCGAGGAAATACGATCCATTCGTCCGCTCGCCCCACTCGCCGTCGCCGATCTGCTGGTCGTCCGGCACGCCCGCGGGCCGCGGCGGAACGTTATTGCCGTCGTACCAATACACCACCACCGGCGGCATCTCCCCGCGTGCCGGATACGAAAATTTCACCACGCTCTTGTTTGGATAGGTCTGGTCGTTGCGGCCCTCGGCCTCGACGAGTTCGACCGCGTAGCTCGTCGCCTCGTGCAAGCGCAGGGCCCAGAACGCCGGATCCATAATGTGGCAAGCCATATCGCCCAACGCGCCGTTGCCAAAATCCTGCCAGCCGCGCCAATTGTGCGGCGCGTACGCGTGGTTGTAAGCCCGCTCCGGCGCGGTGCCGATCCACAAGTCCCACGCCATCGTCCCCGGCACGGGCTCCTCCGGCAGCGGCGTGGCGATCCCCTGCGGCCAACTCGGACGGTTCGTCCACACGTGCGCTTCCTTCACCGTGCCAATCGCGCCGGACCACAGCATCTCGCACAGGACCCGCACGCCGTTGCCCGAGTGGCCCTGGTTGCCCATCTGCGTGGCCACCTTCATCTTCTTCGCCGTGTCGCGCAGCAGCCGCGCCTCGGCCACCGTGTGCGTCAGCGGCTTCTGCACATACACATGCTTGCCCATCGACATCGCCAGGTACGCCGCCGGCGCGTGCGTGTGGTCGGGGGTCGTCACCGTCACCGCGTCGATGTTCTTCACCTTCTCCAGCATCTCGCGGTAGTCCTTGAACCGCCGCGCCTTCGGGTACATCGCAAACATCTTCGCCGCGCGCACATCGTCCACGTCCGCCATCGCGATGACATTTTCCATCCGGCAACTCCCAAGGTCCTCCGCGCCCTTGCCGCCCGCGCCGATACCCGCGATATTCAGCTTCTCGTTCGGCGAAATCTTCCGCGGCACCACCTTGGCCGTGTTCGGCTTGGACTTCTGCGCGCTCGCCGCAACACTCGCCCCCGCAGCCGCCGCTACGGTCAAGAATGCTCGCCGCGTAAGTCGATGATCGTTCATGTGATGAAGCTCCCCGTTAAAACCGCACAGCGGCCAGAATACACCCGGCGCGAT
>JBCLBO010000135.1:0-4184 GCA_038916785.1 Candidatus Hydrogenedentales bacterium | reverse complement strand
TCCGTGTCACGATAGCGGGCGCGCCACTTTCAAAGAGTGGTAGGAGTAATCAGTATGGGCTGTAAGCCGAACAATCTCTCATCTTTACCAATACTTCGATGTTGTTGATACGCGAATGAATATCGTTAGACCGCGCTAAAGATCGGCATCGCGTCCATCTCGACGAAGCCTTCGGTGTTTGGGTACGACCCCGTGCCCGCGTCGAAGGTCGGGTCGTCCTCCAGCAGCGTGACGACCCGCTCGACCACATCGAGCGCAGAGGCCCCCTGCGTCAACATCTGCCACCCGGCTTCGCACGCGCGGCGGATGCCGTCCAGCGCGGCCTGTTCGCGGCCGGACTCGAAGCGGCCCGCGCCGCCATGGACGATGAGCGATGGCAAGAATCCCGACTCCTTGTCGCGTTTCGCCTCGTGCTGCCTGGAAGACGGCGCCACGCGCGATCGCGCGCGGCGGTTATGCGGTAGCGAGGCGATACTGTACCCCAAATCGGGCATGGAATGAGAGAGGGCCCGGCCCCACTCGCGCCGGAACATCCTTTGAATATCAGGGTTTCCGATGTTAGGCTATGCGGTCCGTACTGCTACCCTTCGGTGGCATTCCCCTTGCTCGCGCAAGTGTCGGGTGAAGAGGGAGAGGCAATTCGCAGGCTGCGCCCCGGAGAAGCCGGAAAGCGGGTTCCACCGCTTTGGGTTCGGGGCGCAATCACGTTCTTCAAGCGACAACTGATGGGATGAAAATATGATTAAGGCGGAAGGGCTATCTATGCGCTACGGGCCGGTGACGGCCCTGAGCGATATCTCCTTCGAGGTGAAGCAGGGGGAGATCGTCGCGCTGCTCGGGCCGAACGGCGCGGGCAAATCGACGACGATGAAAATCCTCACGACCTTTCTGCACCCGACGGCGGGTACGGCGAAGATCAACGAGTTCGACGTGCTCGAAAACCCGCTCGAGGCGCGCGCGCAGATCGGGTATCTGCCGGAGACGCTGCCGCTGTACATGGACATGGAGGTGCGCAGCTACCTCACCTTCGTCGGCAAGGCGCGCGGACTTTCCGGGGCGCGGCTGAAGGAGCGCACCGACCTCGTCGTGGAGGAGACCGGCCTCGAGCCGATGTTCCGCAAGCTGGTGCGAGATCTCTCCAAAGGATTCAAGCAACGCACCGCGCTCGCGCAGGCACTGATCCACGACCCCTCGGTCATCATCCTCGACGAGCCCACCTCCGGCCTCGACCCTCACCAGATCGTCGAGATCCGGCAGTTGGTGAAGAAACTCGCCAAGGGCAAGACGGTGCTCCTCTCAACGCACATCCTGCAGGAGGTCGAGGCCTCCGCGGACCGTGTGGTGATCATCAGCCAGGGGCGGATCGTCGCCGATGGCACCGTCGAGGAGCTTCGCAATCGCGCGAAAAAACACGAGCGCGTGCGGATTGCGGTGCAGGGCGACGCGGCCGCCGTCGAGCGCGACCTCTCGGCGCTCTCCGGCGCCACCAATGTCGAGCGGCGCGGCGAGCAGAACGGCTTTGTGCAGTTCATCGTGCTCGCCAAGCCGGGCACGGAGCTGTGGCGCGAAGTCAGCGGCCTGGCGCGGACGAAGAACTGGGCGCTGCGCGAATTGTATGACCAGCCGCTGAGCCTGGAGGAGACCTTCCTCACGCTCACCGAAGGCAGCTCGGAAGTGATCGGAAAGGGAGGCGCGGCATGAAGAACGTCGGCACCATCATGCGGCGCGAACTGGCCGCGTATTTCACTTCGCCCATCGGCTATATCTTCATGATCGTGTTCGTCACGATCAGCGTGGGCCTCTTCATCACGTCGTTCTTCACCTTCCCCGTGGCCGACATGCGGCCATTCTTCGCCAACCTCCCGGTGATGTTCTGCGTGTTCATTCCCGCCGTCACCATGCGGGTCTGGGCCGAAGAGCGCAAGGAAAACACCTGGGAAATGCTGCTGACCTTCCCAATGAAGGCCTGGCAGTTGGTCATCGGGAAATTCTGCGCGACCCTCGTCTTCCTCGCGCTCACCCTGTGCACCACAGTCACGGTGCCGGTCATGCTGTTCCGCCTGGGTTCGCCCGACCTCGGCTCGATCCTCTCGGCCTACCTCGGCACCGTGCTGCTCGGCGCGTTCTTCCTGGCGATCGGGATTTTCTTCTCCGGCTTCTTCAAGGACCAGATTCTCGCCTTCGTCGTTACGCTGCTGACCTGCTTCGCAATATTCCTGCTCGGCACGAACTTCATCGCGGCGTATCTGGACGACTTCGTGCCTGGCCTCGGCACGCTGCTCTCTAGTCTCGTCGGCATGTCCGATCACTTCAGCGCGTTTGCGCGCGGCGTGATCGAGATCGCCGACATCGTGTACTTCCTCGGGTGGACCGCGCTGTTCCTCTTCCTGAACGTGCTGTATATCGACCGGCGTAGCAAGGCGGGTTCGCGCCTGCTGTTTGCCGTGGCGACCGGGCTCAGCATGGGCATCGGTTTCTTCGCCAATTGGGCCATCAGCGACCTGAGCCTGGGCCGTTTCGACGTGACAGAAGACAAGATTTACACCGTGTCGCCGGCTTCGATGCGCATTCTCACCGCGGTCGACACGCCGGTGCAGGTCAAGCTCTACATCACGCCCCGGGCCGACATGCCGACCGGCCTGAACACGTTGCAGCAGGAGATCACGGACAAGCTCGACGAACTCAGCATCATCTCCGGCGGCAAACTGAAGTATGAAGTGATCAACCTGCGCGTCGAAGAAGCCATCGCCGACATCAGGGCCGAGGAAGAGGCAATGGCGAAGAACGAGGCCCCCGCCGACAAGGCCGAGGCGCTTGAAAAGCGCCTGCTGGACAAGGGCGTGGAGCCCTTCGCGGTCCAGGCGATGAGCGAAAATCAGATGACCAGCAAGCTGATTTATTCGAGCATCGGCGTGGCCTACAAGGACAAGAAAGAGGAAATCCTCCCGCAAATCCTCCCGCAGGCGATGCCCGAACTCGAATACCGGCTCGTGAGCACCATCTACAAGCTCACGCGGGCCAAGAAGCCCGTGGTCGTGCTGGTCGCGCCGAAGGAAGCGGTGAACATCGATCCCCAACTACGCAGACTGTATGAGCAGATCGGACAACATATCCCGGAGTCGGAAGATCCCTACGAGCTGCTTCAACGGGTGCTCGACCTCGAACGCTACGAAGTGCAGCGCGTCGAGCTGACGGCGGAGAGCCCCTTGCCCGCCGAATACGACACGCTCGTCGTGGTCAACCCGCGCGCGCTGAACGAGCGGCAGCGCTGGGAGATCAACCGCGCGCTGCACGCGGGCAAGTCGGTCGTCCTGGCGGTGCAGACCTTTGAATGGAACTACTCGCCCACCGCGCAGGGCCTGAGCGTGACGTCGCGCGAGGAGAATCCGCAGGTCAATGAATTGCTGGAGGCCTACGGGCTCAAAGTCAGCGAAGACATCCTGATGGATGTGAACAAGGTGCCGCTCACCGTGAACGCCGGCGGCGGGAATTCGCTTCAGGGGCTTATGGGCATGGGGCAACAGGTGAACCTGCCCATGCAAATTCTCGTCAACAACACGACCATGGATCAGGACACCTCGATCACGAGCCGGCTTTCCGAAATCTTCTATCTGTGGGGTACCGCGATCACGCTAAACAAAGACAAACTCGCCGAGAACAAGCTCGACGTGAAGACGCTCATCTCGTCGACGAAGGACGCCTGGGTCTGGCCCAAGGGCCAGCAGCTCACGGGCGAGGCCTTCGAGGAGCCGGCCGAGCGCGACGGTCCGCTCCCGCTTATGGTGCTCGCCTCCGGGCAATTCCCCGACGCCTTCGCCGGCAAGGAGCGCCCCGCGTGGCCCGTGGCCGAGCCGCAACCGGGACAGTTCCCGCCGCCTCCGCCGCCCGACGAGGGCCCGGCGGGCGAGATCACGCCAGCGCCCGGCAAGCTCGTGCTCGTCGGTTGCTCGCAGATGTTCCGCAAGGACTTCCTGCAGTCCGGCAACCTCGATCTCTTCATGAACAGCGTGGATGCGATCACGCTCGGCGACGATCTCGTGAACGTGCGCGGCAAGAAGCCGATGAATCGCCTCATCAACATGCCGCGCGCGGGCGAGCGGAGCTTCTGGAAGGTGATCAACTACGGCCTGGCGACCGTGATCATCGCCGGCGCGGGAACCGCGATGGCCGTCATTCGCCGGCGC
>JBCLBO010000134.1:0-4504 GCA_038916785.1 Candidatus Hydrogenedentales bacterium | reverse complement strand
GAAAATAAAAATATGACAATCCCGCTGTTCGCGTGCTATAGTGCGGCATGATCAATCCGGAAACCGAGTCGGCGAAGTCACAAAATCGCCGAAACGCGCTGAACGAAGAGCAGATTCTTTGTAACGCCGCGCTCGAATCGAGCGAGTTCGACACGATCAGCGACGACGAGTGGGTCGCCCTGTGCGAGAAGGCCGCCTCCAAGACGCGCACCGCCCCGGTAGTGGAGCATATCTAAGGGACCCATGGCCGGCCGGATTAACCATTCCCATGAGAAGCGCCAGCGTGAGTTGGCGAAGAAGAAGAAGCAGGACGAGAAACGGCAGCGCAAGCTCGAGAAGAAGCACGATCGGCCCGGCGATTCGCCGGCCCCTCCTTCGGGCAGCGGGGACTCCCGCTGACCCCATCTTGTAGGCCTCCGCTCCACATTCATTCTGCGTTACAGTTGAACTTTAGGCCGTGACGGCGCGCTCAACATGACGGGCCGCACGCTTATTTGTTACGGACGGGTCCCTACATCCCCTCGAGGATTCGTCTGGTTCAGCATGAGGGGAACGTGACCGAGGTTCCCACGTGGACCCGGCACAAAGGAGAAGCAAGTGAGCACAGGTACAGTGAAGTGGTTCAGTGAGCAAAAGGGCTTCGGATTCATTACGCCGGACGATGGTGGCGGGGACTTGTTCGTCCACCACTCCAACATCGACGCCCAAGGCTACCGCACTCTTGCGGACGGCCAGAAGGTCTCGTACGAGAAGGGTCAGGGGCGCAAAGGCCCCGAGGCGACTGCAGTCCGCCCCCTCTAATCGACATCCCATACGAACCAAACGGGCCCCGGCTTCGGCCGGGGCCCGTTCTATTTCAGAATGCAGTCGAAACCGGCCTGCTCGAAGTGTTTGTCGAAGGCCAATGCCTCCGAAATTCCCTCGTCCCGCATGACGACAAACGAAATGCAGTCGGCAACTGACCACGTCTGGTCCGTACGCCCGCAGTAAAGTTCGACGCCACGATGAAATAGTTCCGACGATCCCGGAATGACGATGGCCTCAGAGTCCGACTCCAGCCTTTGATAGAGATCTCGAAACCTTCGTCGCCGTCCAACAGGTGAGAGGAAGTTTCCAGTCTCGACCAATACGTACTCCGTAGTGCAGAGGGTCCGGCGGGAAGTCCGCGCCCAAGTTGCAGCGGTCCCGTGGTGCTCGTCCCCTGAGATCACCAATGCGATGAAGTAAGAGGTGTCTGCGAAAACCGGCTTCACTTCTTCGGCGTTCCGTAAAGATAGTGGTCGTGATTCTCGGACGAATCGGGAGGACCGTCTTTCACCGATCCGATCACGTCGCCGAAAACCTCCGCCCAAGTCCGGCCCGGCAGGTCCGCTGCTACGATATTGACCAGCACTTCCTCGCCCTCCGGCAGCGTCGCGGGCGGGTCGAGCACAATAATTCCGTTTTTCACGCGTCCGCGATAGGTCATGTGTCGGCTCCTTGGGCTCCGGGCAAGTATACCTCAGTCCCAGTCGCGGGGTACCCTTAGAACGTTACCGCCTTCATCTTCTTTCTGCCTTCGATTGCCGCGATTTCGGCTTCGGCGGCGATGTGCGGGAGCATGGGCCAGTCCGCGGCGTTGTCAGCGATGGCGTGCCAGGCCTGAAGCGCGCCGGGCTGGTCGCCGGCGAGAAGTTTGTCGAGCCCGGAGGCGTAGGGCGTCATCCACTCCCAGGCCGGCGCGTTCGCGTCAGCCGGTTTACCCAGCCGCCGCTGCGTGAGATTGCTCAAAAACCCGAGCACCTTCTGCTCGCCGTCGTTCACCGGAAGCCGGCCCGCCTCAGCAAAGGCCTTCGCCGCGTCCTCGAACTTGTGACGCAGGTAGTGCGCGATGCCCAACCCGATCCAGCCGTTTGCAATCTGTGGCGCGATCGCCGTGGCCTGTTCGTAGTCCATCTTGGCCTGATCGAACTGGCGAATCAGAATAAAAATGTTGGCCCGGTGCGCGAAGAGTTCGCTGTCCGCCGGCATCAGGGAAATTGCCTTGGTGTAAGCCTGCACGGCGTCGTGGTAGCGCCAGAGCGCCCCCAGCGCCTGCGCCCGCTCGACATGGACAGCCGGGTTGTCCGGCTGCGCCGCGGCATTTTTCTCGGCCTCGGCCAGTGAAGCCTCAAGTGCCTTGAGCGCGTCACCCTCGGCGGGCGTTCGGTACAGGTTTTTCCCGAGCAGGGACACCACCTCGATGTTCATGTCGAGCGCGATCTTGTCGATGTCCTGCGGATGCGGCCCCTGGGCGAGCGCCGCGCCCAACACGATCAACGGTAGCACCATCGGAATCATGCGTGTTCTCCTTCGAGTATGCTTGGAAATTCGCAGTATAGGAAGATGCGCGCGCGGCGGTCAAAAGCTGGACGCCGCGCGGCGGCTTCGCCTATCCTATGCCGCTCTGCGCGGGGGCGCCACAAAGGAGCTGCACGCATGGCCAACATCAACGCCCACTACCTCAAACTCGAGGCGGGCTATCTGTTTCCAGAAATCGCGCGGCGCACGCGCGAGTTCCAGGCGAAAAACCCGGACGCAAAACTCATGCGCCTGGGCATCGGCAACACGACCGAGCCGCTCACGCCGGCGATCGTGGCCGGGCTGCACGCCGGCGTCGACAAGCTCGCGGACGTGAAGACCTACACGGGCTACGGTGACGAACAGGGTTTTGCCGAGCTGCGCGAGGCGCTGCGCAAGCGTTACGCGGGCTACGGCGCGGACATCGCGGCGGATGAAATTTTCATTGGCGACGGCGCGAAGCCGGATTCGGCCAACATCCAGAGCATCTTCGGCGTGGACAATGTCGTGGCGGTGCAAGACCCGGCGTATCCGGTGTACGTGGACAGCAACGTGATCGGCGGGCGCACGGGCAAAGGGAATCAGGGCACTTATCCCGGCCTGGTGTACATGCGCTGCGACGAGTCCAACGGATTCTTCCCGGAACTGCCGAAGCAGAAAGTGGACATCATCTACCTGTGCAGCCCGAACAATCCGACGGGCGCCGTCGCCACGCACGACCAGCTTCGCAAATTTGTCGGCTACGCGCTCAAACACAAGGCCGTGATCATTTTTGATTCGGCCTACGCCGCGTACATCTCTGACCCGAAATTGCCGCGGTCGATCTTCGAGATCGACGGCGCGAAGAAGTGCTGCATCGAACTCAATAGCTTTTCCAAAGAGGCTGGCTTCACCGGCGTGCGCCTCGGCTGGACCATCGTGCCCAAGGCCTGCATTTGCGAGGACGGCGCCGAGGGCGAGCTGAACCGCCTCTGGCTGCGCCGGCAGACGACCATGTTCAACGGCGCGTCGAACATCGTGCAGTGCGGCGGGCTCGCCGCGCTCTCCGAGGCCGGGCAGAAGGAATGCCGCGGCCTCGTCGCGTATTACATGGTCAACGCGCGCGCCATCCGCGAGGGCCTGCAGTCCATCGGGCTCAGTTGCTTCGGCGGCGTGAACGCGCCCTACGTCTGGCTCAAGACCCCCGGCGCGATGACGTCGTGGGCCTTTTTCGACAAGCTGCTCACCGAGTGCCACGTCGTCGGCACGCCCGGCTCCGGCTTCGGCCCCGGCGGCGAGGGCTACTTCCGCCTCAGCTCCTTCGGCCACCACGAGGACGTCCGCAACGCGATCGACAGCATCAAGACGCGGCTAAAGCTTTAGAGGGCTTCTTGCTCCGTTGAAAACCCCGCCTAAACCGCCATTGCGAGGAGCGCGTTTGCGACGAAGCAATCTCGTTAATCGGAAACTCCCATGATTAGAGAGAGGCATCGGACTCGAATCCGTGTGAGTGGTGGACCATTTCAACAGAGCAAGGGCGCCTCAAAGTCCTGAGCTGCATCCGATTTTCGTTCACGACTCCACCCAACCTGTCATTCTGAGCGTTAGCGAAGAATCTCCCCGTCGGCTGGCCGGGAAACTACACCGCGCGTGATCGCGCCGTAACCAACGGAAGTTTCTCTTCGCAAAAAAAGCGATCCGGGAATGTGAAAGGCCATTGAGTCGCGTGCGCGGGTTCGCCGGAGACCTTGCTCGCGCTCTCGCCACGGCGTACCCTAGATCCGAGAATAGGAGTCGCGCACGTTGCGTGGAACATGGGCAGCGGTATCGAGAGTGTCGGCGCTCGCGGCGATATCCGGCATCGCCATGTTCGCGGCCTACGTAAACGCGAACGACGAAGTCGGCCTCGCCGCAGACCTTAAATTTCGTTACTTCGGCGCGTGGAGCGCGCTTCCGCTCGCGGCGCTCGCGGTCTATCTCGTCACCTCCGCCGTCTCGAAGGGGACCGCGCTGAGTTTCAAACCGGCCCTGACCCTGCTCATTGCCTACGCGATCGTTTTCTCGTACGCCGCGCTGAGCGGCCCCACCGACGCGAGCCGCGGCGCGCGCACGCAGTTCATCTTCATCCCCATGATTCTCGGGGTATTCTCGCTCCCGTTCCAGGTGTTCATGCTCGACCGAATCGTCTCCATCGTGCGCAGACGCT
>JBCLBO010000133.1:0-4681 GCA_038916785.1 Candidatus Hydrogenedentales bacterium | reverse complement strand
GGCCGCCTGGGCCGCGCTGCGGAATTCGGGCGCGTCTTCGAGGTAGACGTCTTCGCCGTACATCCACTTGAACTCGCCGTTCATCAGGGTCTCGGTGACTTTGTCGTAGGTGCTGTTGTGGTTGCTGCGGACCGCTCGGAAGTTGTTGGCGATGCGCACGCGCGCGTTCTTGCAGAACAAGTCCACGAGTTCTTGCGGCGTCTGGTCCGCGGGGTTCTCGGAGAGCTTGGCCTCGGCGAGGGCGAGCGAGGCGGCCATCGCAAAGAGGTCCACGCCGATTTCGACGAAGTTGCCCAGGATGCACTGTTCGAATTCGAGCTTGGCCCGGTACCAGCCCATCGTGTGGAACAACACGCGCGCGAGCTTGCGCGAGGTGCGCTCGATGTAGCGCAACTGGGACTGGTTCGTCGGATTCAGGTAGCGCACGTTGAAGTCCGAGATTTTTGGGAAGTAGAGCGCGGGATACCACTTCGCGTAGAACTTCGCTGCTTTCATGATCAGCGAGATCTTGCTTTCCTTCTGGCCCGGCTTCGGGTTGATGATGGGCATCACGAGGCCGAAGTGCGTGTCGACCGCTTCGCGGCTCATGATGAGATACATGACCTGCGTCGAGCCTTCGAAGATGCGCCCGATGCGGGAGTCGCGCAGCCACCGCTCGACCGGCACCGCGTGGTCGCCGCGGCCGTGCAGCGAAGCCGCCGTCTCATATCCGCGGCCGCCGCGCACCTGCATGAAGTCGTCCAGGATGCGCCACGCCGTCTCCGTGCAGAAGAACTTCGCCGCGGCCGCTTCGAGGCGGATGTCCGCGTTCCCGCGATCGGCGAAGGACGCCGCGAGCCACAGGATCGACTCCATCGCGAAGACGTCCGACGTGATGTTCGCCGAATAGCGCGCGATCGTCTGGTGCTTGCCGATCGGCACGCCCCATTGGATGCGCTCGCTAATCCAGCGCTCCAGCTCCTGGATGACCTTCTTCGCGCCGCCCGTGGCGGAGGCCGGCAGGCCCAGGCGGCCGGTGTTCAGGGTCGTCAGCGCGATCTTGAGGCCCTCGCCCGGCTTGCCGATCATGTTTTCCTTCGGCACTTTGACGTTGTTGAACTTCAGCACGCCGTTGCCGATGGCTTTCAAGCCCATGAAGTGGCATTTGTAATCCACCTCGAAGCCCGGCGCGCCCTTCTCGACGAGGAAGGTTGAAATCTGGAGGCGCTCTTTCCCGTTCACGATTTTGCCCGGGATGTTCGCCATCACGACGAGAATGTCCGCTTCCGTGCCGTTCGTGATCCACAGCTTCGTGCCGTTGATATAGTAGTGGTTGCCGTCTTCGCTCAGCGTCGCGGTAGTCGCCATGCGGGCGGGATCCGATCCGACCTCATGCTCCGTGAGCGCGAAGGCGGAAATCTCGCCTGCGGCCATCCTCGGCAGCCACTTTTTCTTCTGCTCGGGAGTGCCGAACAATTTCAGCGGCTGCGGCGCGCCGATGCTCTGGTGCGCGGAGAGCCACGTCACCGTGTTCGAGCAATACGAGCCCAGGAAGTGCAGCGCGCGGCAGTAGTTCACTTTGCTCAGGCCCAGCCCGCCGTACTCCTTCGAGATGCTCATGCCCCAGGCGCCGATTTCCGCGAGCGCGCGGCGCGCTTCCATCGGGAACACGCCGGTTGCGTCAATCTCTTCGGCGTTGATATATTTTTCGCAGACGGCCTTCAGCTTCGCGATGAATTCGTCACCGATGCGCTTGTCCTCAGCCGATTGCGCCGGATACGGATGCAGCAAGTCCCAGCGGAAATTCCCGCGGAACATCTCCGCCGTAAAGCTTGGAAACTTCCAGTCCTTCTCGCGCGATTCCTCCGCGAGTTCCATCGCCTTGTCTTTGGCCTCATTGACTGCCTGTGTAGCCATGGCTGCCTCCAATTCGTTTGCGTGAGGGCAGGTTCCAAGCGGGCCCCGTCGCCCATTTTAGACCGACCCGCGTGGTTTAACCACCCATGCTAATGAGAAACGAAAAATTCACACAGGCCCATGGCCTGTGATTCGACCCGAAAGTTCACGCCCAATCGCCCCGAATTAGTTTACATGACAACTAATCGCAGCCTCAATCAGCGGAACCGGCCTCTGGGACGATAATTAGTTTATATGTGAATCATCCCGGTGTCAATCCCCTTGTTTTTCGGCCCAATTCGCCGCCCCCGCGTCCGGAAACTCAGTTCCCGCGGGTGGCGTGGGCGTCCTCGCCCGCCGAATTTCCGTGGCATAACCTCGAAACGCCTATTGCTAACCCGCGCCATTCCCGACTACTCTATTCGTATGCCCCTGACACGCGAACAGATCATCGGCCAGTTGCGCCGAATCCGGCCCACTTTGCAAGCCGAATTTCCGATCAAACGCCTCGCATTGTTCGGTTCCTACGCCCGCGGTGACCAGGTGTCCGGGAGCAGCGACATCGACATTCTCGTTGAAGTTGATCCCTCCATCGGCCTCGGCTTCGTCACGCTCGCAGAGCGGCTCGAACAGCTCCTCGGCGAACGCGTCGACCTCGTCTCGCGCCGCGCGATCAAGCCGTCGCTCTGGAAGCGCATCGAACCCGAACTCGTCGATGCCTAAACGCGACGCCGACCTCTTGTTAGAGGACATCGCTGCTGCGACGGAGAAGATCGGACGCTAGGTACAAGGCTTAGATCGCGCGAACTTCCTCAGGGACGAGAAAACCGTTGACGCAGTCGTGCGAAATCTCGAGATCATTGGCGAGATAGCGAGGTCCCTCCCTCCCGAATTCAAGCTGGCCCACCCATCGATTCCTTGGGGGCAGATGGCCGGGCTGCGAAATCGAATCGTGCACGACTACATCGGCTTGGACCTCGAAATAGTCTGGGAGATAGTCACCGCGTCCGTGCCGCAATTCGCGCGGCAAATTGCCGAAATCAGGGGCTGACTTCCGATGCCGGAATTGATCAAGCCGACACACAAGCCCATCAAGGCCTACTACGAAACCCTCGCCGCCCTCGGCAAACAAAAGATCAAGCACGAACAAGGCCTGCGCGGCGCATTCCAGGCGCTCCTCACCGGCCTCGGCAACCGCTCCGCCTTCGAATGGGTCATCGACCAATACCAGGTCTCCACCGACAAACGCTCCGGCATCACGCAAGACCCCAATCGCGACCGCGATGGCGATGGCGACGACGACCCCGAATACGTCGTCCGCCTCTTTGGGCAAGTCGTTCGCGTGTACATCGAGACCGTCAACCTCGTCAACGCCTTCCCTGACTTCCCTCTGATTTGTCCCATAACCCGTTTGATGACAAAAGATTACGCGATCCTCTCCCGGCCGAAACCGTAGGAGGATCGCGTTGTAGGAGCTTCCTTTTACCCGATTACTGTAGACCGAACACGTTCATATCCAGCCACTCCTGCTTTACGACCGTCCACCAATCGATGGCGAGCCGATCGGTGACGTAGGCGTAGGGCAGCCAGCCGTAGCCTTGGTCGCCCCAGCCCGTTCCCCAGGAATTTCGGATCAGCAGCGCGCCGACGGTCTCGGCGCCGTTGATCGCGTTTTTGATCTTCAGATTGTTGTCGTAGCCCACGGCATCCACCGCGTGGCCGCCCTCGATCCGCTCGCGCGGCGAGGGATAGGGAAACATCCCGGTCGTGGCCGACTGGTTGTACGAACTGTACACCGTGAATCCGAACATCGAGGGCAAGCCCGCCGCCAGATGCTTGATGATCCGGGCGAGCACCGCGCTGCCGCTGGCGCCGGCCGGATCGAGACGATAGTACCGGCTCGACTGGTAACTCTGCGCGAACGCGTAACAGAAGGCGGTCGGCTCCGCGTCGAATTGCGAGATGTTGTAGGGCCAATACGACTCCGGCGGCGTGCCGAACACGACCATAGATTTCATCGTGTCGCGCAGATAGGCCCCCGTATCGCCCGTCAGACCCATCAGCGTGCGTGTCGTCTTGTACGTGAAGAGCCGCGAGCAATCCAGGTGCGTGCCGAAGGTCCGCCGCTCGTAATACTCGATCAGCCCCGCGCCCGCGTTTGCCGTGCACGATCCCAGAGCGCCCTGATCCTCGATCGGGGAACACCATTGCCGCAGATCGACCCGGCCCGGCAATGTGGGCGCGCTCGCGGTCTCCACGCCGACCGCCTTGAGGAAACTTGCGACACTCTCGGTCTGTGCCGAATAGTCCCTGAAATTTGGAAGGTCCGGGTGCCATCCCATCCGATACGTCGTGTTCATAGCGCGTCGCTCCCTTGGTTAAGGCGTCGACCCATACGACTGCCCCACTCGCCTGACTTGTCGCGGGGGACTCCGTCAGCCACTGGCGCCGGGCATTCCTCGCCCTCGCCCGGGTCCTCGCTCACGGTCGCAGCCACCCACTGCTTGAATGACGCGCGACGCGCCGAGTTTCTTGCACTCGGCCTTGCGCGGGATTCGCACTCGCGGCTACGAAATCGGGCCCGGCTCATGCGGGAAGTACGCCGACTGTCTCAAGCGCGAACTCCCGCGGATCCCCTACGCGGTTGTAGGGGCGGCCCCACGTGGTTGCGCTTCACGTAATTGTCCCGTTGGGGACATCCGATAGTAGCCCGCCGTTTCAACGGCGGGGCTCGCCGCCACCGAACACCAAGTCCCGGAAGGGACGGCGGAACACACCGACCCGACGCTGCTGGTTCAGCCGTCCC
>JBCLBO010000132.1:0-4729 GCA_038916785.1 Candidatus Hydrogenedentales bacterium | reverse complement strand
AAGGACGGACTTTCACGCGCGCGGGACATTGTCGCGCTCCAAACCGCGACGCTCTTCTCCGAAATCGGGTCCACCGGTTTGCCGCCGGGACGGCGGCGCTACGAATGGATTTGCGATAATGTCTGACTTTTCGGGAAAGCCTCCGGTATGACGAGTCGCCCATTTCACCATCTGCCCAACGGCACCTTCCGCAATCCGGCGGGGAGTCCCGAGCGGGACGCGCCACTTTCGGAGTACCTGAAATTTTTCGCGCGGCGCGGCGCTCGGATGAACCAGCCGGGCGCGCTGCCCGCGGGGCATGTGCTTCCGGCGGAGCAGGCGCGTGAGGACTGGGCGCGCGGCGACGACGTGGATCGCCTTCTCTGGCTTGGGCATGCGGCATTCCTGATGCGGCTCGGCGGCAAGACCCTCCTCATCGATCCCTATCTCTCGGCCTTCGCCGGGCCGGGGCGATTCGGTCCCAGGCGCTTCGCGCCGCCGGGCTTGCCGGTCGAGCTGCTGCCGCCGATTGACGCACTACTCATCACGCACAATCACTACGACCATCTCGACACCGCAACCCTCGCGCGGCTGCCGCGGCGGGGCCGCATCGAGGTCATCGTGCCGTTGGGCCTGGGCCCGTTCTTCGCCGGATGGGGTTTTCGCCGCGTCACGCAGCTCGACTGGTACGACGCGGAGCGCGTCGGCGACGTCGAGATCACGGCGCTCCCGGCGATTCACTGGTCCAAGCGCGGCTTGGCGGACGGGTGCCGCTCGCTGTGGTGCGGCTATGCGCTCTCGACAGCGGAGTTCCGGCTCTACTTCTCCGGCGACACGGGCTACGGGCCGGTATTCACCGAGATTGGCGCGCGGCTCGCGCCCTTCGACCTCGCGCTGATCGGCATCGGCGCCTACGAGCCGCGGCGCGTGATGCATGCCTCTCATGCGAACCCGGAGGAAGGTGCGCGCATCGCGCGCGAGGTCCGGGCGCGCGAGACCTTCGGGATGCACTGGGGCGCGATTGTGCTCAGCGATGAGCCACCCTTCGAGCCGCCTTCGCGCTTTCGCGCGGCGGCGTTGGGCGAGGGATTCGGCGATCGCGCGATCTGGTCGCTAGTGGCAGGCGAAAGCCGTGGGTTGCGAGACGCGGGACGGTGAAAAAACTTGGACTGGTCAGACCGGTCGGAAGAATCCGACGGGTCCGGGGAAATTTCGCTCGATTAGATGCCGAAAATCGTCTGCGCTGTGCGCTGCACCATCGGCAGGATGGCGAGCAAGAGCCCGCCGACGCCGATGAGCACGCCCGCGATCAGGAGCGCGGTGGCGGCATATTCGATGGTCTCGATCTCGGCCGCCTCTTTGAGAAATTCCATCGCTCGTGAACGCATTGGCATGGATCGACCCTCCCCAATACCGAATTTGTACCACACGATCCGCGATTTCGTCAGGCGCGCCCAAAAACCGCGCGGCCCCGTCCGAAAGGCCGGGGCCGCGAAAGAGCCTAAAAATGGCGTATAAATCTTCAAATTCAGGAAGTCACCGTTCCGCCGGAGAGAAGCGATCGATTCGCCGTTCTTTTCGTTTTCCTTCTGTAACGTGGTTGCTCTGTTGAAATGGTCCCCCACTTGGACGAATTCGGGTCCGATGCCTCTCTTGGATCGTAGGAGTCTTCGGTTAACGAGATTGCTTCGTCGCAAGCGCGCTCCTCGCAATGACGGCGATTGCAAGCGCGCTCCTCGCAATGACGGTTTAGGCGGGGTTTTCAACGGAGCATAAGATGGTTTTAGTTTACGCGTTCGATGATGGTGGCAATGCCCATTCCGCCGCCCACGCAGAGGGTCAGCAGCGCGGTCGTCTTGTTCTGCCGCTCGAGCTCGTCGATGGCCGTGCCCATCAGCATCGCGCCGGTCGCGCCGAGCGGATGGCCGAGCGCGATCGCGCCGCCGTTCACGTTGATTTTGCTGAAGTCGCCCTCGATGCCCATCTCGCGCATAAAGCGCAGCGGCACCACCGCGAAGGCCTCGTTCACTTCCATCAGGTCGATATCGTTGATCGTCATCCCGGCGATCTTCAGCGCCTTCTTCGTCGCGGGCGCCGGACCGACGAGCATGATCGTCGGCTCCGTGCCCACCAGCGCCGCCGCGCGGATGCGCGCCTTCGGCTTGAGGCCCAGCTCCGCGCCCTTCTCCTTCGACCCGATGAGCACGAGCGCCGCGCCGTCCACAATGCCTGACGAATTCCCGGCCGTGTGTACGTGGTTGATCTTCTTCACTTGCGGATACTTGCTGATCGCGATGTCGTCGAAGCCCATGCCGACGCCCATCGCCTCGAAGGACGGCTGCAAACCGCTGAGCGACTCGACCGTGGTCCCTGGGCGCGGATGCTCGTCCTTCTCCAGCACGACTTTGCCGCTGTCGTCCGTGATCGGGATGATGGACTTGAAACGCTTCTCCGCCCAGGCCTTCGCGGCGCGCTCCTGCGACATCACTGCGAAGCGATCGACATCTTCGCGGTTCCAGCCTCCGAGCGTCGCGATCAGGTCCGCGCTGATGCCCTGCGGCACAAACTTCAGCTTGGCCACGACTTTTGGGTCCTGCATCATCGCGCCGCCGTCGCTGCCCATCGGCACGCGCGACATGCACTCGATGCCGCCCGCGACCACCAACTGCTCCCAACCCGAGCGCACCTTCATGGCGGCCGTGTTGCAGGCCTCCAGGCCCGACGCGCAAAACCGGTTCACCTGCACGCCCGGCACGTCCCAGTCCCACTCGGCATACAGCGCGGCGGTCTTGGCGATGTTCGAGCCCTGATCGTTCACCGGAGTCACGCAGCCGAGCACCACGTCATCGACCTGCGACGTGTCGAGCCGGTTGCGCTCCCGCATCGCCACAAAAAGCTGGCGCAACAACTCCACCGGCGACGTGCCGTGCAAGGAGCCATTGGCCTTGCCACGCCCGCGCGGCGTGCGGATCGCATCGAATACATAGGCGTCTTGAGACATGAAAGGAATCCTCTCCATCCGGTTCGTTTACATGCGAACTATCAGGATACCCCGATTCCCCCGCCCGTGCAAACCGGCTTCCCGAGAACAGAACAAGAGCGGACAGGATTTACATGATTCACCAGATTGAGTTTTGGAATCGTGCTCATCGTGTAAATCATGCCTAAAGAAGGCCTTAGTTTTTTGCGGTAACTCGGGTTGAGCTTCCCCCGGAAGCTCATGTCGAAGGTGGCGGCGTTTTCGTCTTCGATGCGCGGCGCTTCGAGGCTGGCGTAGGTGATGCGGTTGATGACGGTGGTGAAGTAACTGATGTATTCAGCTTGTCCGAGATCGGCGGGCGGCGCGCAGCCGTCGAGGATCTGGCTGCCGATGTCGTAGCCGATTTTTCGCAGCGCGCCGTAGACGACATTCTGGCCGTCCTTGCCGAACGCGACTTCGCAGTCCTTGAGAATCTGGATCACGGCCATCGCCTGCATCGTGCCCCATTGCCAGAGCGTGGCGGGGTCGAAGTCGGTCTTCGCGAGGACCTCTTCCTTCAGGCGCTTGAGGCCGGCGGCGTAGGGCTGGTTGAACTCGAATTTTTTCCAGCCGGGTTCGGGGCGGTGCTGCCAGTGGGACATTGGGAACTCCGGACTAAATGTCGCAGACGGGTGACAAGACTAAGATTTGAGTGTGCAGGATGACCATTTGACGTGTTGTAATCGCGAGGCGTGAACTCGTTAAATGGATCCCGTCTCACGGGCGCGATCTATCAGTCTACCCACTTCGGTAGCGATATCCCCGGTTTCCAGAGGAACAATGTTGCGCGCCATGGTGAATAGCTCTTCCGGCGAATTAATCTTCAATAAGTTCATGATTCGGAGCAAGCTCTCCGCCACTATTGTGGCATCGCCGTCCAGAAGTGAGAGAATCTGCGAGGGATGCATCCCGGATTCTCGAGCGAGGTCATCGTTCGATAGGTTAATCTCGGATTTGCGTTTTCTTAAGACGGCGCCAATGCGAACGCACCACTCCTCTTCATTTATCTCGGAACTTGTACGTGCAGCAATTTCCACGAGCGAACGTGACGCTAGTCGTGGTTCAGACATTAGGAGCCTCTTGCCAATTCAGACGTCGTTGTGTCTTGTTCTCCATAGGAGCCAGTCAAGTATTGGTACGCTCGACGCAGTCTCCAATAGGCCAACCGTAACCGATCGCTATTCGTTTCTGGATTCGATTCAATTGCCATCAGAACAGACTGCGCCTTGGTAAGTAGGTTCTCTGCATAAAGCAAATCGCTTCGACTAATGTCTTTGTTTGAAATTTCATGCCGTAGGCGGTATAATAGGGCTCTCAGCACATCGTGCAATTCGTACGCTTGGATTAGCTGCGACCGATCTGACGACGCTTCGGAATTCATGTCACGGGCTCCACTTAAAAGATGCATGGATGTCAACACCTATTATACGCGAAAATCTCTTGATTATTCCTAATTCGGCGGCGTGTTGTTTCGTTTTAGCTCGTTCTTCAGATATTCGATGTCCCGCAAGATCAAATCGCGGGACATGTCGATCTTCGTTTGGAGAAGCTCCTTCAGGTTATCCATGTCGCGGTCGTGAATAACCGACCGTTCTTTCACTCCTTCGATTACCTCGTTCTTAAGTTGCTCCAATTTTTCAATTTTTGGCGCGAATGTTCGATGAAGTTCATCTTCTAGTCTTGCAAGTTTTAGAGTGAGATCGCTTATTGCATCGGAAACCTGAGCTTTCG
>JBCLBO010000131.1:0-5355 GCA_038916785.1 Candidatus Hydrogenedentales bacterium | reverse complement strand
TCTGGCCGATGAGGAATGAAACCGCGGCCTAACTCCCTGAACGTGAATCTCCTGGCTCATTCTCCATCGGCCGGAGGCCGATGCTACACTTCCGATATTCTCGTCCCGCGTGATACGATTTCATGCATGCATTGCCATCGCTCGATTCGATCGCTCGCGCTCCAATTGATGCGCGCCTCAACCGTGTCCGCGGCAGCGATTCCCGTGCTCGCCCTTCTCGCTGCTGCGGCGCTCTCTGGTTGCCGCGAAGCGCCGGTGACCAACCCGGAGCCGCCGAAGAACGTCCTCATCGTCCTGCTGGACGCGACCTCCGCCAAGCATCTCCAGGAGTGGGGCTACCACCGCGACCCCGCGCCGAACCTGCGCAAGCTCGCGAAGCAGGGCATGGTGTTTCTCAACGCCCACTCGCAGGCGGCGAACACCGTGCCGTCGGTCTGGTCCTTCTTCACCGGTCGTTACCCCTACATCCCCGGGCCCGGATACACCATGCATCATCCGTCCCCCGAGGATTTTACGATGGCCGACGCCTTCCACGCCGCGGGGTTTCGCACGGGCGCGGTGTCGGAGAGCCCGTGGATCGAGAGTAGTTACAATTGGGGAAAAGGCTTCGACTCGTTTAAGGATATTGCTGGGCTCTACGACAAGGGCCGCGAAAAATGGTCGCGCGATCCCGGCGCGACCCAACGCACCATCGACCATGCCAAGGAGTGGATCACGGAGCAAGGCGACGCGCGGTGGTTCTGCTACCTGCACCTCGAGCGCCCGCACGATCCTTACGACCCGCCGGAATCCTTCGCGCTTCGATACGGCCACGCGCATCGCCCAGACGGCCACCCGCGCGCCGAGGACCAAATCCGTATCGCCGCGCTGACCGACCCGGCGTCCATCACGCGGGACGACGTCGAGTACATGACCGATCTCTACGACGCGAACATCCGCTACGTCGATTCGCTCGTCGGGCGGCTGATGGAATGGCTGGATGAATCGGGATTGCGCAAGAACACGCTCGTGGTCTTCATGGCCGATCACGGCGAGGCCTTCTGGGAGCATGGGGTCTTCGGGCACAACACGACGCTCTACGAGGAAGTCACGAATGTTCCGCTCGTGGTGCTCGCGCCGAAATCCGCCGGCTTCGTCCGCGGCAGCTATTCCGGCATGGTCGAGCTGATGGATGTCATGCCGACCTTCAACGAACTCTTCGGCCTGAAATCCCCGGCGTCCTACGAGGGCCAGTCGCTCCTGCCGGCGCTGCGCGGGCAGCCCCAGCCGGAACGCACGCAGACCATTTCGTACTCCGCCTTAGATCTGCATCGCTTTTCATTCCGCGACGGCGACCTGAAATTCATTGCGCAGTTGGACCCGGAATATCGAAAAATCCTGTCGGCCGAGCTGTACGATCTCCGCGCGGATCCCGGGGAGAAAAACAATCTGGCGTCCGACGCGGCCCTACTCGGGCCGATCGCCGAGGCTGCAATGGCCCACCTGAATCGCGCCGAGCGCCGCGACGCCTCCAACGATCCGGCCCTCGAGCCCGACACACGCGAAAGTCTCTGCGCGCTCGGCTACGTCGACTGCCTGTAGGGGCGACCCCCAGTGGTCGCCCAATCCCCAGGCACCGGTCACTTACAGGGCGGCCGTCACGTCTATCTACCGGCTCACGATCGTTTGCAACGCCATCACGATCTGCGCCCCGACGACGATCGGATCCACGCCCGCCCAGGGCTGCGCGCCGTGGGTCTGCCGGCCTTGCAACTTCACGTCGAATCGCTCCGCGCTCGCCATCATCCCCATCGGGCGGAACGCCACCTGCCCGGCCTCCCACCCCTGCGTGATGTGCAAGCCGAAGATGGCCTCCACGTCGGGGTTCTTCAGCACGCCCTCCTCAGATCATCACGCGCGCGCCGCCGCGCTCGCCCTTGGGCGCGCCTTCCTCCGCCGGCTGAAAGATGAACTTGATCGTGCCGGGCAGGTCCGCGCGCATTCCCGCGAGCACTTCGGCCGCGCCCATCAGGATCGCGATATGCGTGTCGTGTCCGCAGGCGTGCATCACGCCAACGTCCTGGCCTTCATAGGTAGAGCGCTCCTTCGACGCGAAGGGAAGATCCACGCGCTCTTCGACGGGGAGGCCGTCCATGTCCGCGCGCAGGGCGATGACGGGCCCGGGTTTTCCGCCCTTGAGCACGCCGACCACGCCGGTGAGCGCCACTTGCGTCTGCACATCGATCCCCAGCGAGCGCAAGTGATCGGCGACGAGTTTGCTCGTGCGGAATTCGCGGTTGCTGAGCTCCGGGTGCTGATGAATGTCGCGCCGCCACGCGATCACCTTGGCCTCCTCGGCCTTCGCCGCGGCGTCGATCCGCTCCGCCAACCCCTGCGCGGGCGCCGCGCCGCTCAAAAAAACCGTGGCCGCCGCAGCCATCGCCGCGGCAGCCACGCTGAAGATTCTGCCTGTCATATCGCCCTCCTTGCCGCCCAATCCGGGCGGGCCAGGGGGGATTCTAGTACTTTATCTTGATAAGCGCCACCACTTCCTTCGGCACTTCCCCGTAGAGCTCGCTCTCGCTGGCCAGGCTCTTGGCGATGATGTCCGTGAGGAACTTCTTCGGCAGGCCGGCCGCCTTGGCTTCCTGCACCACTTCGTGGACGCGGCGCACGATGCGCGCGAAGCAATCTTCCTTGCACTTGTCCTTCACGCCCTTTTGGATGAAACAACCCATCCCGCGGCGCGTGTAGATCAGCCCCATGACCTCGAGGTCACGATAGGACTTGGCCACGGTGTTGAAATTGATTCCCAGCCGTTCGCCCAATTCCTTGATCGACGGGAGCTGATCGGTTTCCTTCATCCGGCCCGAGGCCACGGCGAACTTCACCTGGTTCTCGATCTGCTCGTACACGCTGATACTGCTGTGGATGTTGATTTTCTCTAACATACGCTACACCTTTACTCCTTGTGAATGACCCAATGAAAACGCCCTGGTCTGATGACCACCCTAGGCGAGTTACACGACGTAGATGGATGTCAACGCGATACTATAGAAGGTTAATGCACTGAATCAACTACGGTGAGACATATCTCACAGTCAACCATCCCATGAAACACGGAAATTTCCCGCGGTACCCGGCCGGTACACGGTCGCGCCGCGGGCGGGTTTTAGTCTGGGTACACTCTTTCCAAAGATCGGTTTTCAGCCAGAAATTCGAGATTTTTCCTCTTTCCGCAGAATTGCTCACAGTATCGTATATTTTTTACTTGAAAAATCCGCGCCATGGAGGATACTGTTGACAATTTTCCAGACCAGCCCGCCGCGTTTGGCGGCTGGTTCCGGTGTCCAGCCTTCGGCGCGGAAGGCGTTGGCCTACCGGTGGATGCATCGCCGGCCCCGGCCAGGGCCGCGCGGTCGAGCCGCGGCCTTCGGGCCGCATCAAGGGTGAGGAGAAGTTCGCATGTTGAAGTTCCTGTGTTCCAATGGCCTTCGCGCGATCGCCGTTATGGCCTGCCTGTGCTCCGCCGCCATCGCCGACGACGTTCCCGCCGTCCAAGGCCGCGCCGCGCTCAGTTCCGAGTGCGGACAAACGCATCCAGGAGTCGATGACGGTTGACACCGCCACACTTTTCGGATTCACCCAGGCCGACGTCGAGAAAGCGTCCGCCGAGAAATTGGCCAAGTACCTCGGTCCGGAAGTCCTGTCGGTGTCGGCTGCGGCACAGCCCACGCCAGACTCGTTCGGCGAGTACATCATCGATTCCGGCGACCTCCTCGAGTTCATCTCCTTCGACGACGAGACCCTGAATCGTGAAATCACGGTTCGCTACGACGGCCATGTATCGCTGCCGCGCGTGGCGGACCTCCAACTCGCCGGGCTGACGCGCCCTGCGGCGCAGGATGCGATTCGCAAGGCGTACAGCGAGATATATAAGGAACCCGAGATTTCGCTTTCGATTGTGACGCCCTCCAGCAAGGCCTACGTCGTCACCGGCGACGTCGAGACCCCGGGACGCTATCCCTTCGAACGCACCGTGAGCCTTTGGGACGCGATCAACCTTGCGGGCGGCCTGCGCCAGCGCAATTCGTCCGGCGGCGGCGGGGGCTCTGTGGGGATCACGGGCCAGATCACGAAGGCCTTTGTCATCCGCCGCGTCAACGGCGAGCGCCAGGTGCTGCCGTTTGACCTGCGCGGACTCGGCAAGCCCGGCGACTATCAAGGCGACACGCCGATTACCTACGGCGACGTCGTCTACGTGCCCGAGGGCGTCAACCTCGTCTATCTCCTCGGCGAGAGCCGCGCGGCCGTCATCGTCGAGCTCACGGAGGGGATGACGCTGCTCCAAATGCTTGCGCTCTCCGGCGGCTTCGAGGCGAGCACGGCGAAGATCAGCAACCTGGTGCTGCTGCGCCAGTCTGGCGAAGGCACCACCGATCTGCTGAAGATCGATTTGCGTGCGATCCTCAAAAACAAGGTGCCCGATTTGCCGCTGCAACCGGGTGACGTGGTCTACATCCCGCGCAAGACGCTCGTGAGACTTCAGGAATTTGTGGATCGTTCCGCCGGATCGGTCTCGCAAATTCTCGGCCTTTACACGCAGGCCGTCGACGCGCGCTATGCGCTCGACCTCAGCCGCGAAACGCTCGACGCGCTTCAGAACGCGGCCAACGTGGCAGTGCGCTAGGCCTCGTAGCAGATAAATCTCGGCGCGCCCGGCCTCGTGCAAGAGGCCGGGCGCGCTTGTGATTTGTGCGTCCTGTCGCGAGTGCCGGGTCCGCACACTTTCGTGCGCGCAAGCGCGCCCAGCGACCATTCGCGTCACATCCTGGGGCGGCGGCGCGGCGCGCCTCGTGCATTTATCGGGGAAATGGCCGCCGCGCGGGCCTGCGTGCCGTGGGCACTCCGGTTGCTCTCACAGTCCACAAGATGAGCAACCCGTCTCCCACTTTCGCGCAAGACTCAGGTCGCGGCCGGTCCGCGCCAGCGATCCGCGGGCCGCGCCAATGGCAAGGGACTCACTTTGTCCTTCGCAACTACGTCACCGTGGACATCGTAGATGACGTATTTCACCAGACCGTTTTCTCTAGCTTCGTCTTCGACCCATCCCTGAAACGCCTTGCACCACCCTTGCATGTCCTCGCGCGTCCAAAGCCGATGCTCATGCTGAGACAGGGTGTAGTACCAGATTGTCTTGCCCATCAACGTTTCTCCCTCGCCATCTTCCGCGACCGCAGCGCACCCAGAATTCGCACTAAACAGCGCATTGTAGCAGACGTCGAGCGTTCGTGCACTGCTTTCTCATGCTGCGCTCACGCGCACGAAGCGATCACGGAGAGGAATTGTTGACAATGTCCGCCACCTACGACTTCT
>JBCLBO010000130.1:0-5391 GCA_038916785.1 Candidatus Hydrogenedentales bacterium | reverse complement strand
CTGATAACGACCGGCCCGCGTATAGACCGGCCCGCGGGGATTTCAGTGTCGATAGACGACGATCCAGGCCTAATTATTCCGGTCCCGGCCGACGATCGACACGAAACTCACGCACTTTCCGGGGCGTCCGCCGAGGTTGTGGGTCAGGCCCGTCGTCGGGTTCTTGATCTGGCGCGGGCCTGCTTCGCCGCGCAGTTGCAGCCACATCTCGTACATCATGCGCAGGCCGGAGGCGCCGATCGGGTGGCCAAAGGATTTCAGCCCGCCGTCGGGATTCACCGGCAGCTTGCCCTCGAGCGTGAAGGTGCCGTCCAGCACGTCCTGCCAGGCGTGGCCGCGCGGCGCGAAGCCGAGGTCTTCGTAGAGCACCAGTTCGGTCGGCGTGAAGCAGTCGTGCACTTCGGCCATGGAGACTTGCTCGCGCGCGTCCTCGATGCCGGCCTGCGCGTAGGCGTCTTTGGCCGAGGCGACCACCTCGGGGAAGGTCGTGAAGTCGTAGTCCTGCCGCATGTGGCCTTCGGCCGGGCCGGCGATGAAGGAGAGCGCCTTGATGAAAATCGGCTTGTCGGTGTACTTGTAGGCGTCCTCGGCGCGCACGAGAATCGCCGCGGCCGATCCGTCGCTCACGCCGGAGCAGTCCATGATGCCCAGCGGCCCGGCGACCTTGGGCGAGCACAGGATGGTCTCGAGGTCCACCGCCTTTTGAAATTGCGCCTTGGGGTTCTTCGCGCCGTTGGCGTGGTTCTTTTGCGCGATCATCGAGATGACCTTCTTGCCGAGGTCGGCGTCGAGGCCGTACTTCTTGAAGTAGGCCGGCGCGATCATGCTAAAGCTGGCGGGCGCGGTCGTCGTCGGCATCGAGCCGTCGTTCGCCGGGCTCCCAGTGACCAGGCCCATGTAACCCGAGTCCTTCAACTTCTCGACGCCGATCGCCATCACGATGTCGTAGGCGCCGGACGCCACCGCATAGGCCGCGTTGCGTATCGCTTCGCTGCCGGTCGCGCAGAAGTTCTCGACGTGCGAGACGGGTTTGTACTGAATCTTGAGCGGCTCGGAGAGAGTCAGGCCCGAGAGCTGGCCCATGCTGCCCAGCCAATATGCGTCGATCTGGTCTTTCGTCACCTTGGCCGAGTTGAAGGCCTCGGTCGCGGCCTCGATGAGCATGTCGCCCACGCTCTTGTCCCAGTGCTCGCCGAAGGCCGTGCAGCCCATGCCGACGATGGCCACTTGATCGCAGATTCCCTTGCTCGCCATGTCCCGATCTCCTATCGCACCGGACGTGCTTTCCAGAAGTAGTTATGAACACCGTCCGCCGTAAAGAAACGCCGGAAGGTCATCTCCAATTCCACGCCTATATCAATCTTCTCGGGCTGGCAATCGGTCACTTCGAGCTCGACGCGCCCGCCGCCGTCGAAATCCACCATCACCATCACCATCGGCGGCTGCGGCGTGAAGGCCAGCCGGTCGATAGCATACGTCGCCACCTTGCCGCGGCGGTTGGCGAAGGGGACATCTTTCATTTGATCGACCGCGCCGCACTGCACGCAGACTCTCTGCGGGGGCAGGTGTTTGGTGCCGCATTGCGTGCATTCCGTGCCCACAAAGCTGAATTTCCAGTGACGCCGGCGAAACACCGGCGGCGCCGCCGGGCGGTCCGGGTCGGGCCGGCGCGGTTTTTCAGTTTGCAAGATGCCGCGCCACTTGAGGTAGCGCAGGTACGAGATGTCGTTCCGCTTCGCGGCGATCAGCTTGGCCACGGGCGCGGCGCTCTTGTGCGAAGCGATCGCGCCGGTGGTCTTGAGGATGATGGCGTCGACGCCGTCCGACGCGGAGATCACGAGGATGCGCTCGCCGGGTTTCGCAGTGTCGAGCGCGGAGGCGAGCAGGAGGCCGGCGTGCGCCGTGCCGGTGTGGCCGACGCTGCCGAGCAGCGGATCCACGAACTTCTCCGGCGCGATCCCGAGCGCCTTGCCGATGCTCGCGGCCGCGCGCGGATTCGGCGCGTCCACGATCGCCTTGGCGATGTCCGCGCCCGTGAGTCCCGCCTTCTTCAGCACGCCCTTGCCGCCGTTGGTCAGCAGCGGCACATAAATCTGAGTGAGCGCGAAACGTTCTTCCCACACGCGCACGAATTTTTCGCCAGGAAGCCGCCAGAGCGCCTGGTGTTCGAGCGTCTCGGAATACGTGGTCTCGATCTCCGCGATGACGTTGCCCGTGCCGAGGAGATACGCGACCGCCGCGTCGCCGCCGGACTGCTCCGCCGCGCCCTCGGGCGCGCCCTGACGCAGGTCGGACATCGCCGCGAGCGCTGGGCCATTTGCCGAGGCGTCCGCCGCGGCGAGCAGCGCGCTCAGACCCGCGCGGGTCGATCCGCCCAAATCGAGCGCGCGCGACTGCGCGGGGAGATCGAGCGCGGCGTGAATCGTCGCCGCGTTCAGTTTTTCCTGGTAGGGCGGGTCCGTCGTCGCGAAGAAGAGGGAGGAGGGGACCGCGCCGCCCGCGCCCGCCATCGCCGCGCGCGCCGCCTCGACGGCCATGGTCACCGTATCTTCGTCGTAACTCGCGATCGCGCGCTCGCCCTTGTCCGCCTTCGTCTCCAGCGCCGCGCCAATCGCAGCGCGCTGCAGCCGGTTAAAGGGGATGTACGCGCCGTAACTGAGGATGCCCGCCATGTCGTCTCCGTGTCGTATTCGAGACAAATTCCGCGCCGGAGTATGGCAAAAAGGCCACGCCAAATAAACATCTCAGAGCGTGAATCTCCACGGCTTCCAAGCAGCGGAATGTGGGAATCCTCAAGTCCCGGAGGGACGACTGATATCGGGTGTTCTCCCCGACACCGGAAAAGTCGAGATCCTGAGTCCCGGAGGGACGAATGATAGTAGCCCGCCGTTTCAGGGCGTGTTGCCCAAACGATCCGGCTTGCCTGGAGAGCTGTGACAGGCCTCTTTGGACTGCGGCAGCGATAGCTGCCGCTTTACTTAGCCCAACGGAGCTGGGCGTCGTCGCACCGGAATCCCCGCTTTTTCGTATGCACTGCGCCGGAGCAAGCTCCCGGCGCGAAAGCGGCAGCTGTCGCTACCACAGTCCAAAGAAGTCCGAGTCGTTGGATTTCCGCGCCGTAGGTTTGGGCAACACGCCCTTCAACGGCGGGTCCCGTGTCCAAGAAATTCCTGAGTCCCGTATGGACGGATGATCCCGGATCATCCGTCCATACGGGACTCAGGGTTCATCGGGGAACCGGATCCCGCCGTTGAAACGGCGGGCTACTATCATGTTGCCCCTACCGGGGCGCGACGCGTTTGCACGCTCTAAGCCAATCGAAGAAAGATTGAACGCGGGAAGCTGCAGAGCGACGACGGCCCCTTCGAGGCGGTTGGCGTCATCGTCGGGAAACGATCGAGCGCGATCAGGAAGGGCTTTACTTCGCCCGCGGATGAAAACTCCGGTGCGCCTTCGCGAGGCGATCGGTCGAGACGTGCGTGTAAATTTGCGTCGTCGAGATGTCGGCGTGGCCGAGCATTTCCTGGACGGCCCGGAGATCGGCGCCGCCGTCGAGCAGGTGTGTCGCGAACGAGTGTCGCAATGTATGCGGTGTTACGTCCGCGGGTAGCCCGGCAAGACTGGCTGCTTGTTTGACTACCGTCCACAGGCTTGTACGGCCCATGTGGGATCCGCGACGATTGATGAACAATGTTGTGTGCTTCGGTTTCCATATCGCGCGAACATCGATCCATGTGGAAATCCTTCCCATGGCCTGCCGTCCGATGGGTACTTCTCTAACCTTCGAACCTTTTCCTCGAACGCGAACCGAGGACTCTTCGAGTAGTACGTTGCTTATCGGTAGAACCGCGAGCTCCGAGATGCGCAGGCCGCAGGAATAAAACAATTCAAGGATCGCCGCGTCGCGCAGACCTTCCGGAGTCGAGGTGTCCGGCGCGGCGATGAGCCTCTCGACGTCGCGCGGCGAGAGCACGCGGGGCAGCGCGCGCCCGGTCCTCGGCGAGTCGAAGTCGTCGGTGGGGTCGGCCGCTGCGATTTTTTCGTGTGCCATGAAGCGGTGGAAGCGGCGGATCGCGCTCAGGTGCCGCGCGGTGGATCTTGCCGCGAGGCCGGCCTTGCGCAGCGCGATGAGATGCTCCAAAACCACATCGCGCGTGACGCGATCCGGTTCGCGCACGCCCTGCTTTTCGAGAAACGCCAGGTAGGTGTGGAGGTCGGCCGCGTAGGCCGAAAGCGTCTTCTCCGCGAGGCCGGATTCGAAGACGCTGGCGCGCAGAAAACTCTCCAGCGCCGCATGCAGCGGCCCCATTGGCGCGGGGCGATCGCGTGCCGCTTCCCCCACAGGAGACTCCCCCGAATTTCGCGTGGTTCTTGGCGCACCCGCATGGGCGGGCCGCCCATGCTACAAGTTAAAGCAACGCGCCCCGGCGTCCTGCGACGCCGGGGCGCGAAATCAGACTGTAGTCCGATGCATTAGGGATTGACTTTGTACACGAACACCACGCGGCGGTTCAGACCGCGGTTCGTGTCCGTGTCGTTCGCCACGGCCGGGCGTGTGTCGCCAAAGCTGGCGGCCGAGACGCGGCCCTTGTCGGCACCGGCTTCGGTGAGCACCTTGGCAACGGCGTCGGCGCGGCGCTGGCCGAGGTGCTGGTTGTACTGGGCATCGCCGGAGCGGTTCACGTTGTCCGTGTGGCCCTCCACCGTGACCGTGTCCTTCGGGTACTGCTTGAGGAGCTCGGCGACTTTGCCGATTTCCGTCTTGCTTTCCGGCTTCACGCTCGACTTGTCGAAGTCGAAGAGAACATGGTTGAACACCGGAACCTGACGCTCGACCTTCGGAGCGGCCGGCGCGGCGGGCGGAGCTGCCGGCACGGGTGCTGCAGCCGCATCAACCTTCGGCACATAGTTGCCATACACGACACCGCGGTTTCCCCACAGTTCCTTGTCGTCCGCGTTCGCGGCCGCTTCGGTCGGGAACCACCAGTAACCCGAACGCGTGTCGTCTTTCACCGGGTCGGGCGGCGCGCCGCTCTGCGCCCACCAGTCGAGATTGTCCCACGAACGCACCTGGGCGCCCGCCGGGAACGCAATAAACGCTACCGCCATCACCACCACCATTGCCTTCTTCAATGTCTTGCTCCTCGTTTATGCTGCACGTCGCAGTCATTAACGTATATATCCAAGCCGGAGAAAAAAAGCTCCGTCCCGGAACTTGCCTCATTGCGCGAGTCGGGCACCCCCGTGCCCCTAGACACGGGACGCCATAGAAATTGCGCACAAGGCGCGATGGCTAAGACCCCGATGGGCCGTAGTTTAAGCAAATTAGACAGGGAAAGTCCAGCGGAATCTGATCGTTCCGCGACATTTCCGGGAGTTCCAACGCAGATC
>JBCLBO010000129.1:0-5531 GCA_038916785.1 Candidatus Hydrogenedentales bacterium | reverse complement strand
GGCTTCATCGCGCAGCGTCCGGTGGAATGATGGGTTGGGCCGCAATGGTATTGTTATAACGAAGTAATTCCTCTTCGAAACCCTGCTTGGCCTTAAGAACTTTGATGATCTCGTCACCCGATACATCAAGGTCGCCCGGCCACTTTGGGTGAGTCAAACGATCTCGGATTCTGATTGCTTCCTTTAAGCAACTCCACCACTCAATTGACGGATCAAACGGTTCGGACACTTTGCGCGCCTTTCTGTTGAGGGCCAGCGCGAACCTGATATTCCGGGCAAGGGAGATTTTGGCTATAGCTTCGACTATCTCTCCACGATCATTTAGCTCGTACTCTGTGTCCGTTGCGAAGTAGCGTTCCTGCGGAGTAATGTCGATGCTTTCTTCCATGCACCTCCAAGCTGACGTGGCTTTGACCGAGAAGGTTGTTGCTTCAATGTATGCAAAGATGGCCCGAACAAGCTGGCGTGCATAGAACTCGTAATCAGCATCAACATAGCCTTCGGCATGGGCCACTCCAGCGTCAATTGAGGCAAGCAGTTCCGCGTGGCAGCGATCACAGTCCTGGCCGAGTAGCTCGATTACTTCTTGTGTAGAACGTTCATCGTCCATGTGATGCGGCCTAACGTCTTGGTCTGCGGCGGGCCAGCGCCGACCATTGCACTCGCGCGATGCTGGCGGCCCGTCCGTAGCACCTAAAGTTAGACATCACGACCCCATGTGGGCGATGAAAGTGCCTGCAAGCCCTCATGCCCAAAGAAGTGCTTAAACGTCGAGCGCGGCTCAGCGCAGCCCGATGAGAATTTGGCAGGTGTGCACTTAAAGCCCCGGCTAGCCTGTAGCCGCACCTCGTTTCTTGGCATGTAAGCAATGCAGATTGGGGCTGGGCCTACGCGATCTGTGGAGAAGTAAGGCAAGACAAGGACCATATCGTCGTGGAGCTGGCTAAGCTTTCCGATGTAGCCGTAACCAGCTTTGTCTTTTTTGACTTCCGTCGGATAGAGTCCCTTTACCTGCACAGGTCGGATAAGCACGTTTCCGTCTGATGCACGTGAAACGATGAAATCGAAACCGACGTCTCGCTTCGGGAAATATACGCTCCAGCCGGCATCTCCCATAAGGCCGGCTACGTAGAGCTCGGCGAAATAGTCTCGTTGATGAGGAGCCGACACGATGTTCCCTGTGAGTTCTAATCGGGATAGGAAGAAGCCTCACGGCCCCTCCCTCTCACACCACCGGACATACGGGTCACGTATCCGGCGGTTCCTTGAAACATCGTTGATCTCATGCTGCCCTGGCCGGTGCCAATTCGGGCAGCCCCATTTGACGAAACAACTTTGCAGGTAGTGCCAGGTTCAGCGCTGGCGTTTGACTCAACCGCCATGGGCCATGCGCGCTCTTGCTTGTGTTCCAAGCCTCGCGTACGCTGACCCCGCGTTTCCTGAGTTCGCGGTAACCCGCGCTGCCCCATTGTCTCCATGCGTAGCATCGTAACCGCCGTCGCACCCATTTGTCGATTCCGCCTTGGGCTTGCCTACCGCACCCCGCCTCGCGGCGACGCACTTGCCCTTTGGCTAACCTTCGGCTCTGCGAATACCTGGTGTCAGGACTTTCACCCGGCTGGACTCGTGCCATGCACGGCACACACGTTCGTGTTCAGCCGCGACCGCTTGCGGGCGTCGGCTGCAACGCGTGGTTGGGCTACTGGCCCATCGCCGCATAGCCAATAGCGCAACCCCGTGGTCAAGCGGCAGAACACGGAAACCTGTCAACGTGCGCTCCTGCGTTTCCGCTTCGACTTTACCGGCATCAAGCGCACAGAGGAAATTACCTGTTCACCAAGCGGTAGTTCCCGCTGCCTGTCTTGCTGTGCGCGCCTCCGGGCAAGGGCGAGGCCGGGCACTTGCTGCCGGGGTTTCCACCGAAGAACAGGCCCTGGCATTTGTTACACCAACGCCAGTTGGATTGACCGGGAACGCCAGACAGGTTCTGCACCAGGGAGTAGTTGCCGCTGCCGGTCTTGATGTGCGTGCCCCCTCCTGGGCAGCTACCGGGCGGGTTCCCGCCGAAGTGTAGCCCTTGGCATTTACTGCACCAGCGCCAGTTCGCCTGGCCGGGCGCGCCCACCGTGTTCTGAATCAGGTGGTAGTTGCCGCTCCCGGTCGCAATGTGCGCGCCTCCGACCGGGCACTTGCTGCCGGCGAGGTTCCCACCGAAGAACAGGCCCTGGCATTTGTTACACCAACGCCAGTTGTTCTGCTCGTTGATGTTAGTATCGTACAGCGGCGGGACAACCACGGTGGCGTGCTTCGAGTTCTTCGACAATTGCTGGTTGTCGGGCGTCGCCCACGGGCGAAGTCCCGAACCGCCCGCCCACGGCTCCATCATTGTCATAATGCCCTGCACGCCGGTCGTGCTGCCGTCCGAACCGTACACCTGGTCCGGGAGGAGCCGGAACGACTTGCCGGGCACCATCTGCCACTTGGCGAACAGCCGGTCGACGTTCGAGTGGAGCAGGAAGACGAACGGATCTTCGAACGCGGTGTGCCCTTGCCCGATGGTTCCGCCGATGTAGCCATGAATGCCGTTATGGGCACCCTGCAACGCGTCATCAAACGCGGGGTACTGACCCGTGTTCGGAAGCGCGCCTCCCGTGTTTACGATGGTGCTGTCGGCGGCAACGCCCGGTGCTCCGGGCTGTACGTCGCGCGTGATGGGAAAAGCGGCGAGCGGTGGCCCGGCGCTGCCGCTCGCACTCCCCATGAACCCGGTCGCGCCGGTCGAAAACAGGTTCGTGGTGCCACTACTGCCGTTCGAGCTAGCGCGCGGGTCGGTCGTCCAATCCCAGTAGTGCAGCGCCAGCGACGGGTCGACCTGCCGGAGAAGCTCCTCGAATCGGTTGATCATTTCGCGGTGCCAGGGCAAGAACGATGGGCCGCCATGGATGTGAGTGGCTTCGTGGATGGCGTCCTGCTTGTCCCAGAACGAGACGCTGTCGGGGTAGAACTCCAACTCGTTCAGTAGAAGAATGGCGTCGCGCAACTTGTTACGTTCGACTGGGGACACCTTCGCGATGTTTCTGCGGATTACGTTTCCAATAGCCATAGCACTTACCTCCTAGGTTTGTTGAACTTGTGAGTCAAGAATTGCCCGCCTAATCGGGATAGGAAGAAGCCTCGCGGCCCCTCCCTCCCACACCACCGGACATACGGGTCACGTATCCGGCGGTTCCTTGAAACTTCGTTGATCTCATGCTGCCCTGGCCGGTGCCAGTTCGGGCAGCCCCATTTGACGAAACAACTTTGCAGGTAGTGCCAGATTCAGCGCTGGCGTTTGACTCAACCGCCATGGGCCATGCGCACTCTTGCTTGTGTTCCAAGCCTCGCGCACGCTGACCCCGCGTTTCCTGAGTTCGCGGTAACCCGCGCTGCCCCACTGTTTCCATGCATAGCATCGTAACCGCCGTCGCACCCATTTGTCGATTTCGCCTTGGGCTTGCCTACCGCACCCCGCCTCGCGGCGACGCACTTGCCCTTTGGCTAACCTTCGGCTCTGCGAATACCTGGTGTCAGGACTTTCACCCGACTGGATTCGTGCCATGCACGGCACACACGTTTGAATTCACCGGCCTGCGCGGCTTTATCGCGCAGCGTCCAGCGACCGAAGGGGGCGGGGTTGAGCGCCGGGTTAGACATTGGCCTTGTGTTTGTGGGTTTCTGTTTCTCGCACTACCTTTCCCTCACGCATAAGTAATCCAAGCACGCTGTACGAGAGATAGTCTTTTTGTTTGCCACGGTAGTCACTACGAAGCCCAAGTAAGCTGGCTGCGTCTGAGTTTGTTATGCCCGTGGGGTTCGCCTTCGCAAGCTCAAGGATTGCTGTTTTCAAGAGTTGCAATCCAAGTTGGGCGCGCTCAACACTACCTTGCGGAACCACAACACCCTTTCGACTCTTGCCACCGAGACCAGATGGGACGACTGCATTGGTAAGCACGCCACCGGACTCAACAGTTCCGAAAGCTGCAATAAGTTCCGCCTCAAGCCGAAGTGCCTGAGCCTCAGTTAGGTCTTCAACGAGAATATCGACCATCGGCGTCGCACCCGCAGCAATGATCTGTTTGATCCTCGCGTACTTCTTCGTGGCGTCAGGTGTGACCAAGTGATCAAACGCACGGCTCCCGGTTCCTTTGCCAACATAAAACGGCATCGCCGGAGAAGTGCGCGGATCTTTTAGTGCATAAACGTAGAAGAAATTGGTGGCCATGTCTGATGAGGCCTAATCGGGATAGGAAGAAGCCTCACGGCCCCTCCCTCCCACACCACCGGACATACGGGTCACGTATCGGGCGGTTCCTTGAAACTTCGTTGATCTCATGCTGCCCTGGCCGGCGCCAGTTCGGGCAGCCCCATTTGACGAAACAACTTTGCAGGTAGTGCCAGATTCAGCGCTGGCGTTTGACTCAACCGCCATGGGCCATGCGCACTCTTGCTTGTGTTCCAAGCTTCGCGCACGCTGACCCCGCGTTTCCTGAGTTCGCGGTAACCCGCGCTGCCCCACTGTTTCCATGCGTAGCATCGTAACCGCCGTCGCACCCATTTGTCGATTTGCGTCGTACCCGCAGCGACCCGCAGCGGGGGCGCGGCTCAGCGTGCGCGCGCTTCGCCGAGAACGAAGTCGGTCGCTTCGCGCCACCAGCCGACGTCGACCCGCAGGGTCCAGTCGTTGTGGTCTGCCGACGCAATCACCGTGAGCCGCTTTGGACCGGGCAGCGTCCCATGCAGCGCGACCCCGAAGCGGGCTGGAACGATGCGGTCGTTCTCGGCAACCGCGACCAGCACCGGGCGGGCGAACGATGCGAGGTGGGCGGCGCTGTCGTAGCGATCGCGAAGCAGCCACTTCACCGGCAGCCACGGGTAGTGGTAGGCCGCGACGTTTTCGAGGCTGTCCCACGGAGTGATCAGCAGCAGTCCGGCGACCAGGTCCGGCTGGCGCGCCGCGGCCGCGGCTGCGACCCCGGCGCCGAGCGATTGGCCGACGAGCAGCAGCGGCGCTCCATGCAGCCGATGCGCCAGCGCGATCGTCTGCTGCGCATCGTCGACCAGATTGCGTTCGCCGACGGCGCCGTCGCGCGGGCCGTACCCCGGGTATTCGGCGAGGATGACGCGCAGCCCGAGGGCTGTCAGCGCGGTCGCGTAATACGCGCGGTGCCCGGCATGACCGGCATTGCCGTGGAAGACGATCGCGGTGGCGCGCGCGGTGCCGGGGGGCTGCGCAACCAGGCCGCGGAACTCCTGTTTCGTCGGCCAGGCCCGCAGGCTGGCGGATTCCAACGCATCGATCGAAGCCTTGGCGGGAAAGTACAGCAGGCGGTCCTGGAACATCGCGGGTCCCGCAAAGACGATCAGGCCCGCAAGCGCGAGCGCGAGCGCAAGCTTTATCAACACGCACCCCTGGCGATCGAATCGGGATAGGAAGAAGCCTCACGGCTCCTTCCTCCCACACCACCGGACATACGGGTCACGTATCCGGCGGT
>JBCLBO010000128.1:0-5625 GCA_038916785.1 Candidatus Hydrogenedentales bacterium | reverse complement strand
TTAACCGAATCGTGCCTACCGCGCTTGAAGTGATTAACGACGTGGTTGATCAGAAACGACACCGATTTACGGAAGTGCTTCACACGACCACGGACGGAACACAACCTGGTGACGTATTCATAACTATTACCCAGCCCGACCTACAGCTTCGCAAACTGATCGAAGCCGTTCACATGGCAATCAAGCAGTTGTTCCGCCAGGAAGGACTGGACGTGCATGTCGTCCTAGCGAAAATGGGCGATCAGCATGCGGAGCAGTTCCTGTTCTGTTATCCGCGACCTCCTCGCCGTTCAATCGCGGATCTCCAAGACGCAAGCTGCACAATGTCCCGGGCTAAAGATAGCGGTAGAATCCAAATCGTTCCGGACGTCGAAAGAGCGGCAGAAAGAGCCGAGTATCTTATGCTGAGCACGTCCGAGATGCCGGAACAGGGTTCGTTAGTGTGCGTACCAATCCCACTACGGGACATTCACGATATACCACTAGTTCTGAGCGTCTCTGTTCCGGAACGGAACTTTTTTGACTCCTGGCAAGAACCGCTCTGGATCAAATTCTTTGCGAGTTTTGAACGGCGAATCGCACTTGAATACAGCCTTCTGCTTCTAAAAACTAAAGTTGTGAATGCAACAATCCGATGATACTATCGAGGGCTATTGTCAAAAGAGGTAAAGTCATGTACACTGTAAAGCACGCCGGGGGGAACTGCGCTGTGGACGGGGAACAGCAAATCATGCCTGTGTTGTATCCCGACGAGAAAGCTGGATTTCGGGACTTGGATCGTCGAATTGAAGAAAGTGTGCGTCTTTCGCAGCTTTCGTTCGCCAACTTGATGGTGAACTACTTCAAATTCATGGTAGTTAAAAACGGCAATCCAAACGGACGCTGATTTACCTGGAGCGTTGTTGGCGCTCAGAGTGCCTTTCCTCTAATTGATCCGGCGTTATCGCGCCGCGCGCCGCATCAACTCGCGCACATCCACGACCTCGCCGGCCGTCACGCGGTACAGGCTCAGGATGTAGCCGTCGTCAATGTCCTCGCCGACATCGAGCGTCCCATACACCGCCACCGGCACGTCATATGAATACGGCGCGACCTTCCCCTCTTCCATATCGACGATGACCAGCTCCGTCAACCCCGGCGGGATGCCGTAACAACAAAACGACTGGTTCTGAGTGAGCGCGAACTGCGTCACATTGCCCTTCTTGTCCACGTCGATCGGCACCATGAAACCCACCACCAGCACCGGCTTGCCGTCCAGCGCCTTGATCTTCACCGGAATCTGGTCGCCCAGCAGCGCCTTCGGGTCCTTCGCGTCCCGCAATTTCGCCGGGTCGGCCACCTCATATTCATACGACGCCAGCGCGCCAAACGGCACCTTCAAATGCACCCCGTCGTGGCACGGCTCAAAGGCCTCCGCACCCGACTCGCTCTCCATCTTCTTGAGCATGTCCCACGACGCCTGCGGCACCACCCGCGCCGGCCCGCCGGTGCCCGCCGCCCCCGGCGCACCCGCCGCAGGAGCAGGCACCGCAGTCCCCTTCGTCCCCCCAAACGCCGACCCGATCGGTGCACCGATCGGCGCGCCCTGCACGTCCTTCAATCCCTGCGCCCCAGCAACCATCGGCAGCGCGATTGAGGCAAGAACCGCTGCACCGACCACAAGAACGTATCGAATCACACATCCGGGCATTCTCAACTACCTCCAAGCCGCGTGTGCAGACGGCGTACACCAGCCAGCTTCAATGCTACTCCAATCCGCCCGGCCCGTCCATCATCCCGTACGCCTTAGACCGGCATGAACTCGACATCAAAACCGACTATAGTATCGTTATAAAATGGAGAGCATAGACCGTGCGGCGAGCCGAGATTATCGAGCGACTGAAAAGCCACAAAGCCAGCTTAGCCGAACAATTCGGGGTGGCGCATCTCGCGCTCTTCGGTTCCGCCGGACGCGACGAAATGCGCCCCGAGAGCGACATCGACATTCTGGTGGCCTATAATGGTCCGCCTACCTTTGATCGCTACTTCGGCCTGAAGATCTATCTCGAGGATCTGCTCGGCGCTCCCGTCGATCTTGCAACGGACGAAATGTTGAAACCCCGGTTGCGCCGAAATATCGCTCCCGAGCTCATCAATGTCACGTGATCCGTTTCTCTACCTCGAGGACATCGTCGACGCTTGCGACACTATCGAATCGTATGTCCATGGTTTCTCGTTCAAAGATTTCTCCGCTGATCGAATGCGATCTGAAGCGACCGTCCGCAATCTGGAGGTCGTCGGCGAGGCTTCACGCCAACTTCCCGAAGAGATTCGTAGTGCCATACCCGGCGTCCCTTGGCGGGAGATCATCGGGATGCGGATCGTAATCGCCCACGCCTACCATCGGCTGGAATCCGCCACCGTCTGGTCCACCGCAACCGAAATGGTGCCGCCGCTCGGAGCGGCTGTCCGTCACTATCTTGAGACTCACGCAGGATAGTCGCGAACCCCGGGGGCAACTCGCGAGCGCATGCTAAAGATCATCCTCCGCCGGCTCCTCGAGGCCATTCCCGTCCTCTTCGTCATCGTCACCATGACGTTTTTCTTCGTCCGCCTCGCACCCGGCGGGCCCTTCGCGGAGGAGAAGAGCGTTCCCGAGCAAATCCGCGAACGACTCGAAGAACACTACAACCTCAACGCCCCGCTGTGGAAACAGTATCTCGATTACCTCGGCGGACTGGTGCAGGGCGACCTCGGCCCTTCGTTCAAAGAAGCCACGTACAGCGTCAATGAACTCATCCTGCTCAGCCTGCCCGTCTCGCTCGAACTCGGCTTCTACGCGCTCATCGTCGCGCTCGTCGTCGGCCTCAGCGCCGGTATCGCTGCCTCGCTCCGCCCCAATTCCGCCACCGACTACGCGCCCATGTCGCTCGCCATGCTCGGCATCTGCGTGCCCAATTTCGTACTCGGCCCCATCCTCGCCCTCGTCTTCGGCATCTGGCTCGGCTGGCTCCCCGTCTCCGGATGGGACCCGCTCTTCGAGGTCTCCCTCGGCGCGCAACTCGAATTCCACGTCCGCTGGGACTCCCTCACCGACACCGCGAAAATTCTGCCGTCCATCACACTCGGCCTCGCCTACGCCGCCTACATCGCACGCCTCACCCGCGGCGGAATGCTCGAAGTCCTCTCTCAAGACTTCATCCGCACCGCCCGCGCCAAGGGCCTCTCCGAGACCCGAGTCGTCCTGCATCACGCGCTACGCGGCGGCATCGCCCCAGTAGTCTCCTTCCTCGGCCCCGCCGCCGCGGGAATGCTCACCGGCAGCTTCGTCGTCGAGACGATCTTCCAAATCCCCGGACTCGGCCGCCGCTTCGTCAACTCCGCCTTCGACCGCGACTACACGATGATCATGGGCACGGTGCTCACCTACGCCATTCTCATCGTCGTCTTCAATCTGATCGTCGATCTAATCCACCTCTGGCTAGACCCGAGACTCCGCGATGCCTAGAGCACTCCCCACAGCCCCAATCTCAAACCTTCGCGCTCGTCATCGTGCTCGTAATCGTCCCTTGACCTTCACCGCACACTCCACCAACTCCACCAACTCCACAACTACGAACCCCGAGCCCCAGCATCCACAAGTGGAGCGGGCGTCCTCGCCCGCCGAAGTTCATCCACTCCCATACCTCCCCTCACTCCCATTCTTCCCGTCACTCCCCTCGAGCGCCCGACCATGACCACCACCACCACCGCCGCCCTCGAAAAAGGCACCTCCCTCTGGCGCGACGCCCTGCGCCGCCTCCGCCGAAACCGCCTCGCCCTGTTCGGCCTCTGCGTTGTCATCTTCGCCGCCGCCCTCGCGCTGATCACCCCCGCGATCGCGCCCTACTCCTACGAAGCCCAAAACCTCGAACTCGGCGCCGCGCCCCCCAGCGCGCAACACTGGCTCGGCACCGACTACCTCGGCCGCGACCTCCTCACCCGCCTGCTCTACGGCGGCCGCATCAGCCTCATGGTCGGCTTCGCCGCCACGGCCGTCTCGCTGCTCATCGGCGTGCTCTATGGCGCGACGGCCGGCTTCCTCGGCGGACGCACCGACGCTCTCCTCATGCGCCTAGTCGACATCCTCTACGCGCTGCCCTTCACCATCTTCGTCATCATCCTCATGGTCTTCTTCGGCCGAAACATCGTGCTCCTCTTCATGGCCATCGGCGCGATCGAATGGCTCACCATGGCCCGCATCGTCCGCGGCTCCGTCATCTCGCTGCGCAAAAAAGAATTCATCGAAGCCGCCGAAGCCATGGGCTTCTCCAAATGGCGCATCCTCACCCGCCACCTCATCCCCAACGCCCTCGGCCCCATCATCGTCTACACCACCCTCACCATCCCCCAAGTCATGCTCCTCGAAGCCTTCCTCAGCTTCCTCGGCCTCGGCGTCCAGGCCCCCATGTCCTCCTGGGGCCTACTCATCCGCGACGGCGCCGACCACATGGAGCAATTCCCCTGGCTACTCCTCTTCCCCTCCCTCACGCTGAGCCTGACCTTGTTCTCGCTAAATTTCTTGGGAGATGGATTGCGCGATGCGCTGGATCCGCGCGCCAGCCGGGACTAAACCGCAATAGACCCTTGGGGTATAATCGTGCCATGGTTCAGCTCTCCCAGGAACTCGAATCGGAAATCCGCCGAAGGGCGGCCAAGGGCGATTTCGCATCGCTCGATGATTTGCTGCGGGCTGCATTGCAAGCGCTTGACCGCGAGGAAACCCTAGAGGCGCTGTTAGTGGAAGGCATCAATAGCGGCTTCGAGCCGTTTACCGATCAGGATTTAGACGAGATTCGCAAGGCCGGCTTGGAGCAGATTCGGCGAGAGCGAAATCGTTGAGGCGAAAACTTGAAAGATCCGTCCAAGCGCAGCGCGACATCACCCATCATTTCGTCCGCATCGGAACGGAAGACATCGACGCGGGCGACCGGTTTCTACGAAGTATTCGGGATTCGGGCAAGACGCTGATCGCGTTCCCGGAGACTCGGATCCGTTCGGGGTTTCAGAGGCGCAGATCTCGACGGTGTCCGCATGTGGCCTATTTCCGGCTTTGAGAAATACCTGATCTTCTATCGAGCAACCGAGAATGCAATCCAAATTGTTCGCGTGTTGCATTCGTTCCAGGATTATACTCGCATATTCAATGCTGAATGATCCGTATTGCTCATGAGGTCTACCAACATGTCCCACCGACAGCACCGCCCCGAACCCGGCTGGAAAAAATTCGACCTCAACCATCCCCGACGCGCTAGGACCCATCTTCGTCTACACCACCCCCACCATCCCCCAAGTCATGCTCCTCGAAGCCTTCCTCAGCTTCCTCGGCCTAGGCGTCCAGGCCCCCAGGTCCTCCTGCGGCCTCCTCATCCGCGACGCCGCCGACCACATGGAGCAATTCCCCTGGCTGCTGCTGTTCCCGTCGATCACACTGAGCCTCACGCTGTTCTCGCTGAATTTCCTGGGTGACGGACTACGAGACGCCCTCGATCCTAGGACAAGGCGAGATTAGACTTGTACGCCGCCGATGGTGCATTCGCATAGTTCGACTGATGTGATAGTCTTGCTCTTGACCAACCGCAACTCAGTTCAGGGTACTTTGTCGCC
>JBCLBO010000127.1:0-5830 GCA_038916785.1 Candidatus Hydrogenedentales bacterium | reverse complement strand
GACGGAAACAGGGAGACCTCAGAAATGCCTCCGATTTACGATCCGGAAATGATCAAGCCGATGGAGATGGAACTGGTGAACGTGGGCATGATCGCCCTGCGCTCGCCGGGAGATGTCGATCGCGCGCTGCTGAAGACCCCCGGCACGTCGCTGCTGGTCGTCAATTCCGTGTGCGGCTGCGCGGCGGGCAACTGCCGCCCCGGCGTGACGCTTGCGCTGCAGAACGACAAAATCCCGGACAACCTTTTTACGGTCTTCGCCGGACTCGACACGGAGGCCGTCCAGCGCGCGCGCGAATTGATGACAGGCGTCCAGCCCTCCTCGCCAAGCATCGCGCTGTTCAAAGACGGCAAATTGATCGGGATGCTCGAGCGCCGCCACATCGAGCGGATGTCGGCCGTCGACATCGGCAGCGCGCTGACGAAGGTATTCAACGAAAACTGCCAGCGCCAAGGACCGTCGGTGGCTCTGGAAATTTTCGAGCAGAACGAGCCTGGATTTCAAAGTTGCGGCTCGACGATCCCGCTCTACCAAGGCAATTAAAGGCCTGTGACACGTCCCAACCTTCGTAGCTTGGGTGGCCCGCCGATGCGGATGCACGGCAATCGAGTCGGGTAAAGTTAGGGGATCCATACCTTCGATTCGAAATTTCTGGTGGGGGCGATCCGCCCCGGCGGTTATGTTCAGCCTGATGAGAGATTGACCCCGATGGTGGATGAAGGACAGCGCCGCCGATACCTGCGGCTCGCCTGCGCGCTGGGCGGGCTGGCGGTCGTCGCTGGCGCCTTCGGCGCGCACGGGTTGAAGACGCGGATCGACGAGGCCCACCTGGGCATCTGGCAGACGGCGGTCGAGTACCACATGTACCATGCGATCGCGTTGCTCGCGTTTACGGGCGGCGCAATGTCGATCAGGTCCGGCCGCCTCCCGGTATGGGCCTGCCGGGCCTGGATCGCCGGCATCGCAATCTTCTCCGGAACGCTCTACCTCCTCGCGGTGACCGGCGCGAAGTGGCTCGGCGCGATCACGCCGCTCGGCGGATTGGCGCTGATCGCCGGCTGGGCCCTCGCCGCACTCTCGATCGCGCGAACCGCAAAGGGCTAGCGCCCTCGTCGTCTACGGACTGGGCAAGGTTTCCGAAGCAGTCGCAGGCTTCTGGTTTCGCGGGACGAAGGGGAAGCGGCGCGTATCGAATTCGACTTTCATTCCCCGTTCGAGCGCGGCATCGGTGATCTGCGAGCCGACTTCCTTGGGTGCCCGCGGGTGTTCGCGCACGACCATCGTTTTGTTTTCGGGACGCGAAAGACTGTCAATCATCCGATGTAACTCTTCGATCGTGACGGCCTCACCCTCGGCAAGAAGCCCGCCGGTCTGGCCGATCGAGACGGTGAATTCGCGGGCTCCCTTGTCCAATTTATGCGCGAGGCGCCCGAGTGTCGTCTTGTCATCGAGACGCATGGTGCCTGCCAACTTGTCATCGACGGCGGCCAGCTTGGACGATTCCGGCTGGGTCTCCTCTCCGACGATGGTCGGCGTCAGGAAAATCAGCAGCTCGCGGTCCTGATGGTTCTTCGAGGTGCTGCGGAAGGCGCGGCCGATGAGCGGGAGGTCTCCGAGAATGGGCACCCGATCCACCTTGTTGGTAAAATTGCTCGTCCGCATGCCGCCCAGCACGATGGTCTCCTGGTCCCGCACCAGCACCTGCGTCTGCGCGCGGTTCTGGGTTTTTTGCGGCAGCGTGTTGAGCCTGCCATCTGACATGATATTGACGGAGACGAAGGTGCTGTCCTCCGCCTCAATGTCGAGCAGCACACTGGCGTCGCTGGTGATACGCGGCGTGACTAAGAGGCGCGTGCCCACGTCAATGAAATCGATCTGGGCGTTTGAACTGACGCCGCCGCTGACGCCGCTGTTGAACGTGGTCGTGGACGAGGCGAAGGGGACTTGGGTGGTGTTGTCGAAACTGGCCTCCATCCCGTCCTGCACGGTAATGCGCGGATGCGCGAGAATCGTCGCTTCGTCCGAGGTGTCGAGCATGTTGATCAATACAGCCAGGGGAGTACCCTGAAAATTGACGGTCGTGCCGGCGGCGGCGGGGGCGTCATCGCCGGTGGGGATGGAGCCGATGGTGAAGTCCAGCGGATCCTGGCCGACGGTGGTGCTATACGACCAGTTAATATTGAGATCGCGAAGGATGTTCTGTCCCGCAGTGACGAGGTAGGCCTCAATCTGCACCTGCCGCCGCTTCGTGTCCCACACGCCGATGCGGTCATTGATTTCGTTGAGCCGGTACGGCGTCGCGGTCACGGTAATCTGGTGGGTGTCCTCGTGCACCACGATCGACCCCATCGCTTCGGGCACAAGGGCGCCGATGTCTTCCGCAACGGTGATCGGGTCGGCGTAATCGAGCACCCAGGATCGCGTGAGCAGTTCCTGGTCCAGCATAGCGACGACTTCCTGGATGCGATCGATCCGCTGGGGACGGTCGTAGACGACGAGTGTGTTCGATCGCGCATCGACGCTGAGTTTACCGCTTTCGGTGAGGAGGGCCCCGACGCTCTCGGCGATCGCCTCGGCGTCGACGTGGACCAGCTGAATCGCGCGGGTCTCCTGTGGCGCGTCAATCTCGCCGGAGACTTTTCGCATCGCCTCGATGTTGTCCTTCGTGTCGTAGACGATGACTTTAGACGTTGCCGGATCCGCGATGAGCCAGCCTTTGGCCGAGAGTAGCGACTTGAGCACCGTCTCGACGCTTTCCATGTCGGCGTAGCGCACGGAAAAGTCGGCCTGCACGAGCGACCCGTACTCCCGCTCCAGGTATTCGGCCTTCGTGGACACGTACAGGAACGCGTCGGCGGGGTCGTACTCGTAGAAGACTTCGTTGAAACGCAAAATCGCGAGCGCCTGTGTCGGCGATATCTCGATCGCCCAGAATTCGAGTATCAGTGTTTTTACGTTCGGCGTGGAGATAATGTTCCAGCCCGTGGCGAGCGAGAGCGCGTCGAGGAACTCGTTGCCCGACATGGGGCCGGTCAGGCTGATCTTCGCGTCGGCTGGCGACGGCGGCGGATCGCCATATTCGAGCGTGCGCCAGAGGAAGGGGTCGAACTTTCCCTGCGGGGCGGTCACGCGGCTGGGCGATTCGGAGGCCGCGCCCTCGGAGACGGAGACTTCGACGCTGCCGCTCGCGCGCGGGATCGAGGGCCGTCCTTCGCGATCGGAGGGTTCAGCGGATTGGAGGCCCTGATTTCCAGCAGCGCGCGGATTGTCGGATTTCTCCTGGAGCTGAGGCGAGCGGCGCCCGGGGCGAGTCGGCGTCTGCTGCGCGGCCGCGTCCAACGCGATCGCCGCGGCGACCAGGGCCGCGATCACCCGTGCGGCGCGCAAAAACTTCATCGTTGCTGTCATGTCCATCTCCGTCGTCCTGATCCCAGACCCGCCGCGTTATCGGCGCGGCAGCTCCGCGGTGAATTGCTTGCCGTTTTGTTCGAGCGAAAGCACGACGGCCTCCGCCTTAATCTCCGCAATGGTGAGACCATTGATCTTGTCCCCCACGCTCATCCAGCGCCCGCGCTTGTCTTCGGGACTCAAGTGGACTTTGATCTTGACCGAATCTCCCGTGCGGATCTGATCGCGCAGGCTCGCCGTGACGCCCTTCAGCTTCTCCAGCAGGTCCGGCTTCGATTCGGGCGGGGGCGCTGCGGCGGGCGCGGCGATGAGCGGCTGCCACAGCGCCGTCTTCTCGATGATGGTGGCGCGCTGCATTTTCAGCGGGGCCTCGTCGGGCTCGGGCAACTCCTCTGGCACGAATTTCACCGCCTTGAGTCTCTCTTCCAGCGCGTTCTCTCTGGCGTCCATCGGATTGCGCAGGGCGTTCCACCCCGCGAAGGGGACGCACACGACGACCCAGAGCGCCGCGGCGGCCAGTGCGGCGCGCGCCGTGTTTTCCCCGGACAGGACGCGAGTCATTGGGCGTCCTCCGGCGGGGAGGACGCGTCCGCGGCGCCGACCGCCTCCGGGTTGTCAAGGACGGTTCGCGTGATCTGCACGAGCGCCTGTACGCCGGTGGAATCGGGCGGGCGGCCAATGTCGAGACTGTCGATGCGGAGCAATTGGCCGCTCTCCTCGACACGCTCGAGGAAAGCGAGCAGAAAATCGAGCCCCGCGGACGGGATCTGAAAGCGAATCTGGTATTCGCGGTGGCCGATGCCTTGGGTCAACTGGCCCTCTTGCAGCGTCGGTATCCGGACCAGTTGCATCGTGCGCGCGGGCTTGTCGTCCATTGCGGGGAGGTCCACTTGCGTCAGGCGAAAGATTTCGCGGCGCAGCGCGTCGTGGATCTCGGCAATCGTCAGCGCGGACGAATGTACGGTGACCACGCGGTCGTACGCGGCGTTCACCGCGGCGGCCTGGACATTCTGCTGCCTGAGCCCTTCGATCTCCAGTTCGCGGTCAGCGATTTGGCGATCGAGTTCGCGGATCGTCGCGTAGCCGGTCCGCGCGCCAAGGAAGATCGCGGCCACGGTCAGGACGGACACCGTCGCCGTCAGCAGGCGGCGTTCGCGCGCATTGAGGTTCGCCACCGGGCTAATCATTGGCGGACGCCTCGGTGAAGGGAATCGTCACCGCGAAATCCCACACGTTTTGGTTCCGTTCGACGCGCGCGGTGCGGTACAGCTCCTGGGCGCGCGCGAACTGGGGAATCGCGGTGGCACCCGGTCCGCGCAGCGAGTCGATGAGGCCATCGAAGAGCTTGGGATCGGTTGCGCTGCCGTTCACGGTCACGCCCTGGCGTTGATCGTACGAAAAGCGGGTAAAGTTTAGTCCCGCGTCGGGCGCGAGCGAGGCGATCGTCGCCAGGACGACAATGGGGGACGCGGAGCGTTGGACCTGCTCCTCGATGAGGCGCAGTTGTTGCCGCTTTGTACGCAGCGTCTGGGCAAGCGGGCGCAAGTCGTCCGCACGCGCATCCAACTCGCGCAAATACGCGCCCCGCTGCGTCACCGCCTGGGCGTAGACCGCGCCCGCGGCGATCGCGGCGATCAGCACCGCCACCGCTACCCGTAGCGCGCGGGCGCGGGCAAGCGACGCGAAGCGCCGGATGAGCTCAGATTCAGGAGTGAGATCGATGAAATAGGAGCGATCACCTTGCACCGTGGCCATCGCGCCGGCGTCCACCAGCGAGTTCGCTCCGTCGTGGCGATAGACGTGCGCGGGCTGGTCCAGCGCGGCGCCCAGCGCCTCGGCGATCGGGCCGGCATCGGCACCCGTGGCGCTGACGAGGAGTTCGCCGGGCGCCGAGCCGTCGGACGACTCGCGGCGGCTGGCGGAAAGCGAACCGCGGACCTCCGCGGCGATTTCGTCGAGGGACGATTCGGAAAACCGGTCGTTCTCAAACGAAACGGATACCGCGACGCCGCGGCCGAAGATCATCTGACCGTCGCGCAAGAGCGCCACTTCGAGGCCGCCTGGACCGACGTGGGTCGCCGCGCAGGACATGGTCCCCTCGCGCTTGAGGGCCGTAAGGATGCACGACGTACTGAGAAACACCTGCTCGAAATCCAAGCGCGCCGCGCGCAGCGCGTCGAGGTAGGCCTCGATTACCGCCTTACGGACCACCACGGCCAGAACGCGCGACGAGCCACCCTCAATCGGCGAAAGAAGACAATACGAAGTCTGGAGTTCGTCGAGCGGGAAGGGAACTATTTCTTCCGCGCCTAAGTGCACCATTCCGCCCAATTCGAGCGGGTCCTGTGAAGGCAATTCGAGAATGCGGACGGCGGCCTCGTGGCGCGGCAGCACGAAGAAAATCCGATCGTCAAGAAGCTCG
>JBCLBO010000126.1:0-5877 GCA_038916785.1 Candidatus Hydrogenedentales bacterium | reverse complement strand
GTCTACACCACTGGGTTCTTCGATGGCACGGCGGATTTCGACCCCGGTGCGGGTACGGCCAACCTGACCCCGGTGGGGGGCGGGGACGCCTTCGTCTCGAAATTGGATTCGAGCGGCGCGTTCGTCTGGGCTAAACAGCTAGGTGGGACGGACACCGAGTTGGCCTTTTCCATCGCGGCGGACGCTTCGGGCAACGTCTACACCACTGGGTACTTCTATGACACGGCGGATTTCGACCCCGGCGCGGGTACGGCCAACCTGAGCTCGGCGGGGTTCGGGGACATCTTCGTGTCAAAATTGGGCGAACCTCCGCCGCCGGTGCCCGCCGCGGGCGCAGCGGGGCTAGCGGCGTTGTCGGCACTACTGCTGACCGCGTACGCGCTGAGGAAGCGCAAGCACTAAGGCGCGCGACTTGTATTGAGACGGCCGGAACGCCACCAGCGTTCCGGTGCTAGTCCGCGCCCGGCCCCCTGTGGTATGCTCGAATTTTACGGTCTGGGGCTGCAACCTAAAGGGGTCTAAAGCCATGAAGAGCTACGTGTGCGCGGGGCTGGCGGTGTTGGCGTTTGCGATGGGATCGGCGGCAGTCGGCGCCGAAAAGCTGCTCGAATTGGACGCGACCGGCGGGACTTCGACGGGGCATTGGGTCATGGTCGTCTCCAAAGCGATGGCGCCGAACGCGCCGACGGGGCTGGCCGCGATGGCCGTGGGCAACGGGGACACGTTGGAGCAGGCCTACGGCATGAGTATCGCCGCTGGGAAACCGGCCGTGGGCGCCGTCTCGGAGGATGTGATCAAAGCGGAGCGCGCGAGCGACCGGGAGCCTGTGACCACCACGATCGTGGTGAAGGTGACGGCCGAGCAGCACGACGCGGTCAAGAAGATCATCGGCGACTGGTCCGCGATCAAGGAGCACGTGGATCCGCTGAACGACGTGACGGTGAATTTCGCCCAGGAAGTGATCGCCGCGCTGAAGATGAAGCGTGCGTTCCGCGGGGGCCTCGCGCCGATCAACCCGGTGCAATACTTCGCCGACCTCGCGACGGTGAACCGCAAGTTCGGGCAGCAGAAGTAAAACCAAACTTCTAGAGTATCCACTCATGGGCGCTCGTCCGGCCGGATTGCTCGGATGCGCGCTCGTTCTTTCCCTGGGCTGCACCGCCTGCCGCGCCGACGACTTGGAGCAAGGCGAGCTCGCGACGAAGCTCGTACCCTCGCCCGTCAAGTACTCCGTGCTGCTGCCGGAGGGCTACGCGACGTCGAAGAAGGAGTATCCACTCTTCTTCTTCCTACACGGCGGCAATGGCGACGATGGCTTTCTCGGCCAGTTCGCCGGCACGTTCACGGCGGCCTGGGCCGCGGGGGAATGCCCCGAGATGGTCGTCGTCACGCCGTCGTGCGGGCGCTCGTTTTACATGGACTACCGCGACGGCAGCCAGAAGTGGGAGAGTGCGATCGTCAGCGAATTGCTGCCTGCGATTCGCGCGAAATACCGCGTGGAGAAGGTTAAGGAGCGCACGTTTATCGGCGGGATTTCAATGGGCGGGATGGGATCGCTGCGCATGGCCTTCAAGCACCCGGAGGTGTTTGGCGCGGTGGTGTCGATGGAGCCGGCGATCGAGCCCGCGTTTGCGTGGAAGGACGTTAAACTCGAGGACCGGTTCTGGCGCGCGCCTAGCCTGATGGAGACGATTTACGGCACGCCACTCGACGACGTGTATTGGGCCGAGAACAATCCCGCGACTATTGCTCGGGACCATGCGGCTGCGTTGAAAAACTCCGGCCTGGCGATTTACATTGAAGCCGGCAGCGAGGACAGCTTCGGTCTCGATCGCGGCACGGAATTTCTCCACCGCGTGCTGTACGACGCCGGCATCCACCACGAGTACCGCTACGTCCTCGGCGCCGATCACGTGGGCCGCTCGGTGCCTCCGCGCCTGCGACACGGCCTCGGGTTTCTCGGCCGCTGGATGAATCCGCCCACGGCCGATCCGGCCGTCGAGGCGCTCCATCTCATGATCAACCGCCTCAAGAAGCAGGCCGATTTGACGAATTGATCCCATCCGTGGCGCGCCAATCGCGCGGAGTGATTGTATCCATGATCGGAGCGTAGGGCACCGACAACTGGTGGAAAAAATGGTGGAGGCGGCGGGAGTCGAACCCGCGTCCGAAGGTGCATCGGCGCAAACGTCTACGTGCGTAGTCCGTAAGGAAGAGTTCGCTGCCGGCGCACCTTTCGGACGCGCATTCGCCGGAGGCTAGGCGGGGTCGGTACTCTCCGCGGCAGTCCCCGCCGGACTGCCGCTTCGAGGCCCGCTGTCGGCGCCTTATCCCCCTAGCAGGCGGTCAAGGGTAAGACGTGTCGCCTAGTTAGGCGGCAAGTGCCAAGTTGTTGTTGGCATTTGGTGTTGTTCCCGGTTTTTTACGAGGCCTCCGGGGTCCTCGGCACGCGGTCCGCGCTTCCATCACCCCCGTCGAAACCGTGACGCCCCCGAAACCGGTCTGGCCGCGGGACCGCATTGTGCGGGGAAGAGTGAAACGCTTCCAGAGGGATTATAACCTATGGGGGGCGGGAAAGCTTCCCGGGCGGATATCTCGATATTGTCCGGATCGAAAATACCCGCCACTTAACGCGACGTCCCTTGATAGAATGGCACGTCCAGCAGGTCCAAAGGAATTCCTTCAATTAACGGAGTTGTTCAGTGGAACGATAGTAATCGGAATCTCCACGTGAGTGGTTGTATTGGCGCTGGCACTATGAAGGCGAAATCGGACCGAGCTATTGATCGCGTGAGCACCATCGACAACCGAGATATCTAGTTCAACCCTTTGCGAGGCTCCGGTGCGCGGATTGAGCGACAATTTGGTACGGAACAGTTCAGAGGCATCGTTCTCCGAAGCGTCGAGATCGATCGAGGTGTCGTCCTCCAATCCAGAGAATTGGACGCTCTCGGTGATCGGATGTCCGCGAGTGGCCCCGTTGATGAAGATTTGGCGCGGCTGTATCGTGATGTCGCCGTAAATATCGAGGCTCAGCGGCACGTTGAGCACATAGCTCAATCTCGGAATTTCGAGTACCAAGTTTCGAGTCAACTGGCCTATGGGCGCGTCCTTTCGGATTTCGACACTTAGAGTCGCAGCTCGCCCGCTGGTCGAAGATCGGGCGAGCTCCACGGCAAGGAATTGATCCGTTGGTTGACTCTTGACCTCGTCCATCGTGAAGTCATCGCTCACTGCGGTCACCGCGACGGTGAACGTCTTCGGCAAGTCCCGACTCTTCAATACACCGGATGAGAATGCCGGAGGGCGAACGGATAGTAGTTCGTAAGTCATGCCAGCAAGGTGGTAGTGAATAGCTGGCGTGCTGGAATCGTTCGTCGCTAACACAACGTCTGCATTCCAACTCCGTGCGACGAATGAGTCCACCTTTACAGTCAACGTGCTCGATTCCCCGTGCTCCAATAGGGTTTTGTCTAGTCTTGCGTTCGTGCATGTGCAAGAAGTGCTTTTGACAGCCAATTCCAAAGGTGCGTTCCCGTCGTTGCGGATCGCGAAAGTGCGAACGATCGGATTCCCGCGTGGAGTCCGTCCGACATCAATGGAGTTGATTGGAGAAACGGCCTTTGGTGCAGCCTTCCTCAAAAACTGCTTGGTGATCGAACCGCCGGCTGCTCCGGCGACCACGATAAGGAACCCGATCACAAGATGGCGGGATTTGAGGCGAAGTCGCATATTTTATCGGTCACCATTTTTTTTTGCCGTGCGACGAATCCTGAGTGTGAAAACCGCTGCGGTCAAGAAGAGTAGACCTACCGCCGAATACCGAAGCAATGATCCGATGCTAGACTCAGATTTGCTTGGGCGATTCTCATCGGAATGGGGGCGACCGTCCGCATTAACGGGATTCGCCGGCGAGGGTTCGTGCGCCGGTCCGGCTGGATCCCCGGATACGTCGTCCTCTAGGAGCGGCATCCGCTTCGCTCTTTCCAACGTGAGATTGAAATTTCGCCATGGTTGTTCCTGATCGTTGTATACGAGCGCTACGGAAGGTGAAAGCGTAAAAAAATCCACAGGTATTTGCGCGTTAAGTTCCAGTTTGTCGAAATCGATCTCGTGGATTCGTTGCGACACCGTCCTTCCGCTTCCGTACCAATCCATTGTGGCAATTTCGATTTTTCCCGCAATGAATACGGTTCCGCTTTCTGCAGCGGGAATCGGCCGTATGTCGGAAGCGTGGGTCGTCCGGAACAGGTAGCCTGTCCCTTTGAATGTATCTACCTTCACGGGAAAGTAATCCAAGTTCGCCGCGGCATACACGAGATGGTAGACCTGCTCGTCCTGAACAACTTGCGAAGGCATGCGCACTTCCAAAACCACGCACTCCTTTCCGTCGATGTTGTCGGATCCGACGACTCGCGTGCACGCGGCCACGAGGTCCCACGAGTCTGACGATTGAAGTGAGGCGAGCGTCGGAGAGGCATTATCGTTGTACCATGCGAAATCATAGGCAGATATCAGCGGATGGACCACGCCATAGGGGAGTGTATCCGAGGCGCGATGAGTGGTACTGGTCATATAGCGCTCGTTCTTGTCATAGGACCAGTACTTCGTGCCGTCGTACGTTTTCTGCCGCATTTCGAATTCCGGAGAACTCGAGTAGTGGGTCCCTGAGTCCGTTCGAAACAATCCTCCGGCATTCCAGAGTTCCACCTCGTCAACTCGATCACCGCGCAGAATCAGATCGTAGGTCTTGGATTGGTCACTCCTTATACGAGACACTTCCGCCGCGGTGTGGAAATACCGTCGCGTTAGGCGTGCTGAAACATGAGCACTCGTGATCGACTGGAAGTGCACGCGCATTCGGGAGACTACCGTTGCCGCGTCGGCTTCCTGCGCCACTGCCGAAATCGTGGCCATGGTATGAATTGCCAGCGCTACAACCAGTATCTTAATCAGATGCTGAGGCTTCATCAGATGGTGCAGTCTCCTCCGCGTGCAAAAGGCACTCGGCTGCGTAACTCGCAACGACAATGCACGAGTAGTCCGCGAAGTCCAAAATAGCGTTTGACGCGCCCCCAATCATACCGGCCGCACGTCCAATGTAGTGGCCTGTCAATCCATTTGCTAATCTTACCGTAGGGGTCGTCGTCGAGACCTTTGTGATCTTAGCGTTGCGTCGTCGTTTGGGCATGGGGTTCTCCTGTGTTTTTGGTTCAGGTTCCGGTGTTCATGGCGGGGGTGTTGTGGCTGTTTTTTCGAAGGGTGTTGAGGTGGTCTAGGGCGTGTTCGAGTGCGCGGCTGAGTGTGAAGGGGTCGAGGTGTTGGCGCGTGCGTTGCTGGCGGTCGAGTTGGCGGGCGCTCATCTTGAGCAACTGCGCCTCGACCTCCGCCGTGAGCTCCGGCACCTGCGCGCGCCCACCGAAGCCACAACGGCAGCAGCGCCTTGAGCCGGACCGACCACGGATACCCCGCCGCCTCCCAGACGACTTCGGCCACTCGCACGGCGGGCGCGCGAGTACGTCGGACCCCGCCGCCGCCTGGGCCACGGCACGAGCTCCTCGCGCGCGTTCAACAACGCGATAGCATACTTGCGGTGATAGCGCGTGACCCCGCACAACTCGCTCAACACCACCGACCGCTCCCGTTTATTCTTCATTCCCCGATACCGCGCCCGGAACTCCACAAGCGCCTTGCTCATCCTTTCCCCAGCCATCCCTTGACCTCCACCCCGAGCCCCCCTACGCTAAGATCGCAAATGGCGCGACGATACACCGCTCGGTAAGATATTAGATGGCGCGATTCGCAGGTTTGACAACTTTGCTCAACTTTGATAGTGTTAAATCCATCGAAACATGATTGAGGTCATTGGTGCGGGAC
>JBCLBO010000125.1:0-5929 GCA_038916785.1 Candidatus Hydrogenedentales bacterium | reverse complement strand
GCTATCATGAACCACAACCACGCCCGAAATCCTAACCTTCAAAACGCGCCTCACAAAGGGGGCAGCTCAGAAGGAAGTCAAGAGGAAATATTTACCAGTGTGTTACTTGAAAGGTGGGGCAATAGGTGGTGGAGCTTCGGATAGATACGTCTATTAGGTGTACAAGAGTGCCGCGAGGATGCGTAGCGCTATTCTCATCCCGCGAAGACCCCGATCCGTCAGGGGGAGACGACTATTAACACCGAGTCTGACGGCTCGCCAGGAAAGTCCGACGACTGGACGTCCGGAGGATGCCCGCGCTGGACGGGAGGTTGCGGAACCGTGTGTTTTGCAGCGGCGCTAGCCGGATGTGCCCGAAGTCATTTCTGTGATAGGCCGTAGATGTATAGACTGATCTGTGAGCGGCTGACACCGCATTGAGAGGGTATTCCATGGCGCTGTGGCGTGAACTGATCAAAAGCCGGATGGCGGAGTTGCACGACGACCCGGCGGACAAGCAGATGCCGATGGCGGACGCCGTGCGAAAGCACGTGCGCCCCGGAATGAAGCTCAATATTGTCGCGCTGCAATCGCGGCCGAGCGCGCTGACCTTCGAGTTGTGCCGCGCGTTCGCAGGCAAGAAGCCGGGCTTCGAATACATTTCGAGTTCCATCGGCGCGACCGGCCTCGCCACCCTGCACGTCGGCCTGTTCAAGAAAATCATCGTGTCATACGCGGGCGAGTCGTATCCCACGCCCGGCCCGAGCAAGGTCGTGCAGCGCGCGATCGCGGACGGGCTCGACATCGAAAACTGGACGATGCTTACGATCTCGCAGCGGCTGCTCGGCGGGGCAATGGGCGTGCCGTGGTTCCCGACGCGCTCGCTCGCGGGCAGCAGCATCGCCGACGAGCAGAAGGCGCGCGGCAACTACATGGAAGTGGACGACCCCGCGCGGCCGGGCGAGACCTTCGGTCTGCTCAAGTCCTACCGGCCCGACATCAGCTTCGTACACGCCTGGGCGGCGGACAAGGCCGGCAACGCGATCTGCTATCCGCCCTACGGCGAGAACGTCTACGGTCCGCTCGCCGCGCGCGAGGGCGTCATCCTCACCGCGGACCACATCGTGGACACGGAGTTCATACGCGATCACGCGCCGCTCGTGCGCATTCCCGCGGCGATTGTCCGCAGCGTGACGCACGCGCCCTACGGCTGCCATCCCTCGGGGAATTTCGCGCAGGCGATCGGCGAGTTCAAGGCCTACGGCAACGACTACGCCTTCATGCGCGCGAGCCGGCAGACCCAGGGCACGCGCGAGAGTTACGACGCCTGGGTGCGCGAGTGGGTGCTCGGTGTAAAGGACCACGAGGAATACCTGAAGAAGCTCGGCAAGGAGCGCATCGACTACCTGCACAAAATCGGCGCGGCGGACGGCTGGCGCGCGGAGCTGGAAAAATTCGCGGCGGACCTCGACACCGAGCGCCCCGCCAGCCCGATCGAGAACATGATCGTGCAGGCCTCGCGCGTCGTCGCGTCGCGGATGCAGGCGAAGGGGCTGAAAACGGTGCTCTCCGGCGTAGGCCAGGCGACGCTGATGGCCTGGCTCGCCGCGCACGCACTGCGCAAGCAGGGCGTCGAGATCACGATGATGGCCGAGACGGGTATCTACGGCCACGACCCGCGCCCGGCGGACCCCTTCGTGTTCAACTTCTTCAACCTGCACACGACGACCGTGCTCACCGACATCTTCGAGACGCTCGGCCTGCACACCGGCGGCGCGGCAAACCAGTGCCTGGGCACCTTCGGCGCCGGCGAGGTCGATCGCTTCGGTAACGTGAACTCCACCAAGAGCGCCGACGGCAGCTTCATCGTAGGCTCCGGCGGCGCGAACGACATCGCGACCGCCGCGGCCGAGTCCGTCGTCGTCGCGCAGCAGCGTTTGCAGACCTTCGTCGACCGCTGCGAATACATCACCAGCCCCGGCAAGCGCGTCTCGGCGCTAGTCTCCACCATGGGCCGCTTCGAAAAGCGCGGGGGAGACGAGTTCGTCCTCACCGGCTACTTCGGCATGGAAGGCCTCACGCGCGACGAAGCCGTCCGCGAAATCAAAGACCGCTGCGGCTGGGAACTGCAAATCGCGGACGACGTCGAAGCCCTCGCCCCCGCCACCCCCGAAGAACTCGCCCTACTCCGCATGTTCGACCCCGAGCGCTTCTTCCTCGGCAAACCCGCGGAGACTGTGCAGACCGTCGCAGCCAAGTAGGGGCGACCCCCTGTGGTCGCCCGAATTGGGCGGGCACGGGGATCCGCCCCTACAAATCGAAATCGATCCTCATCCAGGGTGCCACGCCTAAGCTCCGCTTAGGCGTGCGCGTATCCGCGACTCGCCATCTCCGAAAATGCACCCCCAAGCGCAGCTTAGGGGTGGCACCCCAGAGAGGTATTCGATTCGTAGCGCTGCCGTCCCGGCGGCAAAGGCAAGACTTTTCTGCTTGCGTGCATCGGGCTTCCAAAAAACCTGAATTCCTAGTTTGCCGCCGAGACGGCGGCGCTACGATACGATCGCCACGACCCGCGCGGGCGCGGCGCTCGCGCCTTTGATCTTGAGCGGGAAGCATGCGACCTTGAATCCGGTCGCTGGCAGCGCAGCGAGATTCACGAGGCGCTCGATTTGCGAATACGCGAGGTCGCACTGGTGCGCCTCCCAGAAGATGCCGGGCTGTTTTTTCTGTAGCGCCTCCGCCGCTTGCAGGTGCAGCGGCCGGTCCCAGCCCCAGGCGTCGATGCCCATCACGCGCACGCCCTGATCGTAGAGCCAGCGCGTCGCCTCGGCCGTCACGCCGCAGCCGTGCGCCATGTAATCCGGCTGGCCGTAGTATCGGTCGCAGCCGGTCTGCACGAGGACAATGTCGCCGGGCTTGAGCGTGTGGCCCGCCATCGCGAGCGCCGCCTGCGCGTCTGCCGCGGTCATCGCGTCGCCATCGGCCTTGTGCCGCAGGTCGAGCTTCACGCCGTCGCCGAAGAACCATTCCAAGGGCATCTGATCGATCGTCTGCGCGGGCTTGCCCTGGATGCGGCTGTTGTAGTGCCACGGCGCGTCGACGTGTGTGCTGCCGTGCGTACTGAGCTGGCGGATTGTCTCGACGGCCCAGCCTTCGCCGTCACGCAGCAGCGCGCGCGGCACGCCCATCATCGCCTCGACCGCCGCCGCGCCCGCCGCGTGGTCCTGGTATTCGATGGAGACCTGGTCGACGGGCGAGACGGCGATGTTTTCGATGGTGGCGGAGAGATCGATGATGCGCATGGAAAGAGATTAAACCACGAAGGACACGAAGAGCACGAAGGAATTCCGATTAGGAAACTTGGTAGATTTCGGGGCGGTAACGGGGTTCAGGAACGGGAATGCCTTCTTCCTTTGCGACTTCCAGCCAGAGCTCCTTAGCAATGTTTACTTGCCGCAGGGCCTCTTCGGGTGTGTTGCCGAATGCGGAACAGGAGCGGAGATCGGGGATGTCGGCGACGTAACAGCCGTCTTCTTCGCTGTAGAATATGTTGATATGGTAGTCCTTCATTCGTCGTCTCCCAAAGAGAGATTGTTCTGCTCGATTCGCTTCACGACCTCTCTTATCTGGTATGGCTTTACTTGCCCGCCTTGCGGTTGAAGGTTGATTAATTCCCGAATTCCCGGATGACAGAACATGTGGTGACTTCCGCGTATCCGCTTCAGTCGAAACCCAAGCGCCTCAACCAAGGATACCATATCGGCAAAAGCGATATTCCGCGATCCGGCGAGTATTCTTTCAAGTGTCTTCTCCGGTTTCATGTCACGAAATCTTCGGCCCGATCAGATACCCGCCGTCCACCGTGAGCACCTGCCCGGTGACCTGCTCGGAGCCGGTGATGAAGGACATGATCGCCGCGGCGATGTCGTCGGGCTGGCTGACGCGGCCGGTGACGGAGCGCGCCTCGTTCGCGGCTTTCACCTGCGCGTAGCGCTCGCCGAAGCCCCGCTTGAGCCACTCGCCCTCGATGAACCCCGGCGCGACGGCGTTCACGCGGATTTTCGGGCCGAGCGCGCGCGCGAGCGTTACCGTGAGGTTGTTCAGCGCGGCCTTCGAGCAGCAGTAGGGGATCGAGCTGCCGATCCCGGCGACGCCCGCGACGCTGGTGACATTCACCACCGCGCCGCCGCCGCCTTTTTCCATGTGTGGCCGCGCGGCGCGCACGCAGTAGAACGACCCGCGCAGGTTCACCCCGAGGATGCGGTCCCAGACTTCATCGGTCACGCCTTCGAGATTGCTGTGCGCGATGAACTGCGTCGTGCCGGCGTTGTTCACAAGCACATCGAGCCGGCCGAAGGTTTTCTGCGCGAAGTCCATCATCGCGCGGCACTCGGCATCGACGTGGACGTCGCACTTAAACGGCGCGGCCTTCACGCCGAGCGCCTCAATTTCCCGCACGACGGACTCGGCCTCGTCCTTGGACTTGCTGAAGTTCACCACTACGTGGCAGCCGCCCCGCGCGAGCATCAGCGCCGTCGCGCGCCCCACGCCCCGCGTCGCCCCCGTCACCACCGCCGCTTTGCCGCGTATGTCCATGAACAAAACCTCCAGTTGATCGCGGCAGCATACCCAATGCCGCTCCCGTGCTCGTAATCGTGCGCGGTCCTCCCCGGCGTCTTGCCTGCGCAAGAGGCGATATATATATTGAATTCGGTCGTCATACGGGAGGAGCTACCCATGTTTTCGCGCGTACTATCTGGCATTGCTCTACTCTTCGTTGCTCAATGTGCCTTCGCCGCGAGCGAGCGGCCCGCGGAGGCCGTCGTCGAGGAAGGCGAGATCGCCGGCGCTGCCTTCCGCATCGACATTCCGAAGGACTGGAACGGCGGCCTGGTGATGTATGCCCACGGGTACGCCGTGGCGGGTCAGACGCCGGGATTTTCCGAGGACTTCGTGAAGTCGGCCGGCAGCCTGGGGTTCGCAGTCGCGCAATCGCGCTACTCGCGGCAGGGCTGGGCCGTGCGCGAGGGCATTCTCGACACCGAGGCGCTCCGGCGTTTCTTCGTGGACAAATACGGTCCGACGCACCCGACAATCATCGCCGGCGCCAGCATGGGCGGCGCGATTACCTACGGCACCATCGAGCGGTTCCCGGAAATCTACGACGGCGCGCTACCGATGTGTACCACGGGCATGCCCGCGCTCGAGTTCATCAAGGAGCGCATGTTCGACATGCGCGTGCTCTTCGACTATTTCTTCCCCGGCCTGCCGGGCAGCGCAGTCGAGTTTCCCGACGGCGCGGAGACCATGCCGAAGATACAGGCGAAGGCGGCGGAGCTCGTCAAGGCCGACCCCGCGCGCGCCGAAGCGTTTGCGAAAATGGAGGACCTATCCGGCCCCGACGCGATCGCGGGCACGGTCGCGTTCTGGAGCGAAGTCTTGCGCGAGCTGCAGGAGCGCGCCGGGGGCAACGCCTTCGATAACCGAGACACGATCTATTCCGGAAGCAGTGACGACGCGGGCTTGAACAAGGCGATCAAGCGGTATACCGCCGACCCCAAGGCCATCGAATACGTGCGCCAATGGATCACCGTCACCGGCCACACGCACGACCCCGTCCTCGCGCTGCACACCCTAGTCGACGACCTCGTGCCCCCGCGTTACGCCAATGTTTACGCCGCCAAAGCCGCCCTCGCCGGCACCCAAGACCTCGTCGCCATGAGCTACGTCAACCACACCGGCCACTGCAATTTCGCCTCCGAAGAAGTCACCCACGCAATCAGCGAACTCGCCGCGTGGATCGAGACCGGCAAGCGGCCAGCGACCGGCGACTGGACGAAAGGATGACCGGACGACCAGACGACCAGACGACAAGACGACAAGACGACTGGACGATAGTTCGATAGCCGGACTCACCCACATTCAACCCGAAGGGTTGACAGAAATTAGC
>JBCLBO010000124.1:0-5984 GCA_038916785.1 Candidatus Hydrogenedentales bacterium | reverse complement strand
AAGGGCGTCCTAAAATAGCCCAGGGCAGAGCGAACGATAGTGAGCGTCGCCCTGGGTTGAATGGTATAAAAAATACGAAGCCCTGTAAGGGCGGCCTAGGGTAAGGCGGAAAAAGCAGAACACAACGCACAAAGGGGCGCGGAATGGCGGTGGCCAACGCGGTGCAATGGACGCAGCGGCACCTCATCGGCTTGGAGGACATGGGCCGCGAGGAAATCGAGATCATTCTCGATACGGCCCCGCAATTTCTTGCCGTGCAACAGCGCGAAAGCGGCATCAAAAAAGTCCCGCTGCTGCAAGGCCGCCTCGTCGTCAATCTCTTCCTCGAGCCCAGCACCCGCACGCGCGTGTCCTTCGAGCTCGCCGCCAAGCGCCTCAGCGCCGACACGCTCACCTTCACCGCCTCGGCCTCCAGCGCGGTCAAAGGCGAATCCCTGCACGACACGCTGGCGAACATCGAGGCCATGCACAGCGACATCATCGTCATCCGCAGCGAGTACGCCGGCGCGCCAGCCATCCTCGCGCGGCGGCACAGCTCGCACATCATCAACGCCGGCGACGGCGCGCACGAGCACCCGACCCAGGCCCTGCTCGACGCCTTCACGATTCGACAGCACGTCCGCGCGTGGCGCGACGACCCCGGCGCGACGCTCGAGGGCCTGCGCGTCGCCATCATCGGCGACCTCGCCAACAGCCGCGTCGCCCGCAGCAACATCTGGTGCCTCACCAAACTCGGCGCGCGCGTCACCGTCTGCGGCCCGCGCACGATGATGCCGCCGCAGATCGAGCGCATGGGCGTCGAAGTCACCAGCGACCTGCGCGAGGCCCTCGTCGGCGCCGACGTGGTCTACGCCCTGCGCATCCAGCTCGAGCGCCAGGCCACCGGCGCCTTCCCCAGCCTGCGCGAATACATCCGCCTCTACCGCGTGGACAACGACTCGCTCAAAGTCGCCCCGCGCCACGCGCTCATCATGCATCCCGGCCCCATCAACCGCGACATCGAGCTCGCCGCCGACGTCGCCGACGGCCCGCGCAGCGTCATCCTCGAGCAAGTCAGCAACGGCGTCGCGATTCGCATGGCCGTCATGCACCTGCTAGCGAACAGCGCGCCCCAGGAGAATCCGCAGTGAAGACGACCCAAGGTGGCAGCGGCGTCCCGCCGCTGCACGTTCAACCGGCGACCCCAATAAAAATTGAAGTGATCGCTCATTCCCGTAGCATGGGCGGCTCGCCCATGCGTCTCATAGCTCCCATTCTTCCCATCATTCCCATGGCCTTCGCCCTATGACCACCGTAATCAAAAACGGCCACCTCATCGATCCCGCCTCCGGCATCTCCGCGCCGATGGACATCCTCATCGACGGCGACCGCGTCGTGAAAATCGGCCCGAACCTCAAAGGCCTCGAAGAGATCGACGCGCGCGGCCTCATCGTCGCGCCGGGCCTAGTCGATATTCATGTCCACTTCCGCGAGCCGGGCTTCGAGTCGAAGGAGACCATCGCCACCGGCAGCCAGGCCGCCGCCGCGGGCGGGTTCACCTCCGTCGTCACCATGGCCAACACCAGCCCCGTCATCGACAACGCCGGCATGGTCGAGTTCGTCCACCGCCGCGCGCGCGAGACCGCCTGCATCCGCATCTGGCCCGGCGCAACGGCCACGAAGGGCATGAAAGGCGAGGAAATCACCGAGATGGCCGAGCTCAAAGACGTCGGCGCCGTCGCCGTCACCGACGACGGCAAGGACATCCAGAACAGCAGCGTCATGCGCCGCGTGCTCGAATACGCCCGCATGGTCGACCTGCCCTACCTCGCGCACTGCGAGGACCACACCCTCGCCAAAGGCGCGATGAACGAGGGCTACAACTCCACCAGACTCGGCATCCCCGGCATGCCCCGCGCGCAAGAAGAAATCATGATCGAGCGCAACGCCCGCCTGGCCGAACTCACCGGCGCGCGCATCCACATCCAGCACATCACCACCGCCGGCGGCGTCGAGATTCTCCGCCGCTTCAAGGCCCGCGGCGTCCGCATCACCGGCGAGGCCAGCCCCCACCACTTCACGCTGACCGACGACGCCGTCCTCGCCTTCGACACCAACGCGAAGATGAACCCGCCGCTCCGCGAAGCCGAGGACGTAGCCGCCATCAAGCGCGCCATCGCCGACGGCACCATTGACTGCATCGCCACCGACCACGCCCCGCACACGCCCACCGAAAAAGACGTAGAATTCGCCGCCGCGCCCTTCGGCATCATCGGCCTAGAGACCTCCCTCGCCCTCACGATCACGGAGCTAGTCGAGCCCGGCCTAATCACCTTAGAACGCGCGATCGCCCTAATGACCACCGCCGGCGCAAACATCATCGGCCTCCCCGCCGGAGTACTCCGCGAAGGCGGCCCCGCCGACCTCTGCCTCTTCGACCCCAAAGCCGAATGGACCCTCGACCCCGAAAAATCCAAGTCCCGCTCCCGAAACACCCCCTTCGCCGGCCGCCGCCTAAAAGGCAAAGTCCGCTACACCATCTGCGAAGGCAAGACCGTCTACACCGCGTAGGGCGGGTCTAGACCCGCCGAACTGCTCGACCCGTCACCAGAAACGGCTCTCCCGCTTTTGTCATTCTGAGCGGAGCGAAGAATCTCCCCGTCGACTAACCAGAAAACTCAATTCGCTTCACGCAGGACCACAGTCCGCGTCTCGCCATGTGAGTCGGCTAGGATGGCGTCTCGTCAACCACCAACGTCATCAAAAACGCGCGCGATAAATGCGGACCCTCCAAATAAATAATGAGCCCCAGCAAGCTGGGGCTCATTCAGATCTAGATGCGAAGATTTAGATCGTGCGGACTTTGGTGGCCTCGGGGCCTTTCTTGCCTTGCCCTTCTTCATACTCCACAGCCGCACCATCCTGAAGCGACTTGTAGCCGTCTCCCTGGATGTTCGAGTGGTGAATAAACAAGTCCTTGCCGCCGTTTTCGGGTGTGATGAATCCAAACCCTTTTTCATCGCTGAACCACTTCACTGTTCCTTTTGCCACGTTCTTTCTCCTCGTCAAGCTTCGCTATGGAAGCTCGATCTTGTCCCCTTTGCGCGTTTGGGCAGGCCCCAAGGGGAGAGGTCCGCCACTGATTGCCCGATACTAGCATAAAACGCGCCTCAGCGCCCGAAGAACCTACCCGGCTCATATACCGGGCTGCTACCCGGAGAAATCCACAGCCGAAACACCCCCTTCACCGGCCGCCACCTCAAAGGCAAAATCCGCTACACCCTCTTGCGAAGGCAAGACCGTCTACACCGCGTAGGGCGGGCTTAGGTCCCGCTAGGTTTCGTGCTTACCAGCGAGGGAATCCGTACTCCAGCGTGTGAGATCCTCACGGCCCGCCCACAAATTTCCGCAATCCGAAGGTCGGAGCGTCTCTCTCAATGTTGATTCCAAGAGGATAGTACCTCATGTTCCACTCGCTCATTCGACGCTCGGTGCGCGATTCATCGGAAGAACTGATCGACTATTGTTGGCACTTGCGCGTGTACGGACTACCCCTTGAATTCCGCACGATCAGGTTACTAAAATCTGAGCATATGGGGAAGCCGATAACAAAAGTCGACTGCGTAAGTGAGGATGTCGATCACAATTACGACGTCCCCAAGAGTCCTAGGTCCAATCTTCTCAATGATCTGGATGCTAAGGAATGGATTAAGGAAACGGTGTCTGTTTGGACCCAGAAGGGGTTGGGTCGAGGTCACAAGGATGCACAACTTGAGGCACTTCATCCGGCGCCGTTTTCATTTCAAGATGTCGCTCGTCTCATACGATTTTTTACCAAGTCGGGCCAGACAGTCTTGGATCCATTCGTTGGAGTTGGCTCCACTTTGAAGGCAGCTGCTATTGAGGGTAGACGAGGAATCGGAATTGAATTAAATCCGAAGTATGTCCAGATTGCCAAGGAACGACTAGCAACCGAGATACGTGACGAACTATTCGCATGTCACGATCAGCAGATACTCCAAGGTGACGCATTCGAAATTCTACCTCAGATCCCTGAGAAATCTGTTCATTTGGTGGTCACTAGCCCCCCTTACTGGAACATACTCCATAAAGTAGATCACAAGGCGAACCAAGAACGCATCGCCCGGAAACTTGACACAAGGTACAGTGACAATGACAAAGATCTTGGAAACATCCCCGAGTATCCATTGTTCTTGAATCGACTCACCGACGCCTTAGATCTTGCGGGTTCCCGACTTGCGCCACGTGGACACATGGCCGTTATCTTGGGCGATTTTAGACACAAGACAAAGTACTACATGTTACACGCAGATGTTGCAAATGCTCTCGAGCAGAGGGGTTATAGCCTAAAGGGCGTGACGATCCTCTATCAGAGGCATAAGCGAATCTTTCCTTATGGTTACCCCTACGCTTATGTTCCGAACCTTCACCATCAATACATACTTCTATTGAGAAAATAGATGCTGCTTGATCGCATCTACAACAAAGACGTAATGGCATTCATGCGGACGCTACCGGACGCATGTGCGCACCTGATAATTGCGGATCCCCCGTACAATCTGAACTTCGCGAAGGATTTTGGAGTTCGCCCGTCTTTCACGCAGCTTGATCAGTGGTTTCAGTGGTCGAGAGATTGGCTCACCGAGGCGACCAGAATTCTCCACCCAAATGGGAATATTTTCGTCTACGAAATTCACAAGTATGCCTGTTACTTGCAATGCCACATGATGGATAGCGGGCTTGAGTATCGTAGGCAAATTATCTGGCGATATGAGAACGGTTGGTCGCGTTACACGAACGGACCGGCGTGTCACTATGAGCCTATTCTGTGGTTCGCAAAGAGTCAAAGCAGTACATATCACACAATTCGGGAGCCGTATAAGAGCACGGCACGACTTAAGCACAAGATTACAAAAAATGGTCGCGTCTGGACTCCCAATCCTGACGGCCGCCAAGCAGGCGACGTGTGGGATTTCCCCACCTTGGCCGGTCGCCGTTTCGCGGACGAAAAACTCGACCATCCCACACAAAAGCCGCTTGCATTAACACTCCGAATTGTAAAACACTTTTCGAACCGAAGTGAACTTGTAGTTGTGCCGTTTGTGGGGTCTGGTACGGAATGTGTAGCGGCGAGAATGACAGGCAGACACTACTTAGGGACCGAACTTAATCCCAAATTCGTTGAATTGGCGCGGGGAAGGCTGAAGACTGTCGCGTTAACCGATGTGGAAGCAATCTGAAAGCCGCGCTTTAGAGGCGGGTAAACTGTCGAGGTCGCCGTTCGATATCCACAGTACGTCTATTCCCAATCCAAGTAGCCAGTCGATGTGCAGATTGTTCGCTGGTTTCGTCTCAAATACTGCAACCTTCCTAATCATTGCTCCCGGCTCCTGAGGATTTACAACGAACGATTCGTAGTAGAGCAGCTGAGCCAAAGCCTCTCGAACCCGTTCGATCTCGTCGTGTTCTGTTCCATCCAGCGTCTTTACTTCGACGAGAATTGCCACCTTGCTTCCGACACCAAGACAATCGTACGGATCTTCGTAAATCTCAAAGCCGCTTGACTCCAGTGCCGCGGCAACAAACTGGACTATTTTATTGTGCCTACGGAGTCTCTTGCGTCGAGTTTCAATCCCCGCCTGTATGGCATCCGCGTCATGACTGGTTTCGTCGAAGTCGTAGTTCTCATCGAACCCATCGTGCGTCGCTGCACGACCTATCGTGGTCGAGGTGGCTCGCCGGCCCCGCCGAGGTCGTCGCTTGCTCGGTAGATCAGATTCTGCGCTTGGGTCGCCCTGGCGCGATAGACCCGCAACGGGTGGTGACGCAGCGATCGTTAGTGACGCTCCGCGCTTCTGCAGGTCACCTAACTGCTCTGCGAAGCTTGGAAGAATCTTCTTCGCGTTGTCCCAGTTATTCTTCGTTACGCCTATCCTATTCCTGATTACCTCCTCATCCAACTTCGTCAACGCGATCAGTCTTTC
>JBCLBO010000123.1:0-6142 GCA_038916785.1 Candidatus Hydrogenedentales bacterium | reverse complement strand
ATGGTCAGTTCAACTTTCGTCTCGATTGCCCGAACTGCGGCCAGACAGGCCGAATCCGGTCTGAATCCATGTTCCATCAACGCATACACGGCGTCAGGGAGAGATATAGTAGCCGCAAAGCCGCTTTGCCTCTTCACAGCGTTCAATTATCTCCTTCGCCTTCAATTCTCTCGCACTAGGTCGATCTCTGTACCAATCTAGATCCCACTTGCTTGACGGGTCGCGTCCGCAAGCAATCATGATGGCCTGTTTACGGGTGAGGACCGGGCTACCTGCCCAGTCCATAAAAATTGACCTCATGCCGGAAGGAGCGAGAGAAGCGACAAGATGCTCGATGAATGGACGACGCAGCCCAGAATCGGACGTTACAAATTCCGCCTCGAATCCCAGCTTGCGCCTGAATTCTTGGCGATTATTCATTTCATATTCTGCGTACTTCTCGGCCGAGAGCTCCAATTTTTTTGTCTTGAGAAACCGTAATTTCTCCCACCGGGTTTTTCGGAGTCTCTGACTATTTCGATCGTCGTCGCGACTTGGGACTATCGGCATTTTGGCAACCCCTTTTTGTCTCTTCGCAGCTGGCTCCCGAGTTATCTCTCGGTCCAAAACATTTGCCTGGATACTCGTTCCGCGAGATCGGCGACGTGATCCGCCGCAAGATGCTGGTATCGAGCGGACGTAGCAACTGACTTGTGTCCACCGTAATCCATAAGCTCGCGCGTGTTCGCGCCACTCATTGCGGCCACGCTCAAGGCCGTGTGCCTCAGCGTGTGGAAGTTCACCCCGTCGAGTTTCGCAATTTTCAAAGCAGTTTCGTAGACAGTGCGAAACTTCAACGGCTTAATGCCGTCCGCGCTGTCGCGCCCGGGGAATAGGAGATCGGTGTCGAACCGCCGGACACGTCCATGCTCGGCCAGCATCGCCGCGACGTGTTCCGGGAGTGGAATAATTCGCTCCGACTTGTTTTTCGCGCGTGTCTCAGGGAGCGTGATTCGCTTTGCGTTCAAATCAATCTCGCGCCAGCGCAGCCCACGAATTTCGGAGAGTCGCATCGCCGTCGAGAGTGCCAGTGTCACAATCAGTAGGAGCGGTTCGCACTTGCTCGCCTCGCAAGCTGCCAAGAGCCGCGTGCGTTCGTCGGCATTGAGCCAACGTGTCCGGCCACCAGACTCTCAATATCGTTTCATAGTACGAACAGGCAGTAGAGGGGATCAAAGATTTGTTCTATAAATGCACGCATGCGCAGAGCGGCGGCTGTGCATAAATTATTGAACGGCGAAGCTTCTAGAGGAAACGTGAGATCACGCGGCGCGATCGAGCGATCGGCAAGTCGTCGCGCTCAAGTTGGGAGTAAGTGGCGGAGGGCGAGGGACTCGAACCCCCAAGCCCGAAGGCGCCAGTTTTCAAGACTGGTGCGTTACCAATTACGCTAGCCCTCCGCGGGCTCGCTGCGGCGTCCGGGCGGACGGCCACGCCGCTATTGTATCGTAGCCGCGCGGAAATGTTGTATCGGCACGCTGCACGCACGCATGGGCGGGCCGCCCATGCCACGGTGCGGTGGCGGTCAAGAAATTGAAACCGACTCGTAGGGGCGGCCCCCCGTGGCCGCCCGTTTCGGGGGGACCGCCGCGTCTATTCGTGCCGACCGCGAGAGGTTGAGGGCGACCACGGGGGTCGCCCCTACGTCAATTGACGTCCATGCCGCGCATGCGGTGTCGTCAGGCTTCGCCGGATGGTTCACCGGCGGCGGCGGCGAGGAAACGATTGATCTGCGCGACCAGTTCCTTGGTCGTGAACGGTTTTATCAGCAGGCCTTCGGCGCCGGCGTTCTCGACGTTGCGGCGGAGGTCCGGGCTTTGCGCCGACGTGACGCACAACACGGGGATGTCCTTGGTCTGCGGGTTGGTCTTGAGCAGGCGGCAGGTCTCGAATCCGCCCATCATCGGCATCATGATATCGAGCAAAATCAGGTCGGGGCGTTCCGTCTCGACGATGTCGAGCGCGCTGATGCCGTCGAAGGCGGACAAAACCTCGAAGCCCTCCATCAGTAGCGCGCGCCGCCAGAGGGTCACCACGTCGGGCTCGTCATCGACGATAAGAATCACAGGTTTGGACATACGGTCACTCGTTCCCCCATTTCCCCCCACTTAATAACGCCCGGCGCCGCCTACGTCATCCCGGCGTCAAAAAAATCTATCCGCGCGGCCCGCGCTTTATCGGTGCGTCCCGCAGGCGCTTCGTGACTTCAATGGTTTGCATGCCTTTCGGCGCCTTCGGGCGCGGGGCCGCGGGCGGCGCCTGGCGCATAACGATGGTCTTCGCGCGGGGCCGCGCGGCGACGCGCTTGTGCTCGAGTTTGATCCCCATATCGCCGAAGGTGCCGTCGGTGGCGTCGAGGCGCACCACCGTCCCGAAGCGCGGCTCGGCGAGCGGCTTCTGGAAAGTCTCGTCGCGCATCAATTGCACTTCGACCGGCGTGCCGATCTCGAGCGAGCCCATGACGCGCACCAGCATCCCGTGCGGCGTCAGATTCAGGATGATCCCCTCGACCTGGCCGCCATCGGGCAGACTGATCAGGCACGGCCGAAACGTGTCCGTGCGCTTCGCCGTGCGCCGGCCGCGCACGAGCGCCCGCTCGTTGTTGGAGAAAAACATCTCGTCGGGCATCGAAGGCCCCCTTCGCCCACTGGACAAAGAATACACGACCCGGCTCGTAATTCGAAAACGCGATACGCCCGCCTGGCTACGGCCGCCTTCGTGCCCACACTCGTGCTCCTGACCCCACCGATCCGAAAATCCCCCCGCTCCCGTCATTGCGAGAAGGCCGCGACCACCGACCCGCCTGCGCGGCGGGAATTCCACCGCGGCCGACGAAGCAATCTCATCCTCCCCGCGACCGAATTTGCGGCGGTCGCCCGACCAAAGACACTGGACAGTCAGGCAGGCGATCGGTCGAAGAGATTGCCGCGTCGGCCGCGAAGGACGGTTTTCCGCGGGTGGATGCTCGCGTTTCGCGGTCTACCCGCAATGACGGGTGGTGCGGACTTTCGGATCGGCGCGAATCCGTTCACGGGAATTCGTCTTGAAGGAGCGTGTCCACTCTGTTGGGATGCCGTGTTCTTTGTTACACTGGCCCCGCGCCAGATGTTGGAGGGCCGCGGTCGGATGCGCCGTTGGGGGCAATGGATCGTCGCCGTGTCTTTCCCGGCGCTGGTGTTGGCCGCGGGCGACGCGCGCGCGCAATCGCGCGACTCCGAGGCCGCAGCGCCGGTGCCCTTGCCGTGGGCAAAGCCGCTCCAGGGCGGGCCCATGCGCGTCGCGGCGGTTTTTCCGCTCGACGGCTCCTCCGACCTCGCTGCGCTAGAGGCTGGTTTTGATCTTCGCGCGTCGTTATTTCCCTATCGCGACGGCGAGCCGGGCGCCGACCAGGCCCTCGGGGACGCGCTCACGGGGAAGATCGACGCGCTGATCGTGTCGTCCATCGCTCTCGCGCAGCTCTCCGAGACGACGCGCGCGGCGCTCGCGGCACGCGTCGGCGGCGGCGTCGGACTGATCTGGATCGCGTATTCGACCAGCGGCGAACCGGAACTCAAGGAGTTTCTCGCCGCCGCCGGCCTCGTCCCGATCGAGCCCGCCCCCGATTTCGCCGCGCGCGCGGGCGGCGCGGCGCTCACCGGACTTCAGCCAGGACTCGATCAAGTCTTCGCGTACTCGGGCGACAACTCTCGCGCCGTCGAGCTCCGCTTTTGGAAGCCGCGGCCGCAGGGCCATGCGCTGGCGCCGCTCGCACCGATCGACGCGCTCGACGCGCCGCCGGCCTACGAAAACTACCTCGCGATCGCCGGCGGCGCGCTTCGCTGGGCCGCCGGGCGCGATCCGGAGGCGGCGATCGCGGCAGTCGAAGACCGGGCGTACGGCGGGCCGCGCGAAGAGGACACGCCGCCGCAGTTGAGCGCGGCCTTCGTCAAGCGCATGAAGCGCGCGGCGCTTCCGGGCGTGTTGCGTCCTTTCGCCCTAAGGCTGGACCGCCCTGCGCCACGCGATTACGCCCTGCGCGTCCAGGCGCGCTACGCCGACCGCCCGATCCGGTGGTCGTATCACGCGGAGGAAATCCTGCGCAAGGGCGCGCAGGAAGCCGTGGTTTACGTCCCGATCGGCGCGGGCGCGTGCTTTCTCGACGTGTGGATCATGGACGGGCCGGAGGTCGTCGATTGGTTCACGCAGGTGCTGGACCTGGACGCGCCGCCCGAACTCGGCCAGGTGAGCTTCGGCGCCGCCGCGATCAAGGCGAACGATCGCCTGCGCATCTCCGCCGAGGTGCGCAAAGATTTTCTGCGCGGCGACCTGCAACGTCCGCAGCCGGCCACCGTCTACCTGCGCGTGACCGATGCGCTCGGCCGCGTCGTGGCCATGAAGGACATCCCCGTTTCCAACGCCGGCGCGACGGTCGTGCAGGAGCTCGCGCTGGTAGACCTGATCGGCCCCTACGCGCGCGCGGAACTCTTCGCCGCGCCCGTCGTGGATACGCCTCTGTCCTGGTGGATTGGCGAGCGCGCGGCCTATCGCAGGGCGCACATCTCCGTGCGCCAGCCGCTGCCCGAGGGCCTCGCGCTCATCGTCGATGAGCCCGGCGAGGGCAGCTTCGCAGGCTCCGCGCTCCGCAAACACTGGACGGTCGCCGGCGTCAACTTCATCTTTCCGGCCGCGGAACCCGATCTCGGGAACATCGCCGCGGACGGCATGCGGATCGTCGCGCGCCTGGGCGATCAGGACGATTTCGACGGCGACCACTTCGACCCGCGCTCGCGGCCCGGGATCGCGCTGCGCCAGGCCGCCGTGCGCTATGCCGCAGGGCGGCCTGGCTTGTATGTCGTGTCCGCCGCGGCAGACTCCGCCGGGCCGCCGGATCCGGAGACCGCACGCGCCGCAATCGAGCGCGCCGTGCGAGAGAAGGACCCGAAGGCCGCCGTCGCGCTGCTCGACGGACTATACAGCGCGGCCGGCACGGGCGGATTTCTGGTGCTGCCGGCGGACCTCGCCACGCTCGAAGCGGCCCCGCGCGCCTCGGCGGCATACATGGCCGTGCGCGCACCGCTCCCCGCCGGCGATCGCGCGCTCGCGGAAGCCAGGCGGCTCCCCTGGCTCGCGGCGATATACCAGGCGAACGCCGTGTGGATTTCTCCGGGCGAGCAGGCGCTCAACAACGACTCGTTAACACCTCTGTTCGACGAAACCAATCGCGTGCGCGAGGGATTCGATGTGCTCCTTCGCCGGGCGACCCCCGCGCCTTCGCCTGACGATGCCGCGTTCAGCGTGTCGAAAAATTTCTCGGGCGTGGCGAGACGATTCCAGTTGGGCGAGACGAATGTCTTCGTTGTTTTATCGGATCCTGCCGCCGCGAAGGCCACGATTAGAGTACGCGCACAGGACGCGAAGTCCCACGTATACGTCTCAACGGCGCCGAAAGCGAGGGCCTCGCGCGGCGTCACGTTAAAGCTTCAGCCGGGCGAGGCGACGGTCGTGTGTATTCTGCCGTATGAAGTCTCGCGCGTCGCGCTCGAGGTCCCCGCTTCCGCCGTCGCGGGCCGCCGGCTCACGATTCGCGCCACGGTGAAAACACGCGGCGCGCTTCCGGGTGACCACGTCCTCCGCGTGAGCTGCTTCGGCCCGCTCGGCGGTCCGCTGCCGCACTACAGCCGCACCGTCTTCGCGCCGGCGGGATCCTGCGCCACGTCGTTGCCGCTGGCGTTCAACGACACGCCGGGCGCCTACCGAATCGCCGTGCGCGATGTCCTCTCCGGAGTGATCGGCGAGGCCACGGTCACGGTGCTCGCGTCGCAGGAAGCGGCACGGCCCGCCGATCGCTGATGCGGTGACGGACGGTCGTCGTGCGGGACTCTCCGGGCGCGAGCGGCGCGCGATCGAGGTCGACGGTGATCCGAGTGAAGCGCGAACGCGGCTCGTGCTCGGAGTCTACCTGATCGCCGGGCCCACCCTCGGTAATGTCCACCGAGATGGTGCGGCCCACACCCGGATACCGCAGGGCGAGTTGCGAGGGAGAGCGTCTTCGGGAGGACGCTCGCCCTTCCGTGGTGAACTCAGCCGACAGCGCGACCTTGGGGACGACGGCTTCCGCAGCGGA
>JBCLBO010000122.1:0-6155 GCA_038916785.1 Candidatus Hydrogenedentales bacterium | reverse complement strand
CGCCACTCTGCGGTTTCCCGCGTCCAAGGACTCGGCGCGCTTCCGTTCTGATTCGTTTTGTCGAACCTGGAAGCAAGCCAACGTCTTTGGAGAGGAAACTACGTCATGTTTTTCCGTGGAGTGAATTTTGAATCGAACGCGGCGGGCGCGACGCCTCCGCAAGTCTACATCTTCGACACCACCCTGCGCGACGGCGAGCAGACGCCCGGCGTGCATTTCTCGCCGGAACAAAAGGTACGCATCGCGCGCGAGCGATTCATCGAGACCTTCGTCGATCGATATTTGATGGAACATGGAGGCAACGAAGATCGCGTGTCGGTGACGATGACCCGGCTGGATGTCGTCGCCACGAAATCGGAGTAACAGAACCGAAAAAACGGGATAGCCACCTATTTCAAAAATGGGTGGCTGTCCCCATTTTCCCCCATTTTCCCCATTTTCCCGTTCCAAGATCAGCACCGACTTCCCGGCTTGGGCCAGGCGAAGGGCGTTGATGGCGCCGCCGAAGCCGGAGCCAACCACCACCGCGTCGTATTGCACCGGAGCGCTCATGAGTTGGCCGTCGCTTCCAAATGTGCCAGAACATGAGGATATACGTCGCGGTGGGCGTTCTTGCCGAAGATGCAGTCGATGTGCCCGTACTTGGGGATGACATGGCGGCGGTATTGGTTCGGATCGAAGGTCCGGCAGAGCAGGTCGTACGTGCCCTGGGTGCTCGCGGGCTGGAAGCAGGCGTTCTCCTCTCCGTGAATGAAGCAGATGGGTAGGTTGAGCGGGCGCAGATCCGCCAGGTAATTTTTCTTGCCGTCAAACGTCACCAGATGGCCAGTGTTCACCAACCGTCCGATGTGTTGAAAAGAGCGCATGTTGGCGACGCCGAACATCTCATGCATGGCGCGGTGGGTTGCGTCGTTCAGTTGGTCGTGCTCGTAAAGCGTCGCATACATGAAGGCGATGCGTCGGCAGACGGGGCTGTCGCATAGTTCCTCCAGTTCGGTTGGGTAGAGTTTCAGCGTGGCGTCGTAGAGCTTGTCCTGCCAATTCCGGTGCTTGTCCACATAGGCGTCGAGCTTGTTCACGCCGATCTTTTCCAGGAATCCCGGCAGGTGCAGGCCGGTCTTGAGCCTGGTCATCAACGGTGCCTTGATGTGCGTGGCGATTTGCGAGGCCACGAACGACCGCACTCCCTGTAAGCCCGCCAGCATGGCCATGAAGAAGGTGGTGGAACCCCAGCAATGAACTACAGCCTGGATGCTGGCAGCGCCCGTGATTTCGCGGATCTTTGCTACCGCCGCAGGATAATCCTGCGTCGCTACGTCATCGCCTGTGGACTGCGCCTTGGCGGCATCGGGCAGCTCAATGCTGGCGCGGAAATCGAGGCACCAGACATCGTAGCCGTGGGCGAAGAGGTATTCGACGAGGTTGGTGTCAATGGTGTCTATCGTGAAGATGAGGCTGGAGACGCCCAAGCCGTGGGCGAGCATCACCGGGCCTTTGCTGCCGCCCCGATAGCGGGTCAGACGCAGTTCCACACCGTCGTTGGTCTTGAACCAATGAATCTCCGGCGGGTCCACGCGCAGCGGGCGCTTCTGACGGGGCGGCACATCGGGATCGAAGGGGGTGTCGCACCGGGCCAGCCCGCCGTAGGTGTTCCATAACGTCCCGCCGAAATACTGGCCGAAGCGGGCCATGCCTTCAAGGCGGCGGCGGAGGTTCGGCGCGTTAGTGACCCTCATTGTGGTCATCTGTTTCGCAAAATCCAGCGGCTTGATGTGCAGCCGCCCCTTGCCGAACACCGGCGCCTGCTCCGAATCGCCGTGGTGGACAGTGATGTAGAGCGTGGTCGTGTCGGCCCAGGCGTCGAGCCCCATCTTGTCGCTGCGGACGATCTTATAGCCGTGGAAGAAAAAGACGCGCCCGTCCTCGGCGGTGACCTTCATCCTATACTCCATGCGGCGCGTGTTCACCTCGTTCGGGTCGGCGGTGAAAAGATTAAACTGCCCCTCGGTCACCGTGAGCGGGTCGGCTGAAAGAGCTGGGGCCGTGACGGTCCCGACCATCTTCGCCTTGTGGGTCGGATGATCAAGGAGCATGTCCAAGTCGTCCGAGATGATGGTGAGGATGAAGTGGAACTTGGAATCATCCTGCTGTCCCACGTTGAAGGCTCGTTCATAGTCGGGCTTGTCGTCGCCTGCAGTCACCTTGGTGGTGAAGTAGCCGCTCATCATTTCCGTAAATTGCAGCCCGAGCTTCGGCGGCTCGGCGGGCACCGGCGGCTTGGACGGCAGGGTGTAATCAATCGTCCAGCCCCGATCTTTCGCCGCCAGGAAGGCTGCCCGCTCGGCCAAAGCCGAGATCGTCAGGAAGGGATTCACGCCCAGCGAGCGGGGAATGATCGACCCGTCGCTGACGTAAAGTCCGTCGTAAGCCGCTGCACCCTGCGTGCCGGAGAAAACCTGCCCCTTGTGATTCACCACGCCACGCTCGGCTGCGTCGGCCATGCCACAGCCGCCCAGCGGATGGACGGTGACGAGGTCGTGATTGAAGAGATCAGTCCACATCGGGTTGCGGACAAATGTGCCGCCGAGCGGTTTGGTGGCCTCCAGCAGGTTGTTGTTAACCTTGGTGAAGATTGGCTGCATGCCGACCCCGGGCCAATCCACCCGCACCCGGTCATTTTCCAGATAAATCCTCCCCGCGGCGTCATCGTGGGTCATCACGAGGTAGGTCTGGGTGTTCCGCACCGCGCCTCTGTAGGCCCCGCGCAACAGGCTTTCCATCTCTCTTGTCCGCTCCCGAACCATATCCCAAATACCGCTGTCGGTGTCTTTGCCAACGGTCTTGGCGGTGGCCGCAAAGAAGGGCGGCAAAAGCGGCGACAACAGGCCGGGCAATGACCCTTCCTCAATGACCATGCCATCGTTCAGATTCGGTTGTTCACGGAGGTCGATGATCCCGGTGATGCAGGGACCGACCGGCTTGCGGCCTTCGGGTGACATGTGGCCGTGCCCCACACCACGAATCTCCTCGTCGCAATTGTAGCCGAACGCCAGCATGTCGCCGTTGCCGGTGAAGCCGTGCCCCAGGCGGTCGGACAGCGACAGCCCGTCTGCCTTGGAACGCAGCAGGATCTCAGTCGAACCGAGCGTGCCAGCGGCCAGCACAACAATGTCCGCGCTGACGAACTGCGTGGGCGCGTCGAACTTCTCCTGCCCGGAGTTGAGCACCTGATAATGCACCAGCCAGCGGCCATCCTTGCGCTCCAAGTGGCGCACGGAAACCTGCGTGAAAATCTCCGCGCCGTAATTGCGGGCGTCCGGAAGGTAGTTCATCAGCACCGTATTCTTGGCCGCGTAGTTGCAACCGGAAACGCAATCGCCACAATTCGTGCAGGCATGTTGCTCAACCCCGACGTGGTTCACGCCTCCGAGAGGTTCTGTGAATGTCACCGTGATGGGCGGCCGATAAAAATTGCCCTGCAACTGGGCGGCCGATTTTTCCAGCGCCTGCATCTTGGGCAATTCCGGATACTCCTGTGGATACGGCTCCGGTTTGAGCATCTCATTGGCCCGCCGATAGCCATCAGCCATGAGGGTGTCGTAATCCTGCAAGACTTCCTTGGGCCAACACGGGTCGTCGAAGACACGTTTTTCTGCGGGCAGGCAGACGTTCGCGTTGATCAACGAGGTGCCGCCCAGACCGCAGCCGACGAAGACATTGATCTCTTTGTTGATGTGAAAATCGTAGAGGCCAGTACGGGGTCCGATGTGCTTTTCAGGCAGGTCGATCTGCATCTCCTTTGCTGCGTCCGGCAAGGTGCTCGGGTATTCGCCGGGCTGAAGCTCCTTGCCGCGTTCCAAGAGGCAAACCTTCTGCCCGGCCCGCGCCAGTCGGGAAGCGGTGATGCCACCCCCGTAGCCAGAGCCGACGACAACGACGGTGTAATGGTCCCTGATGTTTTCAATGGGAGTGGATAAACGAGTCATGGTGCCTCCAATGAATCAGTTGAGTTGCTGGAAATTGACGTCTTGGGTAAGGGCGGCGAGGGCGGTCACCACTTGGCCAGAGCCAGTCGCTCCGGGCCCGTATTCACCGCGTCGTCCCGCTTGCGAGTGGACAGCGGTACGCCGTCGTTGCCGAACAGTTGCACGACCAGTTCCGAGCCGGCCGGATTGATATCGAGACGGCAGAAATTGTCCGCCTGGCTGAAGGCCCACGCCTTGTAATGCATCGTGCCCAGGCCGCCTGAGAGAACGAACGGGTCTTGGGTTTTCTCGAACTGCGAATCGTGGACGTAGCCCGCTGGATCGCCGTCGGCGAACGGAAACGGCCAATAAAAGGCCGACGAGGTGATGGAATACGCCTTGAAGTCCTCGCCAAGGCCGCTGAACGTCATTTGGGCAATGTTCGCGCAATGGATGTCACCGGAGAGGAAAATGACATTCTGGATCTTGTGCCGGACGATCGTGTCGAGCACGGCGCGGCGCGTGGTGGGGAATGCTGGCCAGGAATCGCTGGTGTTTTTGTGATTGTCGCCCAGCAGCGTGTCCACGCCGTTAGGGACGAATACGCTGGAACTGACGATGAATTTGGGCGTATTGCCACGGTCCTTCTGCATGTGCCGCAGCCACGCACAGAGGCGGTCAAGCTGGCTCGGTTCGGTGGGATGAAGCGACGGCCTACCCAGTAGTTTATTGTCCGCCAAGCCCGGCATGTCCCCCTGAAACCGCTGCGTGCGTGTATCCAGAACGAAGAATGGATAGCCGGCGCAGGAGAAATCATAGAACAGGTTCACGGTGTCCATTTTCTTGAGGAATTCATCGTGGGGGAATTGTTCGTCACGGAGCGTCGTCCGCGCCTTAATGTAACTGTCGTCGAAACGAGGCCCGTGGCTCCATTGGTAGCTCATGTAAGCGCCGATCGCGAGGTTGAAGAGGACGCGCTTGCGCTTGTCTTTGTTTATGTGGTCCATCGTCCAATTGTCCTCGATCTCGTGGTCATCGAGGGTCATGTAGGTCGGCACCCTGCGCAGAAACTCCCGCATGTTCCGCGAACCGAATGCGCTATGGTAACGCTCCTGGAATTCCTCGTACGTGTCCGCGAGGCCTATCGGAATCCGGTTGAACATGTCGGCGTAGATTTGATCGCCGACCATGAGCGTGAAATTGACTGGCCGCCGCCGTTCCTCGGGCACGTGTGGTTGCAATGCCTCTCTCAACATCGGGCCGAAAATCCGATCCGCCTCCTTGCGCTTCCACAGCAGGCCGGGATAACGGCACGAGCCGAGCAGAAAGCTCAAGGGCGAAACCGAATTGGCCGCAGGCGGCGCGGGCTGTGTGGTGAAGATGGCCTCCGAGAACACTTCCTCCAGTCCGTTCGGCATATTCAGTTTGTCCTCCCATGCCTTCGGCGGCGGGAGCTTGGCCACGATTGCTTCGCTCGATACGGTGCTGTCGTTCGGATACGCGTCATCGAGATTCATCGACGCCATGCGCACGCGGTAAGTGGTGGCAGGTTCCAGCTTGTACGGCTCAAGTTTCTGTTTTTCGGCTGCGTCCTTCCAAAGCGATTTGTCCACTCCGAGATTGAACGTGCCTGTGCGGTCGTACTCGCGGTGGAGCCGGAAATAAAAGATGTCCGCCGGATTTACCTTTCCGTTTTTTCCCACCACGCTGATGACGCCAATGGTGCGGCGGTCTTCATCCATGCCCTTCTCGTCCAGCGCGTCGGACGCGGCAATCCACAGCCGGCATGATTTGTCAGTGGTGTGCCCCACAATGGGTCCCAGTACAGGTTTGCGCAGTGTGCTCATAAGTTTTCCTCCAGATTCGTTCGTTGTTCAGTCAAATACTCTCAGTCAAAAAGTCACGGGGTCAGGTCTCAATACTGTTCGGATAAACTCGTTCGTCCTGAGCCTGCCGAAGGGAAGGCGCTGTGCCACTAGGCTTCGACAAGCTCTGAGGTTCCCTCTGTAATTCGTCTTCCAAGGGGTAGTCTTCATGCTAGCAGTTTTTCTTGTTGATGATCACGGAGCCAGTCGTCCATGAACTGGGTGGGCGATTTGTAGCCGAGGGTGGAGTGTAGCCGCCTTCGGTTGTAGAAGGCTTCGATGTAGTCGAATAGGTCGGCCCGGGAAACTAGGGACAGCGGAGCTG
>JBCLBO010000121.1:0-6158 GCA_038916785.1 Candidatus Hydrogenedentales bacterium | reverse complement strand
AGACGCAACCGGTTCTTCGTTCCCTTCGTTGCCTTCTGTTAAACACTCTTCAAGTATCGCGCCGTTCCCCCCGTCACCTCATGTGGGATGCGCTTAGCGCGCCTCAACGCCAGTGAAGGCCGCCGGCTGCACGGGCGTAGAGGCCTCGGGCGAACTGAAAATCGGGATGCTCGTCGGCGGTTTCGTGCCGCGGATATAGACTTCTTCGTAGTTCCCGCCGAGCAACCCGGTCCCGCGATTGATGTTGAATGTCTCGATCCCCATGCCCTCCGGTTTCTTGAAATCGACGACGGGCAGGCCTTCGTGCGCGCGGATCATGAAGTCGGTCCAGATGGGCGAGGCCATCGCGCCCCCGGTGGCGTCCAGCCCGGAGCCGATGGAGTCGCCCAGGTCGTAGCCGATCATAACGATGGCCGTGAACTGCGGCGTGTACCCGCAGAACCAAATCGTGACCGCGTTGTTCGTCGTACCGGTTTTGCCGGCGCGTGGACGGCCCAGGCGCTCGGTGCGGCGGCCGGTGGGCGCGTAGGAGCCGTCGCGCATCGGTTCGCACACGCCCTGGAGCAGGTGGGTGAGTTGGTAGACCACGTCCTCCTTGAAGACCCGCTGCTTGGTCTGGAAGGACCGGTAGTCGTAACGCACGATGCCGTCGCGGTCCTTGATTTGCGTCACCATCACCGGGCTCACGCGGACGCCGCCGAGCGCGAGCGTCCCGTAACACGTCGCTTGGTCGAGCACGATCGTTTCTTTGGTGCCCAGGCCCAAGGTGAGCCCTACGTCGTCGGCGATGGGCTGTCGAAATCCCGCGGATCGTAGATACGAACGCACCAGCGGCATGCCGAGGCGCTCGACGAGTTTGACCGATACGATGTTGACCGAGAGCTCCAGCGCCTTGCGAATCGGAATCGGGCCCTGAAACTCCTCGTCGAAATTGGCTGGGGCCCACGGACGGCCGAGGGCATCGACGACGGAGAACGGCTCGTCGACGATGATGTCCGACGGCGTCATGCCGTTGTCGAGCGCTGCGAGCCAGACAAAAGGCTTCACGCTGGAGCCCGGTTGCCGCAGAGCCTGGGTCGCCATATTGAATTTCTTGGTATTGAAGTCGCGCCCGCCGACCATCGCGCGCACGAAACCTTCGTTGCCCGGACGGTTGTCGAGGCAGACGAGCGCGCCGTTGATCGGCACGAATTCGTTGCCCTTGCCCTGCTTTTCAAGACGCTCCTTCTTCTTCGCGTCGTAGTCGTCGAGCGCCGCGTACAGCACTTCCTCCGCCGCCTGTTGCAGACGCAGATCGATCGTCGTGTAGACCTCGAGGCCGTCCTCGAATAACTCGCTCTGCTCGACGCCGACTTCGTACGGCGCGGGCGGCTTGGAAATGAATTTGCGCACGTCCTCGCAGAAATACGGCGCGAGGAACTTGTTCGGCGCCCAGGCCGCCTGGCGCTCGGGCGGCATCGCCTTGCGCTCCTCCGGCGTGATCACTGCGTCTTCGACGGACTCGGCGATCGCCGCGTCCCGTTCGGCCTGCGTGATGAATCCGTGCTCCAGCATCTGCGCGAGCACGATGTCGCGCCGTGCGCGCGCGTTGTCCGCGTGGCGGAATGGCTGGTTGTTGTTCGGCGATCGCGTGAGCCCGGCCAGCAGCGCCGCCTCGCCCAGCGTCAATTCCGAGGCGTGCCGCAAAAAATATTGCTGCGCCGCCGCCTCGACCCCGTACGCGCTCACGCCGAGGAAAATCTGATTGAGGTACATCTCGAGGATTTCGTCTTTGGTGAAGCGGCGCTCGAGCTGGATCGCCACGAGCATCTCGCGCTGTTTGCGCTCGACGGTGGCGTCCTTCGAGACGCCGGTGCCTTCGATGTTGCGCACGATCTGCTGAGTAATGGTGCTCGCGCCGCGCAGGTGGTTCGTGCGCAGGAAATCGAGCAGCACGGAGCCGTAGGCCATCAGGCGCACGCCGCGGTGCTCGAAGAAGGTGTGGTCTTCCGTAGCAATGAAAGCCTTCTGCACGTGCAGCGGGATTTCCGCGAGGCTCACGACCTGCCGCGACTCGGTCGTGAACTCGCCCAGCTTGGCGCCGTCGGCCGAGTAGACCCGGCTGCCCGCCTTGGGCCGGAAGTTGTCGAGCGCGTCGATCGCCTGCTCGGCGTCTTGCAGCATATAGATGAACACGCCCAGCCCCGCGCCGCAGAACGCCGCCATGCCCAGCGTCAGCAAGAAAAACAGGCCCGCGCAGCCGCGAGGCTTCGCGGGCGCTGGCGCGGCGGACGGATCCCCGGCGTCGCCCGGTATGTTCTGGATGGACACGGTCTGCCCCTACCCCTGAAGGATTAATCCCCCGGCAGGCGCGTAGAGTTGCCTGGCGCGGGAGGCGCTGTGGGCCGCGCCATTCGCGCAACCCAAGCAGTGTATGCCCCCGCGAATAGGGTAGCCCCGGCGGCGTCTGCGAGCAAGTCCAGCGCGTCCGGCGAGCGCGTGGGCACAAAGCTCTGGTGAAATTCGTCCGACACGGCGTACAACGCCGCGAAAATGACCGGCGCCAGAAACAAAGTGCCGAGCGGCAGCCCGCCCGCGTTCGATCGGCGAAGCCCCACCCCGACCAGCCCCGCCAGCCCGCCGTACATCGCCGCGTGCACGGCCTTGTCCGCCCCCGGCCAGTCCAGCCAAGGCGGCGCCGCCTTGTCCAGGTCCGGCAGCGACGAGAGATAGAAAATCCCGCCGCAATACGCCACGGTGAGCAAAAGCCAGACTGGGCCGAACTTGGGCATGCCCGCGACGATAGCAATTTTCACATCGGGACTTCCCGGAAACCCTACGATCTGCAGGATGGTCTAAAGGGCATTGAACAGAAGGTAACGAAGAGAACAAAGAATGATGAATACCGATCAGCGCTTTGTTCCCTTCGTTATCCTTCTGTGAGAGGTCTTTAGTGTGGAGGTGACCGTGACTGACGTCGAGAGTTTCGATCTGCGCGAGGATGCTGCGCCGATTGCAAACGCGTTTGCGCTCGCGCGGATCGCTCGCGCGGCGTACCGGGACGATCCCGCGGTCGAACACGCCGGTTTGCGCGAGGCGTTCCCATCGATTGTGACGTTTCGCGCACCGCGGGTCTTCGGCCTCGCCGTGGGCCGCGAGGGAGACGCCGTGGTCGCCTTCCGCGGGACCCACGAGGACCGCGAATGGGTCGAGGCACTGGCCTATGGGCAGGCGCGCTGGTGCGGCGGCCGCGCACACACGGGCTGCACGCGGCTGGTCGAGTCCGTCTGGCAATCGCTGCTCGCCGCGCTGTACGACGTGGACGCCGCGTCGCGCCGATTGTGGCTCACGGGGCACAGCATCGGCGGGGCCGTCGCGCTGCTGGCCGCGCTTCGGCTCGAACACGAGGGCTTCGAAGTCCACGGCGTGACGACCTTCGGTACGCCGGCGGTCATGGATCGCCCGGCTGCCGCGTCGTTCCGGTGCCGCGTCCATCGCGTCGTGAACAACGAAGACATCGTGCCAAACATCTCATGGCCCTCGCTGGTAAATACCTACTCGCACGCAGGCGAGCGCATTCTGCTTACCGCCAGCGGACGCCTCGCCGCCGGGCATCACGCCGATCATCTCGCCCGGAAAATCGATCGCGCCAACGCGATCGGCGAGGGCGTCCTGCCCGCCGGGCCGCTGCACGACCACCGCATCGAAGCCTACATCGAAAAGCTGCGGCGCCACGCGGAAGGGCATAGTCAGAATTCACATGAGTTACAGGATTGAAAATTTCAATCCTGTAACTCGTTCAAATCCCGTAAATCCTGTCTATTGCCCTTGACCTTGCCCGGCGGCCGTCCACCCGGTACTCTGGCGCGCATGGCGATTCGCGCGATTACCTTCGATTTCTGGCGCACCTTGTTTTATGCCAATTCCAACAGTCGGGAACGCAAAGCGTTGCGTGTGCGGCGGCTGTCCGATCTCCTCGGCTTGCCCGCCGAGCAGATCGCGCCTGCATTCAAGCAGGTCTCCAATGAGTTTATGCGCGTCCACATCATGGAGCAGCGCACGCCGCCGCCGGCGGACGCAGTGCCGATGCTGTGCGCGCAGCTTGGCGTGCCGGTGCCCGACGGAAAATTCGACGCACTGCTCGCCGCCATTACCGACACCTTCGACGAGCATCCGCCGGACCCGATCCCCGGCGCCCTCGAGGCCGTGCGCGCCGCAGCCGCCATCGTGCCGGCGGGTCTCATATCCGACACCGGACTCACGCCCGGCTCACGGATTCGCGCGCTGCTCGAACGTGAAAACTTTGCGCCGCACTTCAGCTCATTTTCGTTCTCGGACGAAGTCGGCGTCGCCAAGCCGCAGTCCGCGATGTTCCACCATGCCGCCGCCGGGCTCGGCGTGACTGCGCACGAACTGCTCCACATCGGTGACCTCGAACCCACCGACGTCGCCGGGGCTATCAACGTCGGGGCGGTCCCCGCCCTTTTTGCGGGCGACAACACCCGCTACATCGAGGGCACGCGCGCGCACCACGTGTACCGTTCCTGGCAAGAGTTTATCGACGCGCTCCCCGCGCTCGTGGGCGTCTCGCGCCGCGAGACGCCCTGAGTCAGGCAGCCCCGGCCGGCAGGCGTATGCGCGCGGCCTAAGCTCCGGGAAGCATAGTCATAACTCTAGTGTTCCCACTTAGTTATGACCTACAAAAAATGCCCGGACGGGCCCTAGACGAGGGCCGAAAAGGGACGGCGCGAACGGCGCGCCGGATCGATTTTTACAATACTATTATGGCATATCCTGTCTAATTTCGACGCCCCGATCGCCCTGCCAATCTCACTTTGCGCAAGGCTGGTATGGGAAAAATTCCGGCGGGCCCCAAAAAAAAGTCTTGACAAACGCTCCGGCAAGGTGTAATCAAAGGGCCACACGGTTGTGATTCGTCCGCTCTGCTGGCGGCGATCCGGCCAAAGGGGCGGAGGGCCTGCGGTGGCTGCCGCATGCAATCGCCGGTGAAAGTGGGAACCAGCAAACACGTTTTCCAATCGAAAACAAGCGGAAGGAGAAAATCATGGCGGGAAATCCAATCGAAAACAAGCGGAAGGAGAAAGTCGTGGCGGGAAAGCAGATGACGAAGGCCCAGATCATTACGACTCTGGCAGACAAGACGAAGATGAGCAAGAAGGACATCATCTCGGTGATGAACGCGCAAATGGAACTGGCGTACAGGGAAGCCAAGAACGGCTACGTCATTCCGGGCGTCGGCAAACTGGTCATCGTCAATCGCAAGGCGCGCAAGGGCCGCAACCCTGCCACCGGCGAGGCGATCCAGATTCCCGCAAAGCGCGTCCTGAAGTTCCGCGTCGCCAAGGCCGCAAAAGACACCATCTCGCTGAAGATGTAAGCGCTCCAGCGATTGGTCTTGTCTGGGGTCGGCGGGAGGGGGGCCCGCCGGCCCCGGACGCAGTTTTTTGCGCCCGCGCCCCGCGAATGCTAATGTACCGGGGCACCGAGGGTGCAGAGTTGAAGCCACCACACACGAATAGTTCAGGGCCTTCTCCCCGCGGGAGAAGGCTTTTTTATTGAGGACACTCCAACATTAACCATGCCCGACGCCGCCGCGAACTCTCCGCCCGCCACAGTCCTGATGTCGGCCGATTCACTCACCGGCACGCTGCGGCAATTGGCCCGCGAAATCGTCGAGGGCCACGCCGGCAGCGACGTCGTCCTGCTCGGCATCCTGCGCCGAGGGCGGCCGCTCGCCGATCGCATCGCGGACGCGATCGAAACGATGACCGGCGCGCGGCCCAAGGTCGGCTCGCTGGCCACCACGCTCTACCGCGACGACATCCGCGCGGGCAAGGCGCCGCTCAGCGTGCCGCAGGGGCACACGCACTTCGACTTCGACGTGAACGGCGCGCACATCGTGCTCGTGGACGACGTGCTCTACTCCGGGCGCACCGTGCGCGCCGCGCTCGACGAGATCATGGACTACGGGCGGCCAACGCGCATTCAGCTCGCGTGCCTCATCGATCGCGGCCTGCGCGAGCTGCCCATCCAGGCGGACTACCTCGGCCTGGCGATCTCCACCCGCCCGCGCGATCACATCGCCGTGCGCCTGGCCGAATTGGACGGCGAAGACGTGGTCCTGCTCGAACCGGGACCGGCGTGAAGAACGAAGCGTG
>JBCLBO010000120.1:0-6201 GCA_038916785.1 Candidatus Hydrogenedentales bacterium | reverse complement strand
CACCAGCAGCGTCGCGCCATCGAGGCCCTGGCCCATGATTTTTTTCCACTCGCCCCGGTGCAGCGCGGCGTCAGTCGGTACCAGCCGGCGGCACAGCGCGAGCATCGCGGTCATCGTCAATTCCGCCACCGCCTGCGTGGGACCTTCCGGCGTGCTGGAAACCTTGACGCCGTGTTTGGCGGCCGCGTCGAAGTCCACGTTGTCCACGCCGATGCCGACGCGCGCGATAGCCTTGAGTTTCGGCGCGGCGGAAGCGATTACCTTCGCGTTCAACGGCTCGAGTCCGGCGATCAGCCCGTCTATGCTGTTCAGATGCGCGATGATCTCCGGCTCCGTGAGCCGCCGCGCGAAGGGATTCGCCACGATCTCGCAGCCCGCCGATTTCAGGCGGCGCATGGGCGCGTCGTCTTCCTCTGCGAACGACGAGGGGCCGATCGCGATTCGCGCGCGCATCGGCGGCGTCATTCGCGCTGCGCCGGCCGCGACTCGTACACGCGGTTGCCGGTCGCCATGAAAGACTCGTCGTTCTCGTAAACCGCGTACACCAGCTTCATCACCTTGTGCGCGTCGTCCGAAGTGCCGCCCGTGATCGGCGAGCCGGTGAGGCAACTCTCCACGAAGTCCCTAATCTCCAGTTCCCATGACGGGTCGGTGTCGAAGTAGATGACTTCTTCCGTCGGCTTGCCGGTGGAGAAGCCATCATCGAAGCGCCGCCGCGCGACGGTGATGGTCTCGTCTCCGTAGCTGCGCGAGGAGGAGAGGATGCCGTTGACGGAGAGGTAGCCGTCGGAGAGATACAGCTCCAGGCCGAATCGGTGCTTCCAGTGCGTGCTCGAGCTGTGCAGCATCGCGATGCGGCCCTGGGTGTCGCGCAACAGCGCGAACGCGTTGTCCTCGACGTCGATCGGCCAGTAGGACGTGGAGACCATGCTTTTGATCTCGACGAAATCGCCGCAAAAAAATCGGAACAGATCGAGCATGTGGATGCCCTGGTCCAGCAGGATGCCGCCGCCCGCCGTCTCCTTGCGGCTGCGCCACACATGCTCAAAGCCGTGCCCGCCCGCCTTGCCATACACGCCGCGCACCCAGAGCAGGTGGCCCAGCCGGCCGCTGTCGATGATGCGCTTGGCCTCCATGATCCCCGCGTGGTAGCGGTGGTTGAATCCGAACTTTAGCCTGAGCGCGGGCCGCTCACGCTCCGCGCGGATGATCGTTTCGATGTCGTCCACCGTGCGGCCTGGGGGTTTTTCGCTGAATACGTGCTTGCCCGCCTTGAGCGCCTCGACGATTACGACCGGCGTGACGGCGTTCGGCGTGGCGACGAAAACTGCGTCCACGTCCGACGCGACGACGTCGCGCCAATCGGTCGTGCATCGGACCTCGGGATAATTCGCGAAGAGGTCGGGGTTCGCGTCGGCCCCGTGCGTGACCGCCGTGGCCGGGTGCTTGAGCAGCTCGCGGTAGCGAATGCCGCCCATCTTGCCCAGGCCGACGATACCGCATTTGAGGGTCCGGCTCATGCCAACTCCGGTGGTCTAATGCGCGAGGTAGCGCCCGCGCCGCATCGAAATGTACGACTGAATGACGTGCATGATCACGCTGAACATGTCCTCGACCGGGCCGTATTCGTCCTTGGTCGAGGGGACCACAATCGGCAGCTGCGAAATCTTGGCGAGTTTCCCGCCGTCGAATCCGCAGCACCCGATCGTGTAGCCGCCGTTCGCGTTCGCGTATTCGACGGCCTTGAGGATGTTGGGGCTGCCGCCGCTTACGGACATCGCCAACACCACGTCGCCCGGGCGCATGTTCGCCGCAAGCTGAATCGAGAATATCTGGTCGTACGACGCGTCGTTGCCCAGCGCAGTAATCGAGAAGGCGTTGTCGCACAGCGACATGACGCGGAAGCCGGGCTTTCCGGCGACGACGGTGTTGGCGCTGAGGTCATTCACCCAGTGGCTGGCGACCGCGCCGCTGCCGCCGTTGCCGACGACGAAAAAAGTCTTGTTGCCAGCGGCGCAGCCCTCGATGATCTCCGCGGCCTTGGCCACCGCGTCCATGTCGAGCCCGCGCACGACCTCGGCGAAATGATCGCAGTAGCGCCGCGAATAGTCCGCGGCCGACGTCGAAGCGTCGTACATCTGCGCGAGTTTATTGGCGCGTTTTGTAGGTGATGCCGGTTGCGTCGTGCTCATAGCGGGGCCCCCTCGCGCCGCGCAGCCGCGACGCGCACGTGTGAACTCAGTCGGTGCTTCTGCAAGAACTCCTGGAAATCGGCGTGCGCCAGATCGTCGCGCTCGTCGAGCAGATACTGGATGAAGCGCGGCAGCCGGATGCTCGCGTCGTTGCGCGCCGCGTGGTAGACGAGCTCGACGTCGAGCTGGCCGGGAGTGCTCAGCTCGACCGTGTGCAGGCCCGCCCGCGCGATCAGCCGCTTCATGCCCTCGATCGACAGCAGGTTTAAGTGCTCCGGCACGAAGAGATACGGCGTCTTGTCCCAGAGCATCTGCAAATCAAAGCCGCTGATCGTGCGCGTCGTCATGAAGAATAACCCGCCCACCGCGAGCATGTCGCAGGCCGTCTTCACCAAATCCAACGGGGAGAACTGGCTCTCGAGCTGCTGAAACGCTGTCACCGCGCCGGCGTCGCGGATCGATTCGTGAATCACCGTGACGCCGCGCGCCGCGCATTCCGCCTCGAGCCCCGGCAGCGGATCGAGGCTGTAGAGCGTGTCGAACAGGCCCAGGCGGCGCACTTCGTCGAAGATCGCCGGCGAGTTCGTGCCGATGTCCACATAGCTGCGCGCCTCGGCGTTCCCGTGCTCGTCGTAGAGCCGGCCCATCCAGTTTGCGTGCGAGCGCAGCAAGTGCCGGCGGCGGGCTTCGGCGGTCTCTTTGGCGTAATGCTCGACGCGATAGGCGCTCGCCTCGGAGTTGCGGTAATAGTCCGCGAGCGCGGCCTTCGCCGGGCGCGGCGAGACATACACGCTGCCGCAGTCGCCGGCGAGCATGTAGCGGAACCCATCTTTGTCGAAGGCGAAGGTACTCGCGCCCTCGCCCGTGGACGGCGGCTCGACCTCGACCAGTTTCGTGCGATCGCCGAAGAACCGCTTGGCGTCCTGCACCGAAAGCCGTTTGAATTCGGAGAGCAGCGTCGGCGGCCGGATGTCGGCCTCGTGCAGTTCCTGTGTGACGACGACGTGTTTCATGTGACCGCCGATTATAGCGGGATTCCGAGGGGGTCACAAGAAGAGATTGTCCGCAGATGGCGCAGATGAACGCAGATTCGGAATGTTCTCTCGTTTGTCATTCTGAGCGTTAGCGAAGAATCTCCCCGTCGGTCAACCGGAGACTCCAAATTCCGGGGTGCGCAAACGCACGCGGGGACTTGTTCGCCGCCTACAGATGACTCAGCCGCCGATACGCAAAGGCCCCAAGCGCATCACCCTTGCCAGCCGCGCGCTTGTAGAAATCGAGCGCCGCGTCGCGGTGGTCTTGTTCCTCCTCGCAAACGCCGCGCAGGAAGAGCGCGAAAGGGGGGGCACCGCTGAATTCTTCGAGTTGGTGAATCATCGACAGTGAGTCCTCGATGTCGCCTGAGATTTCATACATCAACGCGACGGAAGTCGTTTGTGCGATGGTCACGGTAGGTTTTAACAGTCGGAAAATGAATGATTCTCCCGTGCGAACTTTTGCGGAAAAATCGGATGTGTTGGATGTTTCCTTGGTGTTCTTGAAGGACTGATACTCCTTACGCATTGTCTCGAATTCCCCGCGCGCCGCCGCGATGTGCGCCAGGCCGTAGTGCGCCTCGCCCGATTCTCCGAGCGCTTGCAACACTTCGCGATAGGTGCTCTCCGCCTCGCCCAGCGACCCGCTCGCGAGTTGCGCGCGCGCATAGAGCAGCATCGCAATGGGACGCTGGTCTGCCGGCGCTGCGGCCAGGCCGGCCCTCGCCGCCTCGACTGCCCCGGCGGGATCGTTGAATTCAATCCACTGATTGACCAGCAGCCCACGCACCCGCAAATTCGCCGGGTCAACTCGCAGGTAGTCCTCCAACTCCACCAATTTCCCGGGGCCCACCCGGTCCTCCGCGCGTCCGATCTGGTGTTCCTCAAAGACCCACAACACCACCGCGTATCCATACCGGGCATAAAGCCCCGACGCAGCCACGAAGAGAACAAACAGGCTCCCCCCCAGCACGAGCGCGTAGCGGTGTATCCGCGTCGCCGAGGCAGTGGAGGAAGTTTGGGTGGACATTTGAAGGTTTATTGTACCTATCCGCGCACAGCGCTACTTCCGCGTCAAGCTCTATCGAGTTCGGGCTGCGCCCACCCAGCCGATGCGCGCCGCTTAGTATGGACGCTGGATCAGGCGCCTTTATGCTAAAAACGCCGCAAACTGTCAATCATTTACTCCTTGTTCCGGCGATAATATACTTGGTGCATCATAAAATTAAATCAAAATAGTGCCAAAAACTATTGCATCCGAAAACATGCTGTGATATAGTGCCGTCGGCTTAAACAGAGGTACTGCCGGAAATGCCAAACGATCCAACGCAAGACCATAATCTTATCCGTGACACTATCACCGATCTAGACTATAATCTAGGCCGGATCGATGCGGAAATCACGGCATTGCAAGCTAGGCGCTCTGAGGTCTCCGCGCGTCGTGATCGATGGGCTAAGCAATTGGGGCAGCTTTCAGGCAATGGTGCATCCATCGGTGCCCGCCAGCGGACTCCTAAAGGGCAGAATCGGCAGACGATAAGGACTTACCTTGAGTCCAATCGAGCAGGGGTTACAATAGGGCAAATTGCACATTCTACTGGTATTGGGCGTTCGTCCGTTAGGACGACTCTATTCAATAACCGTGAGGTGTTCATCGAGATTTCGGGCGGGGGAGCATGGATGCTTAAATAATGCGCGAAGGGCGATCCCGCTCGCGGCAGGATCGCCCTCTAGCAATGCTTTTCGGCGGTGTAGCCAAATCTGGTTAAGGCTGGCTCCTTGCACGGGTCCGACTGTCGGTTCAAATCCGACCACCGCCTCTTTACTGCAATTCGTGGGGGGCGTCCTGACCGGGCTCTTGTGGGGTTTACACCCACTTGGCGGGGTTTGATTCCCCGGCCCTCCACCCACCTTTTATACACTACTTTGATTATAAAAGCAAGCAAAATAACATAATATCGGCACTTGACACATCGCACTTTTAATGTTATAGTGTGTCCATACCAAACGGAGATTACGCCAATGGACGCGCAAAGCAAGCTACCAGAAACCCTAATGGACGCGATCAAATTCTTTGAAAATGCCGCCATTACCCATGATTTCGTCGTCGCTCTGCGCTGGCCCAATGGCGTCCACTGCATCTACTGTGATTCTGAAAAGGTTGGATTCATCGAAAGCCGCAAGCGGTTTCAATGTAAGAACTGCCGCAGGCAGTTCAGTGTGCGCCATGAAACGATTTTTGAAGACTCCCATGTTGGCCTCGATAAATGGATGTGCGCATTTTGGATGATTGCAAACTGCCGCAACGGGGTTAGCTCTTATGAAATACACCGCGATCTTGGCGTGACTCAGAAGTCCGCATGGTTCATGCTGCATCGGATTCGTCTTGCAATGCAGAGAGGTTCCTTTGAAAAACTCTCCGGCAATGTCGAGGTGGACGAAACCCTGATCGGCGGCAAGGCTCGTTTCATGCACGCGGATCGCCGTGAGAAATTCGGCAAGAAAAAGACTGGCAAGAAAACGGGATCGTTCGGGAAAACTGTCGTGATGGGCGTCCTTGAACGCGGTAAAGAAGTCCGCGCGGAAGTGGTTCAAAATTCAGGCCGCAAGCAACTCGATCCGCGAGTTCGTAAGCATGTTGAAGCTGGGAGCACGCTGTATACTGACGCATTGCCGTCGTATGAATCTCTCCGCGACGAATATATCCATAAGACCATTGACCATACGAAAGCCTACGTCAACGGCGACATTCACACGAATGGTCTGGACAACTTTTGGAGCTTGCTCAAGCGCGCAATCAAGGGGACTTATATTTCGGTAGAACCTTTCCATCTTTTCCGTTATTTGGATGAACAGGTCTACCGCTATAACAATCGCGATCTGTCCGACTTGCAGCGTTTCCTCGGCGCTCTGCGCGGCGTGTTCGGCAAACGCTTGATGTATACTCAACTCACTGGGCAGCCAACTGTATAGTG
>JBCLBO010000119.1:0-6363 GCA_038916785.1 Candidatus Hydrogenedentales bacterium | reverse complement strand
TTGCCGGCCGGGTTACTGGGACGACTCGGCCACGGAGTACGAAGGCATCCGGCGGATTGTGTTGCCGAGCCTGAAGACGAAGTTTACGGACACCTACAGCCACAGTTTTCTAAGCATGGTCCACGTCTTGCGCCAGAAACCGGACGCGATCCTCGCTTTCAACCCGAGCATAGCGAGCCTGTGCCTCATTCCCAAGGCCTTCGGGTACCGGGTCGCGTTGAACCCGGACGGCTTCGATTGGCGGCGGGAGAAATGGGGGCCGATCGCGCGCGGTTTTATCTATGCTTCGGCGTGGCTGTGCACCAAGGTGGTCGACCAGATGATTATCGACGCGGTCTCCGTGTGCGACTATTTCAACGCGACATTTCATTGCGCGCCGCCGGCGGTCTACATCCCCAATGGCGCGGTACCAGAGCCCGCCAGTGAGTCCGATGTCTCTGAGAAGGACCAGGCGGCAATCCTCGAGAAATACGGCGTCGAGAAAAACAAGTACCTGCTTTTCCTCAGCCGGCACGTGCCGGAGAATAGCTGCGAGTATCTGATCGAAGCGTTTGAAGGCGTTGATACGGACATGAAACTGCTCTTCGGCGGCTCGGCCGATTCCGCATATGCCCGGTCGCTCACGGCGACGAAGGACCCGAGAATCCTGTTTCCCGGCGGCATCTACGATCCTGACGAGGTGAAGGTGCTCCACCATGCATGCTACTTCGTCTTGCACGGGAACCAGCCTGGCGGCACGAGCCTGGGCCTGCTCAAGGCGCTGGGCTATGGCGCCTGCGCGATGACGCTGGACACGCCCGACAACGCCTACGCGATTCGGGACGCGGGGGTGAAATACGAATTGTCCGCCGGCGACATTCGCGCCAAGATGCGCGAACTGCTGGACGACCCCGCCAAGGTCGAGGCCTGTCGCGTCCGGGCCGTGGGCCGCGTCCGCGAGGAATACCTCTGGGACGTCGTGACCGACAAGTACGAAGCAGTCCTCAGGAGGCTCGCGGGAAATCAAACATAGGGGCGCTCATAGACGAAAGCTAGACGTCGCCGGGAGGGCCGGGCTCCCGCGCGACCGCGTGACCACCGGTTAACTATTCGGCCGGGCGGGAGCCCGGCCGGGAGCCCGGGCGGGAGCCCGGCCGGGAGCCCGGGCGGGAGCCCGGCCCTCCCCGGCGCGCCGAAGGTGTCTGGTTGATCGGGCCGGACCGCGGCGCCGGTTGGGCAAAATTGCTGATTTTTCGGTATGATCCGGGGACCTTGGGGTCGTTGGCAATCGGCCGGCGGCAAAGCACGGAGAGGACACGCGCCATGTCCCGCGGTACGCGATATCTGATCCGCATCGCGCCGTTGATCCTGCTGGACATGTTTCTGGCGGCAACGTGTTTCTTGGCGGCCTATTTCGTGCGCCATCGGCCCGACCTGGCGGATCTGCAAGCGACACTCAGCCACCTGCGCGAGAACCAATGGTTCCGGCCCTACGTCGCTATCATCATCGCGGCGCCGTTCGTGCGCGTGTTTACCTACAACCTCTTCGGCGTCTACGAAGCGACGATGCTGAACCGGCAGACGGCGCGTAACTTGGTGAACATCAGCCAGGCGGTCAGCGTCGGTTCCGTTCTGCTGATCCTGATTTCATTCATGTACCGAGGGCTGGTGTCGTTCCCCGAGTTCGGATATTCGCGCCTCGTCTTCGCGATCGACTGGCTGCTCAATCTCGTGCTCGTGGCGGGGGCGCACTCGGCCCTCGCCGCCTTGCGCAACGAGATGCTCCGGCGGGGCATCGGCTATCGCCGGGTCGCCGTGCAGGGCGTGGGCGAGAGCGCGTTCTCGTTCATGAGCGAGATGGGGACCTATCCGGATCGGACCTATCGGGTCGTGGGATACATCGCGGACGATTTGAGTTCGACCGCGCCCGCGGTGCGCGCCGCGGAGTTTCAGTATCTGGGCCCACCGTCGAGAATTCTCGGTATCATCAACGAGCACCGGATCGACGAGGTCGTCGTGACGAACGCATCGAGCCTGGGCTCGGACCTGATGAGTTTCGTCGAGGAGTGCCACAAGCGCGACGTCGTCGTAAAGTTGTCCTTGGACTTTTACGGCATCCTCATGCATGGCCGGCGGCTGGAGGACATGGCGGGCCAGCCGGTGATCCAGGTCAACGAGATCGCGATCGAGGGTTTTGCGAAGTACCTCAAGCGATCGGAGGACATCGTCGTTTCGCTCCTGATGCTCGCGATCACGTCGCCGTTGTGGCTCGTGCTGGCGCTTCTCATCAAGCGCGAGAGCCCGGGGCCTGTGCTGCTCTACCAGGACCGCGTCGGGAAGAACGGCCGTACCTTCAAGATGTACAAGTTCCGTTCGATGTACGACGGGGCCCATGCGCACTTCGATCGGGTCGCCGCGCTCAACGAAGCAGACGGGCTCATCTTTAAAGTGAAGGACGACCCGCGCGTCACGCGCATCGGCCGCTTCATCCGCAGGCGGTTTCTCGACGAGCTGCCGCAGTTCGTCAATGTGCTCAAGGGCGAAATGAGCATCGTGGGCCCGCGGCCCCCCCTGCCGGAGGAGACGCTCAAGTACAGCGACAAACACATGCGTCGGCTGAGCACGACGCCGGGCATCACGGGGCTGTGGCAGGTCAACCGCGGGCACCGCTACTCCTTCGACGAAGTGCTGGCGTGGGACACGTACTACATCGAGAACTGGTCACTCTGGCTCGACCTCAAGATCATGATCAAGACCCTCTGGGTGATGTTCGCCGCGCGGGGCACCTGATGCCGGGGGCGCGCGCCACCCGGTGGGTCGTCGCGGCGGCGGCCGTCGCGTTGCTCGCCGTGCAAATTTTCTTTAGCGCGCGCTCGCTCGAGGCGGCGTATTTCACCGCGCGCGGGGACGCCTCCCGGCGCGCGGGCGATGCCGCGGGCGCGCGCGCGGATTACCACCGCGCGAATGCGGCCGTGCCGTTCGACGCGAACCGTCTGCGCAGCGAGGCTTCCGCGGCGCGCGATTCGCTTGGCCCGGCGCAGGCCGTTCCGCTCTACGCCGAATCGCTGCGGCGCGGGCCGTATGTGCCGCTTACGCTCGTTGCCGCGGCGGAGAACTATCTCGAGCTCGGGCGCTTTGGCGAGGCCGATGCGGTGCTTGACACGGCGGTGCGGCTGATCGGGGCCGACTGGCGCGTGCGGCTCATGCGCGGAACTATCCTCATTGGACGCGAGGAGTACGCCGAGGCCGAGCGGGAACTGCGCGCTGCGGCCGAGGTGGCCGCGCCACCGCAGGCCCGCGTGTATTACGAGCTGTCGCGCGCGCTGCACGGACAGACCGAGTACGACGCGGCGCTGGCCGCGGCCGGCCGGGCGCTCGGGATGCAGCCGCTGCTGCCTGAATACCACTTGGCGCGGGCGAAGGCACTCATGGCGCTCGACCGCGCGCCGGAGTCGTGTGAGGACCTTGCGTGGACCGTGCGGACGTATCGCGCGCAGGTGGAGCGGGGCGAGGACTCGCTCGCGGCGCTCTTCGAGGCCGAGGACTTGTATGCGCTGGCGCTGCTGGCGGACGGGCGATTCGATGAGGCCGAGGCGGCGTTTGCCGATCTCTATATCCGGTGCACGGCGCCACAGATCGAACTGCTCGCCGTGCACCTGCATCAGATCGCCGGCGAGATATACGATCCCTTTCCCGATTCCTCGCTGTGGGCTTTTGCGCTCGATCTGCTCGTGCAGACGGGGCGCGCCGCGGAGTACGAGAAGACGCTCGCCTCGGCGAGTATGCTTTATCCAGAGGCCGAGATGGGCCTGCTCGTTGCGCCGCGGGCCCGCGCGCTCACCGCGGCCGGCGACCCCGAGGCCGCGATCGCGCTGCTGGCCGCAGCGCCCGCCGGCGTGGCCGGCTCGGCGCCGTATCGCCTCGCGCTGGCCGAGGCGCACGCCGCCGCGGGCCGGCCTGCGGAGGCGCGCACCGAGTATGCGATCGTTCTCGGCCTGAAAGACCTTTCCCCGGTCATCCGCAAACAGGCGCAAGCGGGGCTCGCCGCGATCCCCGCTCAGTAAACGTGTTTCTCGAATTCCTGGCCACAGTACAGGCAGCGCCAGTGCCGCGAGGACGCCACGCGCTTGCACGAGGGGCACCGCAGCGGCACGGCGGTGATCTTGTGGTGTTCGACGCCGTCGCGCTTATCGATCGCCTTCACCCGGCGATCGAGTTCTTCGCCGGTGATCTTGAGCGCGTCGCGCACCATCTCCCACAGGGCGCGATTCTCCAGTTCGAGCCGGTTCACGCGCCGCTCCAACTCGTCCACGCGCGTGCGCATGAGGTGGTCGGTGGGGTTCGGCGCCGCCGGGCCGCTGTAGTTAGGCCGGTAGCCGCTGATCATGCCCATGGGATTGAGCCTCCCGCTCCGCTCGAATTTGCCGTGGACTCCGATTGTACAATAGGAAAGAGATCGACACAGAGTCACAGAGGACACAGAGAAAATCGGGCCGTGGCGTTGCTCTCCGTGTCCTCTGTGACTCTGTGTCGATACTCTTTCGGTGCTCGCTTGAATCGCGACGGCAGCGCTTGTCGCCAGCGACCTATTGCGGCGTAGCGGCTGGGGCCGGTGCACTCTCCGGCGCGGCGGGCGCGTCGGCCGCGGGAGCAGGCGCGCCCTCCGCAGCACCCACCGCCGGGGCCCCTTCGGTCGCTGGGGCGACGGGCGCCTCAGCCACTGGCGCCGGTACGGGCTTGAGGTTGGCGAAGTCGATGAAGACGCTGTCTATCTGCGACTTGCCGACGAGATAGGCCGCGGCCGTGCTGGACTTTGTGACCGCGTGCGTGCCGCCGGGCTGCTCCGCGTTGACGGTGATCGCAGTCTCCTTGCCGTCGGCCGTCGTGAATGTGACGGACCCGAAAACTGCGCCCTGGGCGCGCGCTTCGGAGAAATCGAAGTCGTCCGCGACCATGCCGGCGAGCGCCCCGGCGAGTTCATCGACGTTTCCAGAGTCAGCGGGCTCCATCGCGGCGTCGCCGAGCGCGAATTGCCAGCCCGTGTCGTCGGCGTTGCGCTCGATGCGCGCGGTCTGGTCGCCTTTTGTGATCTTCATTTTGCGGATGGCTGTGGAGTCGGCCTCGAATAGATTGGTTTGAAACAGTTTTCCGTAGGGCGCAAAGATCGCCGCCGTGTCCGCCTCGGACATGACGAGCACGTGTTCGCGGCCGTCGAGCCGTGCGTACCGGCCCTCCGTCGGCGATTCGCCTCCAAGCGCGATCGTATGCTCGACCTTCGGTCCGCGGAAGACCACGCGGTCCGCCGGCGCATCCAGGCCCTTGCCCTCGGGCGAGTCGGCGTAGTCCTCGGCTTTCCACGAAATGAGCGCGCGCACAAGGTTGTCGATCTCGGCGGTCTGTACGGGCAGGTCCGTCTTCGGCTCGACTAGTTTCCAGGCGTCGCCTTCGCGCGCGAGCTTCGTGGTGCGGCCGCCGGTGGTGTATTCGATGGAGTCCACTTCACCCTTGTCCACCAGCACGCCGGGCAGCTCGAAGAATTCGCCGCCTTTGTAGAAAATCTGCTCGAAATCAAACGCGCTCACTTTATAGACGAGGTCGCGCTCGCGCCCTGCGATGCGGAAGTAGGCGTAGGTGTCGCCCGCGGGCCGCCCGGCCTCGATGACGACCGGCGCCGCTTCGCCCTCGATGGTCAGCGTCGCGCGGTACTTCGGCGTGTCCAGGCCGTAGTCCGCCTTCTTCGCGGGATCGACGATGTCGGTCGCGTTAATCCGCGACAGGCGGCGCGCGAGGTTCGCCCCGGAGTTTGTGTTGAACTCGATCCCCGGTCCGCCCTTGGCCACGGCCCACTCGAAAGTCTTGGGCGCGTCGGCTGGTTTCGCGGCGTCCTCCGCGGGCTTGTCGCCCGCCGGCTTGGCATCGGCGGCGTCTTCCGGTTTCATTTCCTCGGCCGGCTTCTCGCGCGACTCGAAGGCCAGCTCTTTGTCTGGATAGCTCAGCGCGATCGCTTTAATCTTTTCGGCCGGCGTCTCGAAGGCGGTCTTGTCGAGCCAGACGCCCGGCTCGGGCGCGTCGCCCATCTCGAGCGTGTAAATCCCCGCTTCGCGGCGCAGGCTCACGTTGATCTGGTAGACGTCGTCGCTGCCGGCCGGGCGCACAAACGCGAGCCCAAAATCCGGTGACTTCCCGTTGACCAAATGAAACAACGGCTCCGCGGCGCCCGGCGCGTAGCCGAAGACGTGGAACCCGCCCGCGTCGTCCACGCTGTATTCCTTCTGACCGTCCTCCGAAACCGTCGCGCGGAATTCGCCCTGCAGATCGGCGAGCGTGGTCAGAAATTTCTCGATCTTGTCCTTCGCCACCGGCGCGTCCCAGCGCGAGGTCAGT
>JBCLBO010000118.1:0-6392 GCA_038916785.1 Candidatus Hydrogenedentales bacterium | reverse complement strand
GTTCTATTCAGTTCGATGAACTGCTTCGTTAGTGCCCCGGAGGGGCGACATGATAGTAGCCCGCCGTTTTAAGGGCGTGTTGGAGCTGTTGAAAAAGCCCTGTTCTCCATCCAAAGGGGCCTACACGACGGAATCGCTTGATGAAAACACCAACGAAAATGGACTTCTCAAGAGTCGAGGGATCGTGGGAGACGCGTAAATTCGACTTTCTCAACAGCTCCACTGTCCCTATTTAATGTATTTAATGCTATTTAGATGCGAGTCCGGCGAGACGTTCGCGCGCGGCCATTGCGGCGCCGATTACGCCGGCGTCTTCGCCGAGTTCCGCGATGACGATCTGCGCGCGGCGCGCGGGGACTTCGAAGGCGTCCTTCGTCGCGCGCTTGCGGATCGCGTTCAGCAACAAGTCCCCCGCGGCGATCATGCCGCCGCCGAGCACGACTTTCTCCGGGTTCAGCAGATTGATCAAGCTTGCAATTCCGACGCCGATCCAGTCGCCGGTCTCTTCGATCACCCAGCGCGCATACGCGTCGCCGGCGGCCGCTTGCTCGGACACCAGCTTCCCCGTGATCGCATGAAGGTCTCCACCGCAGGCCGCGAGCAGCGACGTCCCGGTGCCGGATTCGATGCCTTCGATCGCGGTGTGTACGAGGCCCGTCACCGACGCATAGGCCTCGAGGCAGCCCCGCGCGCCGCACCCGCAGCGCCGGCCGTCGCGCTGCACGCGCAAGTGTCCAATCTCGGCGGCGGTGCCGTCGATCCCGCGCAGCAGGCGGCCGGACACGACGATGCCGCCGCCGACGCCGGTGCCGAGCGTGAGCATGCACATGTCTTGCACGCCGCGCCCGGCGCCCGCGCAGAATTCGCCGTAGCACGCGAGGTTGGCGTCGTTATCGACGAAGCAGGGTACGCCCAGTCGCGCGCGCATCATTTCAGCGAGCGGCACGTTGTACCATCCCGCCAGATTGGGCGGACTGAACACCACGCCCGTCTGCCAGTTCATCGGGCCCGGCGCGCCGATGCCCGCCGCGCGCACGACTGGACCGCCCGCGGCCCGCAGCGCCGCCTGCGCCGACGCCGCCATCACGTCCGCGACGGCTTCGGGCCCCTGCTCCGCCGCCGTCGGCCGCACATCGTGACCGGCGATCGCTCCGTCGAGCGTCACCGCCGCGGACTTCACCTGGGTGCCCCCGAGGTCTATGCCGAGCAACACGTCCGCCATGTTCACGCGCCCGCCGCGCCGCCCTCGTCGCGCTTCTGAATGTTCGCCCACGCGTCGCGCAGCGTCACCGCGCGATTGAACACCAGGCGATGCGCGTTCGAGTCGCGGTCCACGCAGTAGTATCCCTTGCGCTCGAACTGGAAGCGGTCGCCCGCTTTTGCGATCGCCACGCCCGGCTCCACGACAATCGAGATGGTGTCCGCAGAGTGTGGATTGATGTTTGCGCGCCAGTCCTTGCCTTCCTCGGCGTTGTCGGGATCGGCCTTGGTGAACAAGTGCGAGTAGAGGCGCGCTTCGGCCGCCAGTCCCCGATCCGCCGAGACCCAGTGCAGTGTCGCTTTCACTTTGCGGCCGTCCGGCGCATTGCCCCCGCGCGTGGCCGGGTCGTAACTGCACCGTACTTCGACGATCTCGCCCGTCTTGGGGTCTTTCACTACGCTCGTACACGTCACGAAATACGCGTACCTCAGCCGCACCTCGCGGCCCGGCGACAAGCGAAAAAACTTTTTGGGCGGGTCCTCCATAAAATCTTCGCGCTCGATATAGATCGTCCGGCCGAAGGGCACCTTGCGCGTACCCGCGGCGGGATCTTCGGGGTTGTTGACCGCGTCGAGTTCTTCGATTTGGCCCTCGGGATAATTCTCGATCACCACGCGCAGCGGATCGAGTACGGCCATCACGCGCGGCGCGGTCTTGTTCAAGTCCTCGCGCAGACAACTCTCGAGCTGTTCGATCTCGTTCACGCTCGCCGACTTCGCAACCCCGATGCGTCCGCAAAAATCGCGGATCGCGGCCGCCGTGTAGCCGCGCCGGCGCAGGCCCGCGATCGTCGGCATGCGCGGGTCGTCCCAGCCGCTCACGTAACCCTCGGCCACGAGCGACTGCAATTTCCGCTTGCTTAGCACCGTATACGTCAGGTTCAATCGCGCGAATTCGATCTGTTGCGGGTGGTAAATGCCGAGCGCCTCGCAGTACCAGTCGTAGAGCGGCCGGTGATCTTCAAATTCCAGCGTGCATACCGAGTGCGTGATTTTCTCGATCGAGTCCGACTGCCCGTGCGCCCAGTCGTAGATCGGATAGATGCACCACTTGTCCTTCGTCCGCTGGTGCGATGCCTTCAAGATGCGATACATCACCGGATCGCGCAGGTTCAGGTTCGGCGCGGCCATGTCGATCTTCGCGCGCAGCGTCCGCGTGCCCTCCGCGAATTCCCCATTGCGCATCCGCTCGAAGAGCGCGAGGTTCTCCTCCACGCCGCGGTCCCGGCAGGGGCTCTCTCGACCGGGCGCGGTCAACGTACCGCGGTAAATCCGGATCTCGTCGGGGCCCAACTCGTCGACGTAGGCCTTCCCCGCGCGGATGAGCTGCAGCGCCCACTCGTGCAACTGGTCGAAGTAGTCCGAGGCGTGATACAGGTGCACGCCCCAGTCGAAGCCGAGCCAGCGCACGTCGGCCATGATCGAGTCGACGTACTCCTGCTCCTCTTTCGTCGGGTTGGTATCGTCCATGCGGAGGTGGCACTCGCCGCCGGACTCTTGCGCGATTCCGAAGTTGAGGCAGATGCTTTTTGCGTGGCCGATGTGCAGGTAGCCGTTCGGCTCCGGCGGGAAGCGCGTGACCACGCGGCCGTCCCAACGGCCCGATTCCCTATCGCGCGCCACGATCTGGCGGACGAAGTCTTTGCCCGGAGGCGTGCGCTCAATTGACATGAAAACCCACCTTGCTCCAGTCGTCTACGGTACCGTCTGTATGCATCCGGCGCGAATGAACTCGATCGCGCGGCGTACGCGCCGCAGGCACGCGTCCTTGCCCAGCAACTCCGCCAATTCGAAGAGCCCCGGCCCCACGCTCTTGCCCGTCAGCGCCAGCCGGAGCGGATGCACCACCTTGCCGATTCCACCCTGCGCCTCGCCGAGCCGCTCGAAATCCGCGTGCAAGGCGTCGGAGGTCCACGCCGCCGCGTTCGCAAGTGCGCGGTGGATTGTCTCCAACCTCGCCGCCGCCTCGACGTCTTTCCAATGCTTCTGCACCGCTTTCTCTTCATACGCCGCAGGTTCGACGAAGAAAAAGTCCGTCTGTTTCACAATATCGTGTAGCGTCACCAGCTTTTCCTGGCAAATCCCCGCCATCCGCGACAGCCAGGCCGGGTCTCTCCCCGACGAGTCGAGGCCCGCCTTCTGCAAGATTGGCAGCACTCGATCGCGCAGTTCATCGGCGCTCAGCCTGCGGATGTGTTGTCCATTGAGCCACTGCAATTTTTTCAAGTCGAACTTCGCGGCGGACCGCCCCAGCCGCTCCAGCGAGAAGGCCCTCACCAATTCCGCGCGCGTGTACACTTCCTTGTCGTCGCCGGCGGTCCATCCGAGCAGCACCACGTAGTTGATTAGCGCCTCCGGCAGGTATCCGTCCTCGCGCCACTCGAGCACGTTCGCGCCGTGCATGCGTTTGCTGTACTTCTTGCCCGTCTCGTCGAGTACCATCGGCACATGCGCGAACGTCGGCATCGGCCCGCCGAGCGCCTCGAAGAGCAGTACGTGCTTGGCCGCGTTTGTCAGGTGGTCGTCGCCGCGGATCACGTGCGTGATTTTCATCGTCAGATCATCGACGACAACGGCGAGGTGAAAGATCGGATCGCCGTTCGATTTCAGAATAATGAAATCGTCAATCTGCTGGTTGTCCCAGCGCACGGGCCCCTGCACGAGGTCGTTCAACACCGTGTGTCCGCTCTGCGGTGTCTTAAACCGCAGCGATGCCGCGGCATCGCGCTTCGCGGCGATCTGCTCCGCGTTCAGCGCGCGGCACTTCCCGCTATATCTCCACGGCAACTTCCCGGCTTGGGCACGCGCGCGCTCGGCGTCCAGCTCCTCTTTGCTGCAGAAACACTTGTAGGCGTGTCCCGACGCCAGCAATCGCGCCGCCGCGTCACGATGAATCTGCGCGCGCTGCGATTGCCGGTACGGCGCATAGGGTCCGCGTTCGGGCACGCCGCCGAAGGGCGGGCCCTCGTCCCAGTCAATCCCCAGCCAGGAGAAGCCCTCGCACATCGCCTCGACGTACTGCTCTTCGGTGCGATCGGGGTCGGTGTCTTCCAGGCGCAATACAAACGTGCCCGCGCGCTGGCGCGCGAAGAGCCAATTGATCAGCGCAATTTTCGCCGTGCCGATATGCAAAAAACCGGACGGAGAAGGCGCAATTCTGACCCGCACATTTTCCATGGAAATCCGATACGGACCGGCATGAATCCGCCGGGAAACAGGAAGAATACACGGAGTCGGCCCGCGGCTCCATCCCGCCATCCGGCGCGCCCTATTCGAGCGGCAGCATTGGTTCGAGTATCTTGTCGCGGCATTTATCTCGGAGATCTAGCGCCCGCTGATAGGCCGGGTCGATTCGCAGCGCCTCGCCCGCCCAGAAAAGCGCAGGCGTGTATTCGCCCTGCTCAAAAAAGGAAAGTCCGAGTAGCACGTTGTACTCGATATTGTATGGGTCCGCATCGACGAGTTCCCGGAATAGTTCCTCCGCCTCCTGCGGCCGGCCAAGTTCGACCAGCGCCGAGGCGAGGTTGGTTCTCGACCCCAATCCCTGCGGATTTAATCGCAACGATTCCCGCAACTGCGGCTCCGCAAGATCGGGCCGGCCGCTCAATGCGTACCCCGCGCCCAAGTTAAACCGCGCCTGCGCACTCCCCGGCGAGATAGCCACGGTATGCTCAAAGAGCGTGATCGTATTTCGCCAGTGACCCACCTGGACGTAACACGTCGCCGATAGCACGGCGAGTACGAGGCCGCTGACGATCGGGGCCGCGCGTCGCCAGCCGGGAATTCGATTCCCGATCGCGGCCAGCGTCCACACGATCCCGATGAACAACCCGATGTGCGGCAGATAGGTATAGCGGTCTGCGTGTGCCGTGTTTCCCACCTGCACCAGACCGATCACTGGGACCAGCATGCCCAGAAACCAGAACCAGCCGGTCAGGAAGAAGGGGAAGCGTTGCCAAGTGAACAGCGCGATGAAGGTAAGCGCAAGCGTCAGTGCCACGGAGAATAGGGCCGGCGCCCATTCGAGTGTCGCGCCCGGATGCGGGTACATCACTGCGAGATCAACCGGCATCACGGTCTGCTCGAGGTAGACCCCGCACGCGACGATGGCGTTCGCCACGCGCGCGCCGACGGGGAAGGCCTCGGTGGAGCCCGTCGCGCCGGTGCTCGATTGCGTCCATAACGCGCTGGCCGCCGCCACTGCGGCCAGCGCGAACAAGGGAATCTTCTCCACGATCAGCCTGCGTAACGACTGCCGCTGCGTCGTCTCCCCCGGCACCGCCACGCGCCGCAGCGGCCAAAAGTCGAGCAGGAGCAGCACGAACGGAAACGTGACCAGCATTGGTTTGGCGCAGAGCCCCAACGCGAGACTTCCCGCCACGAGCGCGTAATCCCGCGCGCGCCGCGTCTGGGCATACCGCGCATAGGCCCAGAGGCCGAGAAAAAAGAAGAAGGCGCTGAGAACGTCTTTGCGCTCGGCCGCCCAGGCCACGGACTCCGCGCGCAGCGGATGCAGCGCAAACAGCGCCGCGACCAGCGCGGATTTCCACAGGTCTCCGGTCAACCGGCGCAGCGCGGCGAAGGCCAGTACGGCGTTCGCCGCGTGGAGCAGTACGTTAATCAGATGGTGCAGGCCCGGCTTCATGCCGAAGAGCTGCACGTCGATCTGGTGCGAAATGAGCGTGAGCGGCAGCCAGGTATTGCCGACGATCGCGGTGAGCGACCAACGAAGTCCCGCCCACGTCAGGCCTTGAGACACCATCGCGTTCGCGGTGATGTACTCGGGGTCGTCGTAATAAAGGAACTCGTGGCCCAGGGTTTGGCCGAAGACGGCCATCACCGCAATCGCCATCGCGCAGGAAATCCAGAGTGGCGCGTCGCCATGCTGGTTTGACTTCGATTCCGGAGCGCTCATCGGGCGGGATCGTACCAAACCGGCGAAACTAAAAGCGCCTAACAGAAGGTAACGAAGAGAACGAAGAACCGAACACCGCTTTTCGTTTGGATTGAGACTCACCGGAAAAAATCTCGCGATGAGCCACCAGCGACGCGTCCTGGACTACCTTAGGACGCTCCGTTTGGTTTCAATTCAAAAAGTCCCATTGCCACTTGGCCTCAACTCCAACGAACTG
>JBCLBO010000117.1:0-6674 GCA_038916785.1 Candidatus Hydrogenedentales bacterium | reverse complement strand
AGGCGCCGCTTTCGAGGCGGGCCGTCTGTTCGTCGATCACCATGAGGATGGCTTGGATTGAGTCGACCTCGGCTTGTTCGAAGAGGGGCTCGCCGCATTGTTTGCAGACCCACGCGGGGACGCTATCGAGAGAGAGGTGGACGCCTTGGCGGTCGACGTGGAAGGGAGCGGTGGCGCGTTCCATCGGTCCTTTGCAATGGACACATGTCATGGCTTTCGCCTTAGTCGGAAGTCTGGCGACCATTCGCCGGCTTCGGGCAGATACGCCGTAATAATTGCCAAATAGTCGCCCTTCGGTGAGCATACCACATGGATTGGCCGACTCCCGACACCGCTACCGAGGACCAGGGCGCTTCGCCCCCGTGAGTCTTCGGTGTAGTCTTCGACAACCTCTCCCTTTGTAACGACTTGGACTACCTCGGTGGTGGTAATCATGCGATCGGGCCGGGACATCTGGCGCACCGCGTGCGGCAAGGATAGAACCCGTTTGTCCGCGCTTTGCCGGATGCTTTCCATGAATTTCGGGTCGCTCACAATGAGGGATACTAACGGAACAATCACTGCCGTTCGTCAACTATATCCTTGTGTGAGGTAATTGCGGGCGGCTATTGCATCCGGCGTGGCTGCGTGTTAGGCTCGGATGCTCGGGCGATTGGGTGTGGGCTGCTTTCGTCCGGAATCCGTTCGGATTGCGTGTCTTCAGGACTAATTGGGAGGAGCTTATGAGTACTGAACAGCAGGAAATTCATCCCGGGGGGATCTCGCGACGCGGGTTCCTCAAGGGCGTCGGCGCCGCGGGGGTGGCGACGGGACTCTTGCACAAGGCGCGAGAGTCCGCGGGCGTCGCGCAGGCCGCTTCGGCGACGTCGGGGCCGGGCGAGGTGCCGTTGACGCTGAATGTGAACGGCAAGGACATGACGCTGAAAGCCGAGCCGCGGGTGACGCTGCTCGATGCGCTGCGCAACCGGCTGGATGTGACCGGACCGAAGAAGGTGTGCGACCGGGCGACTTGCGGCGCGTGTACGGTCATGATGGACGGCGACGTGGTGTATGCGTGCACGGTGCTGGCGATCGAAGCGCAAGGCTACAAGATTGTGACGTCCGAGGGCTTGGGCACGCCGGAGAAGATGCACCCGACGCAGGCGGCGTATGTCGAGCATGACGCGACGCAGTGCGGGTTCTGCACGCCGGGATTTGTAGTGGCGACTACGGCCTTCGTGCGGGATCATCCGGGCGCGACGATCGACGAGGTGCGCGCGGGACTCGGCGGCAACCTGTGCCGTTGCGGCACCTACATAGGAATCACTGCGGCCACGTTTGAATTGGCAAAGAAAGGGGGTGCGTGATGGCTACCGTAAATTGGCCGGATCCCTCCCGCCGCTCGCTGATCGGATCGCGCACACCGCGGCTCGACGGGCCGCAGAAGACCTCGGGCGCGGCGAAGTATTCGTATGACATCAACCGTCCGAACATGCTGCACGCGAAGATTTTATTCTCGCCGCACGCGCTGGCGTCGGTGACCGCGGTGGACACGAGCGCTGTGGAGACGATGGCGGGGGTCGTCGGCGTATACGTCGAGAAGGACAAGAAGACGGGCGAGTTTGCGAAGGTGACCTACGCCGGCGAGATCATCGCGGCGGTGGCGGCGGAGACCGAGGAAATCGCGCAGGAGGCCCTGGGCAAGTTCAAGGTGACGTATAGCGATATCGGCGAGCCGCAGATGATCGACCGCGACCCGGCGAAGGCGTCGGGCCGCGATCAGGGCAAGGAAGAAGGCTTGACCGACGAGGCGATGAAAACGGCGGACAAAGTGGTCGAGGGCTACTACGGCCTGCCGTGCATCACGCACTGCTGCCTGGAAGCGCACGGGCAGGTGTCAGAGTTCAAGGACGGCGAGTTGAGCGTGTGGCCGTCGACGCAGAACGTGTCCGGATTCGCCGGCGCGTTCACGAGCGAGCTGGAGATTTCGGCGGACAAGGTGCATGTGGACACGCAGTACATGGGCGGCGGCTTCGGGTCGAAGTTTGCGGCGGACAAATGGGGCGTGATTTGCGCGAAGATGTCCAAGCAGACCGGCCGGCCGGTGAAGCTCATGCTTGAGCGATCGCAGGACCAGATGATCGCCGGGCACCGCCCCTCCACGTACGGCAAGGTGAAGATCGGCGTGAAGAACGACGGCACGATCGTCGCTTGGGACTCGGATGTGTGGGGTTCCGCTGGAATGCAGACCTTCCGCATGCCGCCGGTGCCGTATGTGTTTACGAAAATCCCGGCGTACCGCACGAAGGGCCGGGGCATTCTGACGAACCGCGGGCTGATTCGCGCGTGGCGCGGGCCGAACCATCCGCAGGCGGCGCTGGTGACGATGTGCGCGCTGGAAGACGCGGCGGCGGCGATCGGGATGGATCCGATCGCGTTTTTCAAGAAGAACCTCGCGCTGACCGATCGCGCGGAGGAGTACGCGGAACAGATCGACAAGGCCGCGGAACTCATCAAATGGAGCGAGCGCTGGCACCCGCGCGGCGACAAGGCCGCGGGGCCGATCAAGCGCGGCGTGGGCCTGTCGATTCATACCTGGGGCGGGGCGGGGCACCCATCGCAATGCGGCGTGACTATTAACCCGGACGGCTCGGTTGTAAGCCGCCTGGGCACGCAGGACCTCGGCACGGGCACGCGCACGGTGTGCGCGATCGTGCTGGCGGACACGCTGGGGATCGGGCTCGACCAGGTGCGTGTCGAAATCGGCAAGAACTCGCTGCCGGTCTCCGGCGGATCCGGCGGCAGCACGACGGTCGGCGGCGTATCGGCCTCCTCGCGCGACGCCGGCACGAACGCGCTGAATATGCTGCTGGCGAAAGTGGCGCCGCAGATGGGCGTCGACGCGGGCAAGCTGGAGGCGTGGCAGGGCAAGATTCAGGAAGTCGGCAATCCGTCGAATAGCGTCTCGTGGAAGGACGCCTGCGCGATGCTGGGCAACATGCCGATCAGCGCGCAGGGTAACAACCCGAACGCGGCCGGCGTGAAGCTGACGAGCGCGGGCGTGGGCGGTTGCCAGATGGCGGCCGTGGCGGTGGACGTGGAGACCGGCGTGGTGACGATGGAGCACTACGTCAGCGTGCAGGACTCGGGCATCGTGATCAACAACAAGACCGCGGACAGCCAGCTCTACGGCGGCGCGATCATGGGGATCACGTATGCGCTCTTCGAAGAGGCGATTTACGATCCTGCGACCGGAACGATGTTGAATCCGGACTTCGAGTTCTACCGGCTCGCCGGCATCGGCGACATTGGTACGCTGACGGCCCATTTCATGGGCGGCGAGAAATACGAGAGCCGCGGCGTGATCGGGCTGGGTGAACCGGCGGTGCTCTCGCAGGGCGCCGCGATTTCCAATGCCGTCGCCAATGCCATCGGGGTGCGCGTGCCGGAGCTGCCGCTCACGCCAGACCGCGTGTTGAACGCGCTTATGGAGGCCTAGATGAACGCTTTCGAATATGCGAATCCGGCAACCGTCGAGGAGGCCGTCGGCCTGTTGGCCGCGTCGTGGGGCGAGACCGAAGTGCTCGCGGGCGGCACGGACCTGATCTCGCTGCTCAAGCAGGGGCTCGCGCAGCCGCGCTTAGTCGTCAGCCTGAAAAACGTGAAGGGTCTTTCGGGCATCGAGTCGAAGGGCGGCGCGGTCCGCATCGGCGCGACGACGAAACTGAAAGACTTCGTGGCGAACAAGGACGTGCAAACGAATTTCCCCGGCCTCGTGACGGCGGCGCGCAACATCGCCGGCGAACAAATGCTGAACATGGGGACGGTCGGCGGTGAGATTCTCCAGCGGCCCCGCTGCTGGTACTACCGCAACGGCCTTGGGCTGCTGGGGATGAAGGAGGGCAAGTCGCTGATCGAGACTGGCGAGAACCGCTACCATGCGATCTTCGCGAACTCGGGCGCGGCGAAGTTTGTTCACGCCTCGAGTCTCGCGCCGGGATTGGTCGCGCTCGGCGCGACGATGCACGTGCAGGGCCCGAAGGGCGCGCGCGCGGTCGCGGCCGGGGAATTTTTCGCAGCGCCGAAGACCGAAACGGATCGCGAGTCGGTGCTCGCGCCGAACGAAGTGCTGACGGCGATCGAGATTCCGGCGGCGGGCCTGAAGAACGGCGTCTACGAAGTGCGGCACCGCAAGGGCCTCGATTGGCCGATGGTCGCCGCGTTCGTCGCGTTCAAGGACAACGGCGGCAAGGCGCAGGACGCGCGGATCGTCTTGGGCCACGTTGCGCCGGGCCCCTGGAACTCGAAGAAGGGCGCCGCTGCGCTCGAGGGCCAGGCGGTGACGGACGCCTCCCTGGCGAACGCGGCCGAGGCGGCGCTCGCCGAGGCGACTCCGCTGAGCGGCAACAAGTACAAGGTGCAGCAGTCGAAAGTGGCGATTCGGCGCGCGGGACTGGCGGCGCTGGCGTAGGTCTCTGTGCTGTAAGTATTTGATAGAGAAAGACTTGAAGGCATATCGGCGGCGGCAGGCCCGGGTCGGGCTTGCCGCCGCCGTTTCCCCGCGCGACGCCAAAGAGCCTCAATCATCCCCAGGTCCAGTAAATCTGGGCAACCAATGGCGCGTCCTGGAAGGACGCGGTGATAGTAGCCCGCCGTTTCAACGGCGGGTAAGGGAGATCTAATGCCCGGAAGTCCCAAGGGACGGCTGAAAATGCCAGCCCAACGCATCCGGTTCAGCCGTCCCTAACGGGACTGAATCCTGGTGGCGCGCCCACCCGCCGTTGAAACGGCGGGCTACTATCATTCGGCCCCTCCGGGGCGTCTACGAACCCCTCGCGGCCCCTACCCGGCATTGATGAATCGACTCATTAGGCCGAATGAGATGAGAGTTCGGACCGTCAAAGGCTACCCGCCGTTGAAACGGCGGGCTGCTATCATTCGGCCCCTCCGGGGCATTAACGAACCGTTTCATCGCGCTGTATAGGGTGGGCGAAAGAACCCCGGCGCTGGAGGTCGTGTTTAATGGGGGTATATACTGGCGCAACCGCAGCGGCGAGGGGCCTCTACGGCGGAATGGCGCTGCGGTAAGGCGTGTTACTTAACCACCCATACGCGTTTAAATCGGGTGAACCTTGGGAGGAGTCTCGATGAAGTTTTTCATAGCCATTCTTGCGATGGGCTTGGCGGCCGCGGGTGCGGCGTCGGCCGGAATCACGCAGCCCTCGATCGAGGGTAACTACCTCGAAGTCCGTTCCTGCGACGTGTACACCGCGTCGTGCAACGCGAACAGCGAGATTGGCCTCGTCGGCGAAGAAGCGACGATGGCTTGGCAAGTCACGCGCGGCGGGCATCAAGGCGTGGATCTTTCGGGCCTGACCGTGATCGCCGTCATTCGTACCGACAAAACGCTGACCGATACGAGCCTCGAAACCTTTACCGGCCGTGGCGTTGTGATCGTGGATGAAAAAGCGAATGCCGCCCAACGCGACGCGCTGATCGACTTGGCGAAGGCGCAGTCCGGCTCTCTGCTTACGGAGGTGATCAAGGTGGAATCCGCACCGATCACGATGCATGCCGGCGCGGCCGAGCCGCACGGTCATGCCTCGTTGACCGCGGGTGAGCTCGTGCGCGTGCAGACGCGCTGCCTCGTCGAGGGCGACAAGCACTGCGGCCACGACAAGGCGTACTATCCCCCGCTCACGCAGGTGGACGAGCCGGTGGCGGCCTACACGGTGCATGACAAGTTTGCCGGCGAAGGCCTCGGCATTGTCTGGGACGAAGCGGACCGTCGCAGCGCGTACATCGCACGGTTCAAGAAATAATCGCACCGACGAGTGAACTACAGTGCAGCCGGAAACGAAGCCTGTTTCCGGCTGTTTTATTGGGCGCCTCGAACGGGACTCCCCCACCGTAGCATGGGCGGATCGCCCATACGGGTACGCGGCGAGCGCTGAATAGGCGCGGGGCGAATATCGTCTGGATTAGCGGGAACGTGAGCGGATTGGCAAGCAGCCTGGAGATCGGAAATGAAATTCGGAATTGCGTCGGCGTGGGTGATTGCATTGGTTGGATCCTTCGCCGGAATGGCCTCGGCCGAAGACGGATTGAAGTTAGCGGTCGCGGACAGGGAACCACCCGCGGAGCTTAGCGCGGAGATTCGCGGGCAGCTCGCGCCGAAGTCGTATACGGTCAGCGGCGCGGACGGCGCCGTGTACGAGTTCTGGTTCGTGCCGGGCCTCAAGGGTAAAGCCGTCGGCGCGACGCCGAAGGAAACGCTGCTCGGCGTGGAGGAGATTTCGCTTTTCGGCGCAGTCGTCGTGTCCGACACCGAACCGCACGACTTCCGCGACGACCCGCTGGACAAGGGATTGTACGTCTTGCGGATGGCGCTGCAGCCCAAGGACGGCAATCACATGGGCACGGCGCCCTTCGACACCTTTGCGATCCTGATCCCGAATGCGAAGGACGCACAACTGAAGGATGGGTACAATCACGATGCGATGGTCGAGCTTGCGCAGGAAGGGACCGTCGCGGAGCATCCGCCGGTCCTTTCGCTGCAACCCTTCGGGAAGATCGACGGCGAGTTCCCGCGCATCGAGCTAAACGAAGAACACGAGTGGGAGTTTCTGTATCTGCAATTCCCGCTCGACGCCGCCGGCACAAAGACGGAGTTGACGCTCGGGCTTGTGGTGCAG
>JBCLBO010000116.1:0-6869 GCA_038916785.1 Candidatus Hydrogenedentales bacterium | reverse complement strand
ATGCACCTCTTCGGCAAAGGCGTGCAGCAGGATGACGCCAGGTATACAAAGGCTGCCGAGCAGGGTGACGCAGAGGCCCAAGTGAGGCTCGGCCTGATGTACTACAGGGGCGAAGGCGTGCAGCAGGATTACGCCAAGGCGGCCGAGTGGTTCACAAAAGCTGCCGAGCAGGGTGATGCCAAGGCCCAATACTATCTCGGCGAGATGTACCGCAAAGGCGAAGACATTCCGCAGGATTACGCCAAGGCGTTCAAGTGGTACACAAAAGCTGCCGAGCAGGGTGTTGCCCAGGCCCAAGTCAACCTCGGCGAGATGTACCACCAGGGCCAAGGCATGCAGCAGGATTACGCCAAGGCGATGGAGTGGTTTACAAAGGCTGCCGAGCAGGGTCTTCCCCCGGCCCAATTCAACCTCGGCCTGATGTACCACAAAGGCGAAGGCGTGCAGCAGGATTACGCCAAGGCGTTCAAGTGGTTCACAAAAGCTGCCGAGCAGGGTCATGCCAAGACCCAATTCGCTCTCGGCCTGATGTACCACCACGGCGAAGGCGTGGATTACGCCAAGGCGATGGAGTGGCTCACAAAGGCCGCAGAGCAGGGCGATTCCTCGGCCCAATACTCTCTCAGCGCGATGTACAGCGAAGGCCAAGGCGTGCCAAAAGACTATGTTAAGGCTTACATGTGGATTAACCTCGCCGCCGCTGGAGACAAGGGCGCTTCGGAATTGAGGGATTCGGTGCTAAAAAAGATGACGCCCGAACAGATAGCCGAAGCTCAGAAGCTATCGAGCGAATGGGTCGAGAAGCACAAGAGGTGACGGCGGATATGACAGACGAGATGGAGGAGTGCACCAAGGCCGCCGAGCAGGGTGAGGCCCCGGCCCAATACTTGCTCGGCGCGATGTACCGCTTCGGCAAAGGCGTGCCGCAGGATTACGCCAAGGCTTATATGTGGCTTAACCTCGTCGCCGCGGCTGGAAGCGAGGGCGCTTTGACATTGAGGGATTCGGTGCTAGAAAATATGACGCCCGAACAGATAGCCGAAGCTCAGAAGCTATCGAGCGAATGGGTCGAGAAGCACTCGAAAAAATAGGCGAACGAATTCGGTTCTGACACGGCCCCTCAAGATCGACCGTTGGGGGGCCACCATCGAATCGCTTCAAGGTCTTCCGGGGGCACCGGGCGCTCCGCATGGCATGAACGCCCTGCCTGTATCGCAGATTTCTGCGGTCGATCGCTTGCCACCAGTACGCCCACGCGCGAGCATGGTTCGGGTCGGGGAAGGTGAACAGCGGGGCCAGTGGCAGGTCAGTTCCGTATTATCCTCCACGGCGACCGATTTGCGAAGAAATGCCGGCGGGAGAAGTATCCGCTGGCCCTCGTGCCCTCGCGTACACGGGTCGCGCCCGCATCCGCCGGGCTGCACTAAGCCTAGTCGAGCGTTGGCGCAGCGGGTCGGGGCAGGAGTAGACTCCAATCTCACTAACGCGATTTCTGCCTATACAAGCGTGAGCGCGCCAAAGGGATGGAGACTCGAACGTGACTATAAAATCCCGTAGGAATTTCATCGGAAAGTCTAGGCTCGTAGTCGCTGCGCTCGGCATACTCTGTCTTTCGCTGGCCAGTCTGCCCGGTTGTTCTGACGAACCGCCGGATTTCAAGCGGACGATGCGGGCTGCCGAACAGGGTGACGCCTCGGCCCAAGCGAGTCTCGGCGAGATGTACCGCCACGGCGAAGGCGTGCAGGAGGATTACGCCAAGGCGATGGAGTGGTACACAAAGGCTGCCGAGCAGGGTGAGGCCGGGGCCCAATACTTTCTCGGCGCGATGTACTACTTTGGCGAAGGCGTGCAGGAGGATTACGCCAAGGCGGTCGAGTGGATCACGAAGGCTGCCGAGCAGGGTGATGCCAAGGCCCAAGTGTGGCTCAGCGAGATGTACCACGACGGCCGCGGCGTGCAGCAGGATTACGCCAAGGCGATCGAGTGGTACACAAAAGCTGCCGAGCAGGGTTATGCCTCAACCCAAGGAAGACTCGGCCAGATGTACTACTTTGGCGAAGGCGTGCAGCAGGATTACGCCAAGGCGATCGAGTGGATCACGAAGGCTGCCGAGCAGGGTGATGCCCTGGCCCAACTCAACCTCGGCCTGATGTACTACAAAGGCGAAGGCGTGCCGCAGGATTACGCCAAGGCGATGGAGTGGTACACAAAGGCTGCCGAGCAGGGCAATGCCTCAGCCCAAGAATTTCTCGGCAGTATCTACTTCTTAGGCAAAGGCGTGCCGAAGGATTACGCCAAGGCGATGGAGTGGTACACAAAGGCTGCCGAGCAGGGTGACGCCGAGGCCCAAAGGAGTCTCGGCAATATCTACTTCTTTGGCCAAGGCGTGCCGAAAGACTATGTTAAGGTTTACATGTGGGCTAATATCGCCGCCGCGGCTGGAGAAAAGAGCGCTTCGGAACGGAGAGATTCCCTGCAAAAAATAATGACGCCCGAACAGATAGCCGAAGCCCAGAAGCTATCGAGCGAATGGGTCGAGAAGCACAAGAGGTGACGGCGGATATGACAGACGAGATGGAGGAGTGCACCAAGGCCGCCGAGCAGGGTGAGGCCCCGGCCCAATACTTGCTCGGCGCGATGTACCGCTTCGGCAAAGGCGTGCCGCAGGATTACGCCAAGGCTTATATGTGGCTTAACCTCGTCGCCGCGGCTGGAAGCGAGGGCGCTTTGACATTGAGGGATTCGGTGCTAAAAAAGATGACGCCCAAACAGATAGCCAAAGCCCAGAAGCTATCGAGCGAATGGGTCGAGAAGCACTCGAAGAAATAGGCGAACGAATTCGGTTCTGACACGGCCCCTCAAGATCGACCGTTGGGGGGCCATCCATCGAACCGCTTCAAGGTCTTCCGGGGGCCCTCGTGCCCTCGCGTACACGTGTCGCGCCCGAAGCCGCCGGGCTGCACTAAGCCTAGTCGAGCGTTGGCGCAGCGGGTCGGGGCAGGAGTAGACTACAATCTCACTAACGCGATTTCTGCCTATACAAGCGTGAGCGCGCCAAAGGGATGGAGACTCGAACGTGACTATAAAATCCCGTAGCAATTTCATCGGAAAGTCTAGGCTCGTAGTCGCTGCGCTCGGCATACTCTGTCTTTCGCTGGCCAGTCTGCCCGGTTATTCTGACGAACCGCCGGATTTCAAGCGGACGATGCGGGCTGCCGAACAGGGTGACGCCTCGGCCCAAGTGAGGCTCGGCGCGATGTACCGCTTGGGCGAAGACGTGCCGCAGGATTACGCCAAGGCGGTCGAGTGGTTCACAAAGGCCGCCGAGCAGGGTGAGGCCGCAGCCCAATACCTTCTCGGCGTGATGTACCACAATGGCGAAGGCGTTCCGCAGGATTACGCTAAGGCGGTCGAGTGGTACACAAAGGCTGCCGAGCAGGGTCTTGCCCAGGCCCAAGCGGAGCTCGGAGGGATGTACCGCTTCGGCGAAGGTGTGCCGCAGGATTACGCCAAGGCGGTCGAGTGGTACACGAAGGCGGCAGAGCAAGGTGTTGCCACGGCCCAATACTTTCTCGGCGTGATGTACCACGAGGGCGAAGGCGTGCCGCAGGATTACGCCAAGGCGATGGAGTGGGTCACAAAGGCCGCAGAGCAGAGTGTTGCCACGGCCCAATACTCTCTCGGCGCGATGTACCGCCTCGGCGAAGGCGTGCCGCAGGATTACGCCAAGGCGGTCGAGTGGTTCACAAAGGCCGCCGAGCAGGGTGAGGCCACGGCCCAATACTTTCTCGGCGCGATGTACCGCCTCGGCGAAGGCGTGCCGCAGGATTACGCTAAGGCGGTCGAGTGGTTCACAAAGGCCGCCGAGCAGGGTGAGGCCCTGGTCCAAGCGGCGCTCGGCTTGATGTACTACTACGGCCAAGGCGTGCCGCAGGATTATGTTAAGGCTTACATGTGGATTAACCTCGCCGTCGCGGCTGGAAACAAGGACGCTTCGAAATTGAGGGATTTGCTGCAAAAAAAGATGACGCCCGAACAGATAGCCGAAGCTCAGAAGCTATCGAGCGAATGGGTCAAGAAGCACTCGAAGAAATAAGCGAAGGGATTCGGTTCTGACACGGCCCCTCAAAATCGACCGTTTGGGGGCCATCCATCGAACCGCTTCAAGGTCTTCCGGGGGCGCCGGGCGCTCCGCATGGCATGAACGCCCTGCCTGTATCGCAGATTTCTGCGGTCGATCGCTTGCCACCAGTACGCCCACGCGCGAGCATGGTTCGGGTCGGGGAAGGTGAACAGCGGGGCCGGTGGCAGGTCAGTTCCGCATTGATTGACGGGGCAATTCTCGCTTTCCCGGCGTCCGCATTTGCGAGCAGTCCGCACCGCTCGTCACTCGCATTTTCTTGCGAGATTTCCGCCCGCGCCGATACCGATCGACCGGATGATGTTATTGAGCATCGTAGTGTTCGACCTGAAACACGGCGTACTCTTCGGGCGGCACGGGTCCAAACGCGAAGGGCATCGGGCCGCGTGTGTGCGCGTAGAAGCTGGCGCACAGCGCGGGGTGCATCGTGGCGACCCATTTCAGACCGGATTGTTTTAGTTCGGCGCCGGGGACGCGCCGCGCCACCGCGGGATCGTAGGAGACCTCCACCGAACCCCACAGCGGCGCAACGATGCGATCGTGCGCCTGCAACTTCGCGGCGTCCAGATAGCGCACGCCGCCCTCTTCCATGTAATACTGAAATCCCCAGTGATCTTCGAAGAAGTATTGATAGGGATACGCCTTGTCGTCCGCGGTGAATTTTCGCGCAGCATCGCGGGCGATATTAGCTTGCTTGAAGTCCGCCACGGTCAGCGTCAGCGACAGCGCCGCGCCCGCCGCGACCAGACCGCCGCAGAGCCAGCGGCGTCCGCCCGAGAAGCTCGTGTTGCCGGGCCGGTCCAGCCGGCGCGCGACGAGAATCGCCAGCGGCGCCAGCATGGGCAGCAGTGCGCGGGCATTGACGGACCAGTTGATCAGCGCCGCGAAGGCGAAACTTCCGAACACCCACAGGAACAGCAGTACGGAGTCCTTGTCGCGGCGCCGCCACAGATCGGGCACGGCGATCGCCAGGACGAACAGCCCCGAGACGAACCAGAAGGCATTCTGAATGCTCAGCCACAGCGTGAGCGGCTCCGACAGGCGGGTGGTGTAGAGCAGGGTCTCGGGGAATTTCATCCCGGCGATCGCAAGGCCCGCTACGCCGGCCGCCGCGCCAATCCACATGCGCCGGCGCCAGAGCAGCGGGAACAGCAACGACAGCGAAGCGAAACTCCCGCCGGCAAACGTGACCCCGACGAGCGGCTGCAACCAATCCGGCACGAGCGATGTTGCGTAGTTGCTCCGGACATACTCGAAGGAGTAGCCCAGTTGCGCTTTGCCGTAGAGGACATACTCGATGTACTGATACGCGGCGAGCACGGCCAAGGGCAGCAGCAGATGAATCATCCACCATCCGGCCCGGCGCTTGGCGATCAAGGAGTACACGAACAAGAGCGGAACGGCGCTGACGCCGGTGTACTTGAACAACAGGGCGAGGCTCATGCACACGCCGGACGCGAAGAGCAGTCCATGGCGGTCCTTGTCCAAGCCCGCCATCCACAGGTAAACGGCCCAGACGAAGAGCGCAGTCATCGGGATGTCGGTCATCACGGTCGTGCTCGAGATCAGGAACGCCGGCGAGAGGATGGCGAGCAGCGCGGCCAATCCCGGGCGCGCGCAGAGGCGGCTGGCGACTAGGTAGATGCCCGCGCCCAGCAGCGAGGCCGTCAGCGCCATCGCCAGGTGGAGCGGCACTTCGCGCATGCCGAAGACCAGCGCCACCAAGGCAAGGAAGTACGGATAACCCGGCGGGACCACCATGACCTCGCTCAGCGGCTGGTCGGCGCCCCACTTGTTCACGACCACGCCGTAGTAATCGAACGGCTCTTTCAGGATTTGCTTCGCGGACCACAGATAGAGCGGGTCGTCGATGTGGAAGGCCTTGGTTGCGAATGGCGCAAGCAGTATCAGCGGCAGCAGCGCGCTCATCAGCAGCGGCAGCTTCCGGATCGGGGCCCCCGCGCCAGTCTCGGTGCTCATCGAATCGCCTATCGCCCCAGCGAAGAAATCACAGCAAAATCTACTCCCTTGGCCGGCGGAGCGTCAAGAAGATGGGCGCTTGACTTTTCGTCGCCAGAACGGCACTCTGCTTTGCCCAACGCGCGCTGCGGCTTCAGCCGGACGCGCCCCGATGGAGAACACACCGGATGGCCCAGCGAAAGAAGAAGAAAGCCGCGCACACCGCGCCGCCGGTGGAGGACACCTCCGCCGATAGCGGCTTGATGAATTGGCTGGCGCGGTTTTGTGAGCGTTATGTCCCCGATGCGCTGACGACCGTCATCATGATGATGGTCGCGCTCGCGGCGGCGGCGATGTGGTTGGCCGAGTCCGGCGGGCTCAGGCACGTGCAGGACCAAGCAGCGCTGGTGCTGAACTATATCGAAGGCAAGGCCCCCGCGCTGCCCGACCTCGCCCCAATGTCGCCGCTGATCTCGACGGTCGACGCGTATTACCGAGGCCTGTGGATGCTCATGGCATTCACGATGCAGATGACGCTCATGCTCACGCTGAGCCTCGTGATGGCGGAGACGCCCATCTTCAAGAAAGGCGTGATTTCCCTCTCGCGCTTGCCGCGCACGTATCCGCAAGTCGTCATTGGCGCCGTCGCTGTGACCTCGATGATCGCGTACGCGAACTGGGGCCTCGCGATTGCCCTCGGCCCGCTCGTCGCCATTCACTTCTGCAAACAAGCCGAGCGCAAGGGAATCGCGGTCGACTTCATCTGGAT
>JBCLBO010000115.1:0-6951 GCA_038916785.1 Candidatus Hydrogenedentales bacterium | reverse complement strand
GCCGCCGTGATTGTGCTGCTCGCCGGAGGCGACAAGCGCACTCAATCGCGCGATATTAAAACAGCGTTGGCCCTCGCCCGTGACTTGGAGTAGACAAATGCCGAAGGTGAAGACAAAGAAATGGGACCCCGCCGAACACCTCGAAACGGCTAAAGACATAGCGGCGTACCTACAGGCGGCTCTGGACGACGGTGATCCCGCAGTGATCGCCGCCGTGCTGGGCGACATCGCCCGCTCCAAAGGCATGGCCGGCGTCGCGAAAAAGGCAGGCGTCGGGCGCGAGAGCCTCTACAAGGCCCTGTCGGCCGGCGGCAACCCTGAATTCGCCACAGTGCTGAAGGTCATACGCGCCTTGGGACTCAAACTTCACGCCGACGCCGTTTGAGCCGGTATTCCTTCATCCTCGGCTAGGCGGCCAGCGGGTTAATCCAGCGCAAGCCGGGGAATCGCGCGAAGTCTCTATCTGCCGAGCAGAGCGTCAATCCGTGGTCGATGGCGAACGCAGCCAACTCTACGTCCAGAATCAGATCGCCGGACGCGTCCGCGCTCTTCGCAACGTCACGAATGAGAGCGGAGTGCCGTGCCGATGGCATCGGCACCCAAACACCCGGCGTTTCCAGCCACTCGTCGACTTGCTCGATCGCCGCGCTCACGGTCGTGGCGTCGTCGAAAAGTCGCCGATTTGTGACGATGCGAATAAACGCGCTCAGGCTAATCCACGGAATAGCAATCCGGGTTCCCGTCGCCAATTGCTCGTTCAGCCACGCGACGGTTCGGACATGCTGCGGCATGGTGGAAATGTAACTGTAAATCAACAGGTTCGCTGTCCCCATTTAAATCCCTTGACCTTTTCCATCCGCCCTCAGGGAATCGCCCGCACCCGCGCGAGTTGCGCCTCGAAGTCTTCCTCGGTCTTCACCGGATCGCGGAAGGCCGTCCAGTCCACCGCGCGCCACAGCCGCGCCGTCCCCTTGCTCGTCGTGGTCACGATCGTGCGGCCGTCGGGGCTCCAGGTCGCGTAGTACAACTCCTCGCCTGCTTCCAGCCGCAGCTCGGCCAGAAACTGCCCTTGCAGAGTCCACACCCGCGTCACGTTGTCCTGGCAGGTCGTGAGGATTCGCGTGCCGTCCGGGCTGAATTGCGCGCCCATGACGACGCCCGCGTGGCCGCTCATCGTGGCCAGGAGTTCGCCCGTGTCCACACGCCACAAGCGGGCGGTGTTGTTCACCGAGGTCGTCACTACCGTGCGCGAATCCGCGGAGAACTTCGCGAAGAACGCGAAACCCGTGTGCCCCTCGAGCGCCTTCAAAAACTTCCCCGTGCGGCCGTCCCAGAGCCGCGCCGTCCGATCCGCCGACGTGGTCGCAATGCGCGATCCATCCGGGCTGAAATTCGTGTGGAAGACCTGCCCGCCGTGGCCCTGCAGTTCCGCCACCACCGCCCCAGTGTCCGCGTTGAACAGCGTCACGTAGGACTCCTGGAAGGGCAGATTCAGCAGGAAGCGTCCATCCGGACTGAAGGTGTTTCGAACACTCCACCGGCTCTGGTTTTTCGCCTTGCAGAGTACCCGGCCCGAGGGAAGCTCGAACACACTTACTTCGCCGGGGGCTGTCGTCAGCGCCACGCGCCGGCTGTCCGCCGAGAAACACTGCTTCTCGAGCACACTTGCGCTCACTCGCACCCCGGCCCCGCGCGCCCCGCCGGCGAAATTCGCCGGAAGATTGGACTCGACCTCAAAGATGCGCTCGCCCGTCCGCAGGTCCCACACGCGCCACATGCCGTCGTACCCGCCGGTGACAAGGTACTTATCGTCCGGACTCACGCTCATCATGGTGATTTCGGCTTTGTGCGCGGAGAGTTCTCGAATCACCTGGAGCGATCGCGTGTCCGTGATTTGCACCGTCCCATCAAACGACGCCGTGACCAATTGTCCACCGTCCGACGTAAACGCGGCGAGAAAGACCACGTCGGCGTGGTGTCTTACCGCGTCTTCCGATTGCGCCGCATTTCGCGACGGCGCGAACAAGCGAATGCTGCCATCCTCTTCAGGCACTGCGATCAGCGCGCCGTCCGCACTGAAGGCGCCAGGTTTGTCCCCTCTCAGCGGGCCGCATGGCGTGACCAGCGTAGTATTACTCAAAATCATGTCAAAAGCGAGGTTGACAGTGTCGATTCCCCGGTGGAGAATGGATGTGCCATCCGCTGACCAAAGCGCCGGATGTAGCACGGGGGAGGGCCCACAGGCACAGGAGGTAATTTCCACGCCGGTATCAGTGTCCCAGATCATATTGGCGGTCAGCGAGGCGGACCAGCTAATTACGCTTCGCCCGTCGGGGCTGATCCTGCCCGAAATAAGGCCTTCCGTCGGGGGGCCACGGACCGTGCGAATCACCTCTCCCGTCGCATAGTCCCATACCACCACCCGATTGCCCGGCTCGGTGGTCATGACGCGCGTGGAATCGGGCAGAAAGTAAGCGTCCGCCGCGATGGAAAAATCCCCGTCCATCGTCCAGACTCCGAGGGCTTTCCCAGTCGCGACGTCCCAGATGCGGTACGTATGATCCAGGCCCACCGTGCATAATCGCGTTCCGTCCGGGCTAAACGCGACCGGCGCGCTCTGGTCCGTGTGGCCGGAAAACGTTTGCACGCGACTTCCGCTGTTAAAATCCCACGCCACCATTTCGAATGCTTCCGCGGGAAACGCTATCAAGCGGCCGTCGGGGCTCACGGCCAGCGAAGCGATCGGTCCTGGCAGATACTTCTGTCGCCACAATTCAGAGCCCGAAGTCAGGTCCCATACGCGCATCGTGCCGTCCGAGGACCCCGACGCCAACCGTTTTCCGTCGGGATGAAAAGCCACCGGCCCCACCGTGGCCGTATGGCCCGTCAACGTCGTCACGAGCCGGCTCGTTGTGCCGCGCCACAAGTCCGCCGTCGTCTTGCCCGGCTGCGGCGCGGGCAGCCCTTTCTCCTGCTGGCTGGCCGCGGGCCACGCCAAATTCACCAAGTGGCCCCATTCCCAATTCCGGTACGCCGCAGGCGTCGCCACCAAGAGGCTCTTTGCCCCGGCCACGTTCTGCTGCGCGAGAAAACTCGCCGCCAGCCGCGTATCGGCCACGTACCGACCGCGTTCGGCCTCTTCGCGCAGCGTGTCCGACTCCTGCTTTTGCCGCTCCGCCTCCGCGCGGGCCGCCTCGGCCGCCTCGCGCTGCCGATTCGCTTCGCCCGCGAGCCTGCTTTGCTGAAAGGCGAATGCGAGAATCAGGAGGGTGAGCACCGGTCCCACGATTGAAGACACCGTGAGCATCCGGCGGCGGCGGCGTGCCGCGCGCTGCTTTCGCCGCGTTTCGCGCCGTGCACCCAGGCTCCGCAATCGCTCGGCGAGTTCGTCGGCACTCTTCAGCCGCCGCGCCGGCTCGCCATCGATGCACAGCGCGATGTCCTCGCGCAACAGCTCATCCGAAATGTCCCGCTCCCAGCCCGAGCCCACCGCATGCGTCAAATCGCCGATCACCATCTGGTACAGCACCACGCCCAGCGAATAGATGTCGCTCAGCGTCGTCGCGGTCTTGCCTTCCACGAGTTCCGGGGCCATATACATCCGCGTGCCCGTGGCCGAATCCGACGAACTCGATCCCGCCAGGGTCAGCGTCAGGCCTGCCGCCGTGATCCCCCGTGCGGCCAGCGCACCAGGGTCGGTGATCAGGCCGATGCCGAAGTCTGTCAGGCTTGCCCGCGGCGTGCTCTTGCCCGACACCTCGCTGATCAGGATGTTCGCCGGTTTGATGTCCTTGTGCAGCACGCCCACGCTGTGCGCCGCGCCCATCGCCACTGCGATTTGCGCCACCAGCTCGAGGCGCGTCTCCAGCGGCACCGTCCCCAGACCGCCTCGCGCCTCGGCCCAATCGCGCAGGTCGCCGCCCTCGGTGTATTCGGATTCGAGGAAATACGGCGGCCGCTCGAATTCCCAATCAATGATCTGCGCGATGTCGTCCCGCCGGCCGAGCGACTCCTTGAGCAAGCGGAACAACACCACTTCGCGTTTGAGCCCCCGCACCCGCTCGGGCTCGAAGCAGAACTTGAAGACCCGCTTGGCCTTGGTCTTCACGTGGAGCGCCAGCCACACTTCGCCGAAACCGCCCTCGCCTAGTTGCTGTTCGAGCACCCAGTGGTCGCGGCGCGGCACATGCAGGCCCACGGCAGGCCGCCACCCCAGCGTGTCCTCCTCCGTCGGCGTCACGGCGCGGTGCGCCTTCTCCGAGCTGGCCGGAGGTTCGAGCGGAGCGACGCCCTCGATCCCGGCTTCGCAGATGTCCATCGGGTCGGCGAAGCCCTTCAGTTCATACGCCCCATGCGCGCGCCACGCGATCTGCTCGCCCAATTCCTCGCCGCGCAGCCGTTGGCGGACGTTGTTGAACACGGCGGACGACATCAGCACCTGGCCGGGCCGCGCCAGCGAAGACACCCGCGCGGCGAGATCGACGGCCAGTCCCTCCACGCGCGGCGCGGCGCCGTCCGGCTGCGGCGTCTCCGTCACTTCGCCGATGTGCACACCCACGCGCACCCCCGGCAAGTCCGACTCCGCCGCATGCGCCTGCTGCAAGGCCAGCGCAAACAACACCGCCGTGCTCGAGGTCTCAAAGGTCAGAAAGCAGCCGTCCCCCGCCCAAACGATCACCCGCCCCTCGTGAAGGGATGCGAGCCGCTCGATGTGCGCCCGGTGCCGCGCGATCAGGCCCAAAACCGCGCGGTCCCCAAGTTCCGACTTGAGCGCCGTCGACCCCGCCAGGTCCGTGAAGACCAGCGTAAGCACACGCGCTTTGGATGCTACGAAATCTGCGGCCATTGCAGGGGATCCCAATCCGGAGGGCCAGCGTCATGGTTATGAATAGGCGCTACTCTATCAGAGTGGCCGCTGGAGAAAAAACTCGTTGACCTGTTTCGCCTTTGGCTGGATTCAAACAGCAAGTGCAACGGAGTTCACGTCAGTTACTATGACGTGAACCCTCACAAGGAAGGGACGATGGAGTTGCACTTCATCAATCCCTCCAATGGTCAGTTCATTCACGATTCGGACCGGGTCGAGGTGCTCGACTTGGCCGGGGCACAGCCGGAATCGCAGGTGACCTTGCACGTGAGGCATCCGGACGGCAGCTCGGACGACATCCCCTGTAGTCAGCACTGACAAGGTACCACCTCGAACAAGATCGCGGCTTGGCTCAGTTCCGAAGGCAGGGACCGCGCGTTCAGGGAGTCTCGGGCCGCGTCCCGCCCGCTCTCTGTCCCCTGAAGCACCGCCGGGGGAAGCGTCCCTATTTCCACGATGAATTACATAGACTCGGATCTCGTCTATAAAGGCGTGGCCGAATCCTTCCGTTATCTTCGCGCCAACGGGCGCGCTCCATCGCCCAATCGACCTAAGCAGGCGGCTTCTTTGAGTGCGAGGCGGTCGGAGCGGTAGAATCTGTACTTCGTAGGTGGGCAATTTGTCGCATTCAGGAGATGAAGCAATGACGAAGCGCAGTATCGTTCTTTCGGTGGGAGTGGTTGGGATGGTGCTCGGCCTGTGCCTGGGTCGAGCCGGGCTCTTCGAGTTCGATGCCGCCCATGCGGCCGACGAAGCCACGCCGGTCCCTTCCGGCGGCAACGGCCCCGAAAAGGCCATCGTCAGCACCGCCGAATTCATGAAGCTGCTCATCGACCCGACCTACGAAAAAATCAGAGACGCCGTCGCCAACCCACCGGTCAAGCGGGCCGAGTGGCGCGCGCTCTACATCGCCGCGTTTAGCCTCGCGGAACTGAACAATATCTACTACTCCCGCGGCGACGAGGCCTTCATGAAAACGCCCGAATGGGCTGAACACTGCAAACTCACGCAAGACCTCTCGGTCAAGCTCGCCGAGTCCATCCGCGCGCAATCCGATTACGCCGTCGTAAAAGAGAACTACATCGCCGTCATGAAAAATTGCAACGACTGCCACCGCAAGTTCGAGCCGGGCGAGATCGACGAAATCCTGCCCCCGGCCTCCTGGGGCGCAGCGGCCCCGGCGGCCGATTCAAACCAGGCCGTCCAGTAACCAACGAGTCGAATGACCAACCCGCTCGGACTGCACGCAGGGTTCACCAGGACCCTGCCGCTGCCCGAGCGGCTTTCCATTTTGCGCGACGCCGGATTCGACGCCACCACGCTCTGGTGGGAACACCAGCGCGAAGACATCCGCGCCATTCGCCATCACGCGCCCGACCTCGTGCGTGACGCTGGCCTCGCGCTCGATCATCTCCATGTTCCCTACTTCGCGTGCAACGATCTATGGAGCGCAATCGACGCCGACCGCGCCGCCGCGCTCGCCCTTCACCTGAGTTGGATCGAAGACTGCCGGCGCCACGCAGTCCCCCGCATGGTCATGCACATCACCCGCGGCAAGACCCCCACCCCGCCATCGCCCGCCGCACTCGACGCCTTCCGCACACTCACCCACTCCGCCGAAGACGCGGGCCTCACCCTCGCCCTCGAGAACACCCACTGCCCCGCCCATCTCGATTTCCTCTTCGCCGCGATTCACTCGCCCGCCCTCACCCTGTGCTACGACGCCGCCCACGATCGCCTGCACAGCCCCGCCCCGCGCGATCTCCTCCGCAAATGGGGCAGCCGCACCAGCGTCCTCCACCTCTCCGACACCGACGGCCGCCGAGACTGGCACTGGCTCCCCGGCGACGGCAACACCAACTTCGCCGAACTCGCCGACTGCTTCTCCCCGCCCTACTCCGGCCCACTCATGCTCGAAGCCATGCACCGCGGCCAATCCGAAGACGCCCCAGCCTTCGCCCGCCGCGCCCTCGCAGCCGCGCTCAACGTCAAAGAGACCCTGCTCATGCTCCCCAAATCCCGCCTCTCCGCCTAGGTCTACATCCGTCCAAGTCCACTGAGCCCACAAGGCCCACTCGAATTCC
>JBCLBO010000114.1:0-6957 GCA_038916785.1 Candidatus Hydrogenedentales bacterium | reverse complement strand
AGTACATAGAGGGGTCGTTTTCCGTGTCCTCGGTGTCTCTGTGTGGAGGGGTTTTGGACGCGGCCGCTCCCGAGTCTTTCATTCGATACGCAGACGGGGCGATGATGTGTCGTTCGCGCGGACCTGCCCGATGACCGCCGCGTGTAGATATCCCGACTCACGCAACGCGCGAATACAGTCGTCTGCGCGCGGCGCAGGGATCGCGGCGACGAACCCGCCGGCCGTCTGCGGATCGAAGAGCAGGGGATAGGTAGGCCATTCCTTACACGCCAGCCCCACGAGCATGTCCCGCTCGGCAGCGGCGTTCGCCGGATACAGCGATGACCGCAGGTCTAGCCTCGAGGCCGCGATCGCGCCCGCAATCGCCGGGATACTCGGCAAATCCAGCGTCGCGGCGACGCCGGCCTGCCGCAACACGCGGAGCAAGTGCCCCGCCAGGCCAAACCCAGTCACATCCGTGCAGCCCGCCGCGCCATGATCGTATAGGACCCGCGCCGCCGCCGCGTTCGATTGCGTCATCAGCGCGATCGCGTCGGCGAGCCAATCGTTCTGCGCCAGGCCGCGCATGTCCGCTGCGAAAATCGCGCCGACGCCGAGCGATTTCGTGAGTACCAGCGCGTCGCCCGGCTTCGGCGCGCGGCGATTGAGCAGTCGCTCGCGATCGATCAGCCCGTTCACGCTGAGTCCGAAGATCGGCGCGTCGCCCTGCAACGTGTGCCCGCCGACGAGCGCGGTATGCTCGGCCATGAGCACGCTAAGCGCGCCCGCCAACAATTCGGCGAGTTCGTCCTCCGATTCCGCGATACCGCCATAGGGCAGCGTAACCATCGCCAGCGCCGTGTGCGGCGCCGCGCCCATCGCATACAAATCGCTCAGGCAATGCACCGCCGCGATGCGGCCCGCGAGGTAGGCGTCGTCCACCAGCGGAGGAAAAAAATCCACCGAATGCACCGCGAGCTTGCCCGCGGGAATCTCGACGACCGCGGCGTCGTCCGGCGCGGCCAGCCCGATGAGCACGTCATCGCGGCCGGGAGTCTGCAACCGCGCAAGCGCGCGCTCGAGCACTTCGTGGCCCAGCTTCGCGCCGCAGCCCGCGCAATTCATGTCACCGCCCGCCATCAGCGGCGTGGATTCGGCGGAGGTCCCCGGTATCACGTACTTGTATCGGTCCATCCACTTGCGGTCGATGCGGTCTTTCCAGCGCCAGACCCACGCGCCCTCCGCGGACCACGCGCCGCGCGACGCGATCGCATGCCGGCCGCCGGTGCTGATCAGGCCCAGGTGCTCTCGCTGAGGGCGGTAGGGCGCCAGCGGACGGCCGAGCGCGGCCATGCGAAGGTTGCGCGCGAGGTACGGCCCTTCGCGCACGGCGAACACGCCCGACTTCGGGCGCGGGTCGTTCTCCAAGCTCGCAACATCTCCCGCGGCGAAGACGAATTCGTGCGATACGCTCTGTAACGCGTTATTGACCAGCGCGAATCCACGGTCGTCCGTCGCCAGGCCCGATTCGCGCACCCAGCGCGCCGGCGCGGCGTGCGTCGTCCACACCAGTGTGTCATAGGCAATGCGGCGTCCCGACGCGCACCTGACCTCGCCCGGAGTCACCGACGCCGCGATTTCGCTCCGATGCACCTCGATGCCGCGTGACGCCAGCGCGCGATCGAGTCTCGCCCGGACCGGCGGCGAGTGGGAGGGGAGAATATCGGGCGTGGCGGAGATCAGCGCGAAGCGCGCGTCCTTGCAACGTTGCACGAGGCGGTGCTGCATCGCGAGCACGAGTTCGACGCCCCCCGCGCCCGCGCCCGCGACGACGACGCGATGCGGCCGGGGACGCGATTCCAAATCGGCCACGAGCGACTGCCAGCGCCGGATGAGCGCATCGACGGGTTTGGCGGGCCAGGCATGCTCGCGCGCGCCGGGCACTTCGTCGATGGCGGGACGCGACCCGGCATTGATCGAGATCAGATCGAAATCGATCGCGGATCGCCCGGCACAGTGCACGCGTTTGAGCGCAAGATCGATCCCTTCGACTTCCGCCAGACAAATCCGCGCGCGCGCCATGCGCGCCAACGCGCGCACATCGACGTGGCACTCCTCGTAATCGTAGTGCCCCGCGATGAATCCCGGCAGCATCCCCGAATACGGAGCGAGCGCGTCCGGTGTGATCAGCGTAAGCGAGACGCCCTCCAGTGGACGCATGGCGAACTCGCGCAGGACCTCCACCTGACTATGCCCGCCGCCCGCCAGGACCAGGCGCAACGGCGAAGTCATGTCGCTGGCCGCCATAGGCTCGCCGCCATCGCGTTGACCGCGCCATCCGAGGAGCGACACAGCAAATGGCGAAATCGCCGCTCGCCCGCGTCGGCGCCAGCCACTTCGAGGCTGGTCGCGACCAGTTCCTCGCCGAGCCTGGCTTCTTTCTTGAACGTAATCTCGAATCCGGAGGGAAGAAAGTCCTCGAGGATTTCGCCCGGCACCGCCTCCAGACACCAATCCACGTAGCTCGCGCTGTTCGCGTGCTGGTTCGTGTCGAGTTCGCTCGAACGCACATGGAATCGGCGCGGGTTCGTCCCATCACGGATCGGCGCCATCCGCTCGAAGGGATCGATCATCGCGCGATCCTCGTGCTCGCCGTAGGCCGCCAGCATCTCCGGCGGAATCTTGACGATCCGCTTGCGCGCGATGTCGATGACCACCCACCGGCCCGTCGCCAGCGCGACCACCTCGCCGGCCGCGTCGGTCGCGCGCCACTCGCGTGTCGCGAAGAGGCCCCGCAAACACGACCCCCAGGTCTCGACCTGGACGACGTCCCTCCGAAAAGGATAGCGAAGGATTTTCAGATGCAGGCGATTCATCATCCAGGCGTAGCCCAAGCGCACAAAGGCCTCGCCGTCCATGCCGACAGCGTCGCCGTGGCGGATCGCCGTCTCCTGCAAATAGTTAAACAGTGAGACGGGAGTCAAGCGCGAGGCGCGATCGGCCTCGTAAAAGCGGACCTCGAATCGTTCAATATGCTTCATGGCCGCGCAATGGTACGTGAATCAGGCCGCCCCGGCAACGCAGGCGCGCGGGTATACAGACTGCCGCGCCCGGCCTAACCCCGTGTCACAGCGCAGTTTATGGTAGAGTTCGGCCAGCGTCGACGAGGTTTGCGCGGCGCGCGCCCCCGGTTTACAATACGGTACTATGCGCTGAGGGTAGCCAACCCCGCGCGATGGGAGGGTCGGATTCCATGACGGTAGGAAAAGTGGTTGCAATCCTTGGTTTGTGCGCGATGCTCTGTCTCGGCATCGGGATATTCGTCGACAACGCCAACGCCCAGAACGACAGCGGCGCCGCCAAGCGGGTGGACAAAGGCATCGCGAACAAAAGGGGCGTCGCCGCCTCGCTCAAGACGGTCAAGAAGGGCGACGAGGCCCCCAAGCGGGCCACGCCTGTGCAAATGGCCATCGGCGTAGGGTCGTGTTTCGTCGCCTTCATCGTCGTAAAGTGGCTCTGACCTCGGGTCGCGGGGCAAATCGAAACACCGGGAGAAGCGCGTGGCGGTGAACGCCGTACCAGCCGGGGATCGCCGCGTCCTAATTGTTGACGACGAGACTGTTATTCTCGAAATCCTACAGGAGCAACTTCAACGCACCGGCTATGAGTGTGTCCTGGCGAATTCCGCGCGCGAGGCGCTCACCCGATTGTCCATCCATGTGCCGGCGCTCATGGTCACCGACATCGGCATGCCGGACATGAACGGCATCCAGCTCGCCGAAGCCGCCCGCAGCATCTGCCCCGACCTCGCCGTCATCGTAATGACCGGCCGCTCGGACGTGGCCACTGCGATCAACGCGATGCGCGCGGGTGCGGACGACTACATCGTCAAGCCTTTCGACTTCGATGAGATGATGATCTGCATCGAGCGAGCGCTCTACAAGCGCCATCTGGTCATCGAAAACCGGAACTACAGCCAGCAACTCGAACAGCGCGTGAGCGCCGCGACCGTCGATCTCGCGCGGTCCAACGAGCAGTTGCAACAAGCGCAGGACTATCTCAACCGGCTCATCCACAGCACCGTAGACGCCATCCTCACGGTCTCGGCCGATGAGGAGATCACGTTTGCGAACCGCGGCGCGCAATCCATGCTGGGCTATGGCGAGGGGGAACTGATCGGCGCCGATATCGGCAACATGTACGTGGGAGGCTCCGAGGAAGCGCGCTACGTGCGGCGCGTCCTCTCGGCCGACCGTCCGCTGCAAAACTACGAGACCGAACTGCGCCAACGAAACGGAGAGATCGTCCCCGTCAGCGTCTCGGTCTCGTTCGTGCCAGACGCTCAGGGTCGACCCGACGCGATGCTGCTCGTGTGCAAAAATATCACCGAACAAAAGCGGCTCGAACTCGAACTCAAGGAAATGACCATCCGCGACGGGCTCACCGGCCTGTTCAACCTGCGCTACTTCTACGAGCGGCTCGAATCCGAAATTGAACGCGCCAAGCGCCAAAAGCACCCACTCTCCTTGCTACTGCTCGACATCGACAAGTTTAAGTCGTACAACGACGCCCACGGCCATCTCGAAGGCGATCGGGTGCTGCGCGAAGTGGCCCGCTGCATTTTGGAATCGACCCGCGAACACGTCGACTTGGGCTTCCGCTACGGTGGCGACGAATTCACCGTGATTCTGCCGGAAGCCGACGAGTCCGGCGCCATGCTGATCGCGCAACGTCTGCGCGAATCATTCGCCTCGCGCCACTTCGACCTGCTCACGATGAGCATCGGCCTGATGACCTACGAGGACGCATACACTCCGCGCGCATTCATCCATCTCACCGACGCCATGATGTACGACGCCAAGCGCGCCGGCGGAAACAAGGTCACCGTCTACCGCGCCGAAGACCTCGCGCAAAAAGTCGAAACGAAATTGGCGACGTAGCGCAACGTCCCGCGATCAATTTGCCAATGTCGCCTAAGAGCGACCCTCTCAGATAGTAGTCCTCACGCCCCGAGCGGGGCGCCATCACGCGGAGCATGAGGACTACTATCTGATCACTACGCAAACCATCCCTCGAGCATTTCAACAAATCATCGATACGATCGGGACCAGACTCCTTTTAATTTTAGTGCGGTTAACGGTGTCCATCTGTATCTATCGGTGGATAATTTGCTCTAGCGGCCCGCCGGTGCGGCGGACGCCGTCTCCTCCGGCTCGCTCGACTCCTGCACGTCGAGCAGCGAATTCTCCAGCGGATTGACAAGCCGCGTCACGATGATCTGCTCGCCTTCCTTCAGGCCCTCGGACACGTACACGTAGTCGCCGTCGTTGTGGCTCGCGACCACCGATCGCGTCTCCAGCGTGGCCCGCCCAGAATCCGGGTCCGGGTGCGCGACATACACCGTGCGCCGGCCGGAGGCCTCCTGGTCGAAACCCACGGACTCCGCCGCCAGCCGCACCACGCCCCGCGCCTCGCGCCCAGGGATGCGCGCGCGGCAGAACATGCCCTCGACCAGCGGCAAGTTGCCCGCGCGCGGCGTGCTGGCCTCCGCGCCTTCAATGCGCACGACCACCGTAATCGTCCGCGTCTCCTCGTCAAACTCCGCCACGCGATCCAGCGTGCCCTGCCATTGGTTGCTCTCCACCGCCTCGGTCCACGCGATCTCCACCGGCACGCGCTTCACCTGGCCGAACCACGCCCCCCGGCCCGCGGAGGGCGCCGTCTCGTCGAACAGCAGCCAGTTGCGCGCGTCCACGCTGTTCAGCGCCACCAAAATCTCCAGCAGCGAATCGTCCGCCAGCGTCACCGCGTTCGACCCAATCGTGATCCATTGGCCGGCCTCGACATCGGCCTCCTTGATGCGCGCGTTGAACGGCGCGCGCACGACCGCGCGATCGAGATTCAGCGCGGCCTGGTCCAGCGCGGCCATCGCCGAGGTGAGCGAACTGCGCGCTTCTTCCACCCGCAGCGGATACAGATCCAGCGATTGGCGAAGCAAATCGTACGCGTCCTCCGCCTGCTTATACGTCGCCTCCTTGTTGCCCGCGTAGGTCTCGGACTCGATTTGTTCTTTAGAGTACAAGGCCGCAGCCCGGTCGAAATCCCGTTTCGCCAGTTCCACGATGCGCTCGAAGTTCCCCAGCCGCGCCTTGTCGGTCGCGAACTGCCGCTCGGTCCGTTCCAGCGCCGCCTCCCATTGCCTTACGGAGGCCTGGGCGTCCGCCACGCGCGCTTCGTAGTCCCTCGGATCCAGCGCAAACAACTCCTCGCCGGCCGCGATTACGCCGCCCATCTCAAGCTGCGGGTGGACCCTGACCACGCGGCCGGACACTTCGGGTGAAATCACCACCGCGTCGCGCGCGCGGGCCTCGCCAAATCCGTCGATCATCACCGGAATGTCCTCGAAGTGAGCGGTGACGACGTCCACGCGCAGAGACAGTTCCATGGCTTCCGCCGTCGCCGGCGGTTTCCGCTGCTTAAGGAGGAGGAACGCCAGCAAGGATCCCGCTGCCAGTACGCCCACCACAGTCAGCAGGACGCGGATTGCGCCCGGGCCCCGTTCTGCCGAATCGTTCATGTTCTCTCCCTACTTCACGGCGGTCGCTCGGACTCGTCTCGCGGGTCGCCAAGCCAAGGTCGGACACCCGGTCAATCATGGCCGACGCCGAAGGCGGCGAGACGCGAGTGGCCTCGGCGAGTTCCTTAAGGTTAATCGGGCCCCGCGCATGGATCACCGTCAACGTCGTAATCTGCGCCAGCGTCAACTCCCGGGGCGACCCCCCCGCGGCGGAATCCGACCGTAGGCTGCGATCACCAGCCGCTGTTGGAGCTCCCGAATAGTCCCATGCAGATGCCGCGCCTGCCGCAGGATCGTGTCGTCCATGGCCCTACTCGCTCACCGGTAAAAAACTTAGTGAAACGAACAATCCGCACATGAAACACCGCGGAACGGCTGAAGTCTCAGACGGTGCGCCGCCG
>JBCLBO010000113.1:0-6972 GCA_038916785.1 Candidatus Hydrogenedentales bacterium | reverse complement strand
CGGAACTCTCCGGCGATGCGCACGCCGCGCGATTCGGCGTCTTTCTGCACGAGGTTAAGGCACTCCACGAGAATGGGGTCGAGCGCCTGTATTTCCTTGCGCAGTTCCTCCTCCTTGGCGAGCGAGAGGAACCCCGAGACGATGTCTTCGAGGCGATCGACCTCGCTGCGGATCGTGCGCAGGGCCTTGGCGGGGCCGTCCGCGCCGCCGGCGGACTCCGCCTCGTCGAGCGCCTGGCTGGAGATGAGTTTGATCGCGTTGAGCGGATTGCGCACGTCGTGCGCGACGCCGGCGGCCAGCGTGCCGATGGCGGAGAGGCGTTGCGCGCGGCGCAGGTTGGCCTCGACCGTGGCCTTCTCGCGCAGCGATGCGATCATGCGGTTGAAGGTCGCGCCCAGCGCATGGACTTCGCCGTGGCCGATCCCGACGTCGATCGGTTCGAGCGAACCTTCGGAGACTTTCGCGCAGCTTTCGGTCAGCGCCTGCAGCGGTTGGAGCGACTTGACGATGAGGTAGATCATCGTGAAGAGGGTGATGAGGAACACGCAGGTCAGGCCGAGCAGATACGAATTCTTGAACGCGCGGATCAGCTCGGTCTGCGGCACGATCGGCATTTGAATCGTCATCTCGACCCAGCGGCCATCGGCCAATTGAAAGGCCTGCGTCGCTACGAAATAAAGGGTGCCTGTCTCGCTGATCTGCGGCGAGAGGCGATTGGGTTGATTGGCCTCGGCGGAGAGCGGGCGCAAGTCGACGTGTTCGGCGGGCATATTGAGTTGTTCCGACGCCCTCTCGATGTCCGCGGGCGGCTCCGGCATGGTATCGAGCTGCATCTTGACTCGTTGCCCAATCTCTTCGGCGTTCCGTTGCATGGCGGTCACGACCTGTTTGTAATAATGCCCGGTCAGGAAATAGACCGCGCCGAAGAGGCACGCGACGAGCACGGCACACAGCGCGATGATGCGCGTGATGAGCGAGTCGCGCCAGCGGACGGAGTCCATACGCGGTCAGTCGAAGAGCGAGGGTTCGGCGCCGGCCGCCGCGCCCGGCACGACCTCGCCGCGAAGCACCTTCATGATTTCCTGCACGTCCTCCCAGGTTTTCCGCTTGTCGGCGGGCGTGCGCAGGAGGTAGGCCGGGTGGAACGTCACGCGCAGGGGGATGCCGTGGTAGGAGTGCCACTTGCCGCGGAGCCTGCTGATGGATTCCTCCGTCTTGAGCAGCGTCTTGGCCGCGTGGCCGCCGAGCGCGCAGATGACCTTCGGGCGCACGAGTGCGAGTTGGCGTACGAGATAGGGCTCGCACTGCCGCTTTTCTTCGGTCGAGGGATCGCGGTTGTCGGGCGGGCGGCACTTGATGACGTTGCAGATATATACGTCTTCGCGGCGCAGCTTCATGCCCTTGGTGATGATGTCGGTGAGCAGTTGGCCCGCCGCACCGACAAAGGGCACGCCCTGCTGGTCCTCGTGGAATCCCGGCGCTTCGCCGACGAACACGATGTCGGCGGCCGGATTGCCGTCTGCGAAGACGGTCTGCGTCCGCGTCTGGCACAGGCCGCACTTGGTGCACAGACTCACCTCGGCGGCCAGCGCGGCGAGGGCGCTGGTGGGGTCGGTGCTGGGCTGCGCCGAAGAGACGCCGGACAGGCCGGACCCGGCTGGTCGATCCGGCACATCCGACTTTCGGGAAACGCCCGCGGCCTCTACCGGCGCGCGGTCCGCCGAGATCCGATCGAGCAGCGCCGCGGTCTCACGCGAGAGCGCGATGGTCCCCTTGCGGGGATTCGCCGCACGCCGCACGAGCGCGATGGTGTCGTCGAGAATCTCGTTGAAGAAGCCGGAGTCCATAGGAGGCGTCAATTCTAGCAGGATGTTGAAAAAGTCGAGACTGTCGAGTCGTTGCGCCGAGACTGCTCACCGTCAATCGTGCGCCCTGCAATGGCGACATGGCCCTTGGTAGGACCATACTTCGTCAACGATTCACGCGACTACGGCGTCAACGAGATCACTTCGCCGGTGCTGGGCCACGGGCTCCCCCGGAGCACGCGCACATTCTCTCCACGCGGCGCCCAGACCCGGGGGTCCGTCGATCCGAAGATCGCCACCGCCGGCACCCCGAGCGCCACGGCCAGATGCGTGATCCCGCTGTCGTTCCCGATGTATAGGCGCGCGGCCGCAATGCGACCCGCCAACTCCACCAACGACGTGCAGCGCAAGACCTCGCCCGATAGATGACCAACCGCGCCACGCTCGATTTCGGCGGGTCCGGCGCACCAGGTCACGCGCCGGCCGCGTTCGCATAGCATTCCGGCCAGATCGACGAAGCGCTCGATGGGCCAATTCTTGGCCAGGCTGCCGCTACCCGGGTGAATCACGACGTCCAGTGGCGGCCCGGCGGGCGCAATCGCGAGACGGAGCGGCGGCAGATCGCGCAGGCCGAGGCAGTGGGCATAGTACTCGCTCGCGTGGCGCGTCCAGTGGGTATCCGGCAAGCCTGGAAACACGTCCGCGCGGGTGACGCCACAATCAACGAGGCCGCGCGCGATCGCGCCGTTGGGATCGCGCATCCAAACGATCACCCGATCGAATCGCGCTAGGAAGGTCCGCAATCTCTCCGACGGACGATCAAAGATCGTATGAAACTCGATCCGATCGAGGTCGTGCCCCGCGCGGGCGATTCCCCCGGCGCCGGCCAACTCGAGCCGCTCCGGGTAGCCGGCGAGTTCGAGGCTGCCGTCAGCGGAGTCCGCCGAGAGCGCAGGACACGCGAGCAGGAAATCGCCGATGGCGCCGGTATGAATTGCGAGGGTCCGCATTCGATTCGACTGGGGCGTGGTGAACGCTTAGGGACTGAAGCGGCGGGACGCGGCTTCCACCTGTTGGACTTATCGGCCCGGCATACTCAGGACTCGGAGTTCGACCCGGCCTATGCCCTGCTGGATGAGGCCGATTTCCTGGGCCGCGGCCTTCGAGAGGTCGATGACTCTGCCCCGGATAAAGGGACCGCGGTCGTTGATGCGCACCTCCACGCTGCGGCCATTTTGGAGGTTCATCACGCGGACGACAGTGCCGAAGGGAAGGGTCTTGTGCGCGGCGGTCAGGTGGTTCTGGTTGAAGCGCTCGCCGGACGCGGTCTGCTTGCTATCGAAACCCGAACCGTACCAAGAAGCAACACCGGTCGAGGTCGAGAGCGCCGGACCGGAGGTAGCGTCCCGCTCGAAGCGGGGCGCGCTGCCGCAGGTGGCGGCGCCGATAATCAAGAGCGTGCAGACAATACGTGCGGTAAACGGTACGTGCATAGATGCCCCGGAGCGAGAGCGCTCCTAGAGCAACCGGCTAATCTTCTCGGCGACGACCTTCACGACATCGGGACGGCGATAGTCGCCGCGCTCGATGGCCTGCTTGGCCGCTTCGACGCGCAAGGCGCGGATTTCGTCCGCACCGGACTGGAGACTCCTCACCAACACGGCGGCGGCCTGCGCCCCACTGCTGATGACGACTCCATCGGACGCGGACTCCTGGTCTGCGGATGGGCTGGGCCGTGAGTCGCGGACGCCGGAGGATCGGTCGGGACGGGGCTCTTGCGGGCCTCCTACCCCTTGGATTCCAACCATGTGTCCAACTCCTTCATTGGGCCGGTGGTGCTTCGCCCTTCCGCTTACCGGGTATATCGGCGCGCCAGCCGAAAACCTTTAGCCGATTGCTCCCTCTCCATAATTTCCTTGCAGCGTGGCGACACGATACCAGCGCGGGGGGTGGAGGTCAAGGCGAAACAGGGGTTTTGAGAGAAAATATACTGTAACTGACTGTAACACATAGACTTAAAGCAAATTCAGAAGGAATTAGTGCGCCCTTTCAGGGCTTAGAGCTTCTAACAATACCCTACTCCCGCCGCCATGGACCCGCATGGGCGAGCCGCCCATGCTACGATCGTTGGGATTTGTAGGCCCTTTGTCCGTTATTTCTTCCTCGGCAGGCGGCCTTGGAGTTCCTCTATGGTGCGGCTGAGACCCCGTTTCACGTAGTTCAACTTCCGCGCCGCCTTCAGACCCATCGTTCCGGTCGGATCCACCTCCGTCGCGCGGGTCCACGCGCGGACTGCCGCTTGAGAGTCGCTCTGCTTATAGAGCGCCAGACCAAGATAGTAGTGGGCCTTGGAATAGGCCTCGTCGGCCGAGACCGCCTGCCGGAACAACTCCTCCGCGACGGAGTAGTTCTTCGCGTTGTAGGCCTTCCGGCCGCGCTCGAGAAACGCGACAGCCTCTTTGTGGTTGCCCCGATCCGGCGGCGGCGCCAACTCCGGCAGCCACCTGCGCGCCAGGCGTCCCCCGGCGTCAAACAGCCGGTCCCGCCATTCCTCTATGCGTTCCCCAATCGCCACCGCGTCCACACTCCTTGCGCCTGACCGGGCATGGTAGCAGCACCGGGAAAAATTGGAAAGCGTGTAGCGGCAATGCGGCGCAGAAACCTAGCTAGGCTCGATCACGCGGACGACGGCTTCCTTCGTAAAATGGCCGGAGCGCCCTTTGAAAACATAGATGTACCGGTCGTTCTCGAGGTACACCTGTTCCGCCGCGACCGTGAGGCCGTTGTCGAGAACGATCCTGTAGTACTTCTTGCTCTCCGGCGGGAGATAGTCGTTGTCCACCGGTTCGGATGAGTCCACTGCGAGGCGAGTCGCCCCCGCTTTCCCAATCTGCCGCTGGTACTGTTTCACTCGGCGGACGTAGTCCTGCGTTTCCTTGAACGGCGGCACGCCGCCGTACTTTCGGACGTTGCCCGGTCCGGCGTTGTAGCCGGCAAGCGCGAAGGTCGCGTTGTTGTCGAACAGATTGAGCAACTTGGCCAAATACTGCGTGCCACCCGCGATGTTTTCCGCGGGGTCGAAGATGTCCTTCACGCCCATCTCGCGCGCCGTGCCGGGCATCAACTGCATCAAGCCCCGCGCGCCCGCGCTTGACACCGCATACCTGTTTCCGCCGCTCTCTGCTCTGATGATCGCATATACCAGCGACGGGTCTAGCGCGTAGCGGCCGGCATAGTACTCCACAATCTCGCCGATCGAGTTGTCGCCGTTCACTTTCTTCCTGGCGACGGCCGCCGCCGGGGCCGCCGAGGCCGGCCGGAAACGCTCCGGCACTTCGATCTGTTCGTAATGCAGCGTCACTTCGACGTATTCGGGCCGGCCGCTGAACTCGTCGGGCGTGTTCGTCAAGACCGGTGTGCCCTGGGCGTCCATAAACACTTTGCGCCCTTTCAACCCGCCGCGCTGAGGAATATTGCCAATGACCGCGCCCACATCCTTCTTTGTCTCCAGACCAAATCCGCTGATGACGACGGGTTTGGCCAGCGGCTTCACCGCCGCTTGCTCGCGCGGCGCCGGCGCCGGGACGGCCCTCGGTTTAGATCGATCCTCGGGCGTAGAAACGGTAGACGCCGGCCCGGGCTCGGCCGTCGCGGGCGTCTCGAAGGTCTTGTTCATGCGGCGCTGACGCCACTGATCGCGCAGCCGGCGCCGCGTCTCGCGATCCGGGGAGATCGTAATGTCTTTCTCGCGGACCTCCGACTTCGGGACCTCAAACATCGAGCCGTCCGCAGGATTCTGGACGTAGTAGACATGGGTCCCGACGCCTAGATAGATGTCGTCATAGCGCTTACCGCCCACGACAATCGAGTCGGCAGCGGCGAAGTGGCACAGGGACAAGATTGCGGGAATGGATCCCAGACACAAGGATTTCGCGGGGAATTGTGGAAACCGGCAGCGCATAGCGGTAAACTCTTTACTCACCCATGTCCAATTCAATGCGCGACTATAGCACTGGTGTGCTTGGAAGGCAATGGTTTGGGCAGAATCGCCTCGTAGTCAAGGGGCTGCTTCAAAAAATAAGACATCTGGAACTGTTGAAAAAGCCCTCTTTAACCCGGATGGGCTACCCACGTAACCGATTCGTTCGATGAAAATGCCAACGAAACTCGATTTTTCGTCGTCGCGTTGAACGCCGCGATTCGACGAAACTCACTTTTTCAACAGCTCCATCTGTGAATATCCATCAATCCTCTTTTTGCGAATAGAGTCTGCATGGCCCCGGGGTCGTGGCAGAGACCCATGGAGGGTATACCGCGTGGGACAACGAATTACGCAAGTGGATGCGTTTACCTCCGAAGCGTTTCGCGGCAATCCGGCGGCGATTTGTGTGTTGGGCCGTGAGGCGGACGCCGGATGGATGCAGAACGTCGCGATGGAAATGAACCTCTCGGAGACGGCCTACCTCGTGCCGGGCGTGGACGGCTTCGGCTTGCGCTGGTTTACGCCGACGGTCGAGGTCGACCTCTGCGGCCACGCGACGGTGGCCGCCGCGCACGTACTCTGGCAGGACGGCATCGTGCCCGCGACAGCCGAGTGTCGCTTCCACACGCGCAGCGGCCTATTGACCGCTCGACTCAATGGCGATTGGATCGAGGTGAGTTTTCCACGGGAGACTGTTCGAGGGGTCGCGGCGCCCAAAGACGCGGAATCCGCGCTGGGCGTGAAGGCTGTCGCCGCCGCCCTATGTGATCGGCTTCGGCATCTCGTCCTGGAACTCGCCTCGGAGCAGGCGGTCCGCGAGTGCCGCCCAGACTTTTCTGCGTTGCAAAAGGTGAATCACAACGGAATTATCGTGACGTCTCGCGCAAACCCTGGCGCCAAGTACGCCATCGTGTCGCGCTTCTTCGGCCCGCGGCTCGGAGTGAACGAAGACCCGGCGACCGGCTCCGCGCACTGCGTTTTGGGGCCCTATTGGCAGGCCCGCTTGGGCCAGGACGAGTTTCTCGCGCTTCAGGCCTCGGCGCGCGGCGCGGAAATCCGCGTTGCCGCCGGTCCCGATCGCGTCACGCTCGGCGGCCGGGCGATCACCGTGATGCGCGGCGAATTGGTCTAGAGCATTTTAAGTTAAGTCGTGGCCGCTTGGGCCGCCATTTCCGCTCCCGGAGC
>JBCLBO010000112.1:0-7104 GCA_038916785.1 Candidatus Hydrogenedentales bacterium | reverse complement strand
TGTCCCTATTCAGTGCGATTCGCGCGGCATGACGCTACGAGCAGTCTTTCAGCTCGATTTCCATGGCGTAGGTATCGTTGGATTGCGGGGACGACAGTCGGGCGGCGTCCTTTTCGGTGATGATGATTGTGCCGCGCAGAAGGCTAAGCGCGGGTTCGATTGGGGCGTGGTCGGGCGCGGAAGCGGCTTTCGCTATCCGCGCGCCAAGGTTCTCGATGGTTTTCATGAAGCGACCGGGTTCGGCGATGGCGCAGGCCACGCTAAGGGTCTGGCCCCGAAGCCATTCGAGGGGTACGCGCTCTCCTGTCGCTAGATTGCGTAGCGCGACGGGCGCGTGGCGTGTATGGCGGATGGGCGCGTGCGGCGCGAGTTCGCGAATGCGGGCGTCGAGCTCGTGCAGATCGGCGGCCGCGTCGGCGTGTGTGACGATGACGTGAGTGGCGCGGCCAAGCGCGGCCGGGGGTTCGCGCAGGATTCCGCGCGGAAGCAGGTGGCCGTTGCCGAAGGGTTTCGTAGCGTCGATGAGGACGACGTCTTCGTCGCGCGCGAGGCGCAGATATTGAAACCCGTCATCGAGCAGAAGTACATCGCATTGGTGATGGTCGATCGCGCGGCGGGCCCCGGCGACGCGATCCGCGTTCTTGATGACGATCACGCCTGCGACTTTCTGAAGGATGAGCGCGGCCTCGTCGCCGAGGGCCTCATAGGCGGACTCGCCGCGCAGATCGGTGGAATCGGCGGGACGCGCGCCGGAGGGGGCGGCATAGCCGCGCGTGAGGACGGCGACGCGGTGGCCGGCCGCGATTTCGGCAAGCGCGCGCTCGATGACAGCGGGCGTTTTTCCTGTGCCGCCAGCGGTGATATTTCCAAAGCTGATGACGCGGGCGTTGACGCGGTGAACGCGGCGTAGCTTGCGCAGACTCATACCCACGCGGACGACCGGAGTGCATACGCTGAGCGCGAGCGCGATGGGGGCGGGGATGCGATCGCCGCGGCGGATGCGCCCTGCGATCCCCCGAATCACCCTCATCGTGGCGCGAAGCGCTTGCCGCTGAATTGACGCACGAGGCCTTTGAGTTCGAGGAATGTCAGCGTGCTGAGGGCCTCGGCAATGGAAATGCGGCAGGCGGCGGCGATCTCGTCCACGAAGCTGCCGGCGGCGGTGAGCACGGAGAGGACCTCGCGCTCAGTGTCGGTGATCGGAGGCTGCGGCGCGGGGACCGCGGGGCGCAGGGGGCCTGCGGGGGTGGTGGACAGAGTGGACTTCGTCGACACGGTGGACGGAGAGGAGCGATGCGGCGGAGCGCCGGATTTATTCTCGGAGTCCAGCGTCGAAGAGGCCGCCATCGCCACGGGTTGGCGCTGATACGCGGGCAGGTTGAGTTCGACGATGATGTCTTCGGCCGATTCGACGAGCTTCGCGCCTTCGCGGATGAGGCCGTGCGGGCCTTCGGAGGCGTGGATGCCGGCTTCGCCGGGGACCGCAAAAACTTCGCGGCCCTGCTCTACCGCGGCGTGCGCGGTGATGAGCGCGCCGGAGTCACGCGGGGCTTGCACGACGACCGTGCCCAGCGTCATGCCACTAATGAGGCGGTTGCGGCGCGGGAAATGGCCTTTGTTCGGCGGGTAGCCCATCGGAAACTGCGAGAGGATGCAGCCACGCTCGATGATTCGATCCGTCAGCTCGCGGTTTTCGCGCGGGTAGACTACGTCGACGCCGTTCCCGAGTACAGCAATGGTGCGTCCTCCCGCTTCGAGCGCGCCGCGGTGCGCGGCGGCGTCAATACCCGTGGCGAGTCCGCTCACGACCGTGATGCCGCGCGCGGCGAGTTCGCGCGCGAGTTTTTCCGCCATGCGAATGCCGTAGGGCGTGGGGCGGCGCGTGCCGACGATGGCGACCGCGTGTTCGTCTTCGGGCAGCAGTGAGCCACGCACGAAGAGCGCGAGCGGCGGATCGTAAATTTCGCCCAGGCGCCAGGGGTAGGCCGTGTCGTCCAGGGTAAGCAGCGAAGCGGCGCAGGCGTCCATCCGGCGTTCTTGATCATCCACATCGACGACCTCGGCATACTGCGTGATTTGCCGGGCGAGCGTGGGGCGGACGACCTCGGCCAGCGCGCGTTCGCCCGCGCGCAGGACCTCCGAAGGCGTGCGAAAACGCGCGAGCAGACGCACGAAATGGGTCGAGCCAATGCCCGGTACCAGGGCAAGCGTGAGCCATTCGCGCTGTTCGGCGGAGAGCGGCATGGGATCAATAATAGCAGGGCTGGGCGCGAGAATCATCGGGCAAAGGGCTTGCCCGCAGATTGCGCCGATGACGCAGATGAAGCAACTGAAATTTTCGGTTGTGCGGGGTGGGGGGCTCTGTTAGACTCGCCGGGTCGTATTTGCGGGGCACCGAGTCCGGAATGTTTAGCGCGCGCGTCATCGAACGAATCGCCAACGAAGTTTCCGCCAGTCTTGAGCAAGTCGGCCGGGCGATCGCGCTGCTCGATACCGGCAACACGATTCCGTTCATCGCGCGCTACCGCAAAGATGTGACCGGCGGCCTAGACGACGCGCGGCTCGAAACCATCGAGGCGCAAAACCACTACTTCATCGCGTTCGAGCAGCGGCGGCGCGCGGTGCTCGGCAATATCGAGAAGCTTGGCAAACTCACGGATCCGCTGCGCGCCGCGATCGAGGCCTGCCTTGACAAGGCCGAACTCGAAGACTTGTATCTCCCTTTCAGGCGCAAACGTCAAACGCGGGCGGCGCTAGGCGTGGCGCGCGGGTTGGCGCCGCTGGCCGAACTCATCTGGGCCCAAGGCGAGGGGCCGCCCGCAGCGGAGGCCGAGCGCTACGTCGATCCGGCCAAAGGCGTACATTCGGTGGCGGAGGCGCTGCAAGGCGCGCGCGACATCCTGGCGGAGCGGGTGAGCGAGGACGCCGCGGCGCGCGGGGTGTTGCGCAAACGCATGACCGGGCAGAGCACGTTGCGCGCGCACTCGACGAAGGCCTCCGACGGACAGAAGACAAAATTCACCGCGTTCTACGATTACGCCGAGAACTTGAGCAAGGTGCCCGCGCACCGGCTGCTGGCGATCCTGCGCGGCAACCGCGAGGGCGCGCTGCGCATCGAGTTGGCGATCGACGACGAGGCGGCCAAGGCGGAGTTCGCCGCAGGATTCATCCGCAATGCGGCGTCGCCCTGCGCTCCAGTATTACAGGAGACGGTGAACGAAGCCTACGACCGGCTGCTGCGTCCCTCGATCGAGAGCGAAGTGATGGCCGAGGCGCGCGCGCGGGTGGAAGAGAACGCGATTCGTGTGTTCCGCGACAACGTCAAGAGCCTGCTGATGGCGCCGGCGGCGGGCCGCCTGGTCGTGCTCGGGGTCGACCCGGGGCACAAATCCGGCTGCAAGCTCGGGGTCGTGGACAACAAAAGCGACTACGCCGGCGCGGCGACGGTGTATCCCGAACAAGGCGACGAGAAGCGGCGCGAGGCGCGCGAGGCGCTGGTCAAGCTGGTGCGAGACCACGGCGTGCAGGCGGTGGCGCTGGGCAACGGCACCGGCTGCCGCGAGGCCTTGGCCTTTGTACGCCAAAGTCTGGAGGAGTTCGGCGAGGGCGCACCGTTCATCGCGCTGGTGAATGAGGCGGGGGCGTCTGTGTATTCGGCCTCGAAGCTGGCACGCGAAGAGCATCCGGACCTCGACGTGACCGTGCGCGGCGCGCTGTCGATCGCGCGGCGCCTGCAGGACCCGCTCTCCGAGTTGGTGAAGATTGAGCCGCGCAGCATCGGCGTCGGGCAATATCAACACGACGTGAACCAAAAAAGGCTGCGCGAAGGCCTGCACCAGACCGTGACCCAGTGCGTGAACCAGGTCGGCGTCGACTTGAACACCGCGTCGCCCTCGCTGCTGCGCTACGTGGCGGGCATTCAATACGGCACCGCCCAGAACATCGTCGAGGTGCGCCGGCAAAAAGGCGGGTTCAAATCGCGCCAGGAACTCTCGGAAATACCGGGCATCGGCCCGAAGACCTTCGAGCAATGCGCGGGGTTCCTGAGAATTTCCGGCGGGACGAATCCACTGGACAACACCGCCGTGCACCCGGAGTCCTACGAGCTCGTGGCCAAGATGGCCGCGGCGGCCGGGTCAGCGATTTCGGAGCTGGTCGGGAATCAAGCGTTAGTCGAGAAAATTCAAGCCGAAGCCTTCGTGAGCGATACGGTCGGGCAGGTCTCCGTGAAAGATATCTTGAAAGAACTCGCGCGGCCCGGGCGCGACCCGCGGCGGCGGTTCCGCGCGGCGAAGTTCGACGAGAACGTGCGCAGCGTGCAGGACCTGAACGACGGCCAGGAACTCGAGGGCATGGTGACGAACGTGACCGATTTTGGCGCCTTCGTGGACATCGGCGTGGGCCAGGACGGCCTCGTGCACTTGTCCGAACTCAGCCGGCGCTACGTGAAAGATCCGCGCCGCGTGGTACACGTCGGCGAGAGCGTACGCGTAAAGGTGATCAAGATCGAGAAAGATCCCGCGCGGATCTCCCTCTCGATGAAGGCGCTCGAAAAAGAGCTGCCAGAGCGAAAGCCGGCGCGCCCTCAGCCGCGGCGCGACGAAGCCAAGCCCCAGACCCCGGCGGGCGGCGCAGAACAGCCGCGCGCGCGGCGACCCGAAGGCGAACAACGCCGACCTCCGCGCGAGCGCGCTGCACGGCCCGCACAAAGCCCGCGCAACGAAGGGCGGCCCGATCGGCCCCGCCAGGACGGCCGGGACCAACAACGGAGCAAGGGCAAGAACAAACAGCGGCAGCCCCGCGAAGACACCAGAATGCCGGTACAGACGCAGCCCGAAGCCCCACTCAACACGCAATTGGCCGACCAACTCGAAGCGCTACGCGCCAGCCTCTCGACCGGGTCGTAGCATGGGCGGCCCGCCCATGCGGGTGCAGGGCGGCCGGCGTCGGGTATTGTTAGATGCTTTTAGAGTGGAAGAGCCGGGACGGCTCTTTTGAGAAGCGGCGGGACGCCGCTTCCACTCTGCAAACCATCTCAATGGATGGCTAACTGGCGCCCTGCGCGTCCTCGAGGAGCCCGATCGCGTTTTCGGCGGCCGACTCGTCCACGTAGAGCGTCACACCGCCGGTCGCCATCGGAAACACGCTGTTCGGCAGCCAAGACCTCTGAAAACACTCAATGCCACGATCGCGCAGCAACGCCGTGATCACCGTCGCTTCGGCTTCATCGGCACACAGGTGAATGGCAACGACGACTCGCTTGTCATCTGGGCGGGACATGCAAATCCTCCGCTAACACAGGCCGGAACTCCTGCGAGCGACCGGCTCGATTGGCCCAGCTTAGCGCGACGGCCCCTGCGGCTCCAATTGCTTGGAATCCAAGGGGTTGCGCGATAAAGCAAAATAGGCGGGATTCGATTGCTTGACTCATAAATTCGACCGTGATATCGTTCCGCACTTTCTAAGTCGCTTTGGTGAAATAGGTTACGCGATTTTTTTTGCGATCGCGGTGCGCCGCGGGCGGCCATGAAGAAATAGTTTCCGAACACGGGCGTTCGGTGCGAGGAATGAGTCGGCGGCACGGGGAGTTTCACTGGGGACGCGCGGAGGACGTTTCAATGCGTGGCACAGGAGTACCCAAGCGATGACCAAGCGCGAGATGCAGAAGTTCAAGAAGTTGCTGCAAGCGGAAAGCGCGCATCTGCTGAAGGGCATACGCACGATCGGCAAGGACACCCTCGAGGCGGCCAGCAGCGAGACCGCCATGGACCTGACGAGTTTCGCTGAGGCCGGCACCGACACGAACGATCGCGAAACGGCGATGCGCCTGGTCAGCGGCGAATCGCAGATGCTGCGCGAGGTGGCGGATGCGCTGCAGCGGATCGCCGAGGGGGACTACGGCGAGTGCATGAATTGCAATAAGGAAATCCCCAAGAGACGCCTAGAGGTGTTTCCTGCTGCGAAGCGCTGCGTCGAGTGCGAATCAAAGAACGAGAAAGAACTGAACTACCGTTGAGCCGGCCTACTCAGGCCTTGGATGGGTCCCCACGATGACGGACCGCGCGCGACAGGTCCGCTGGATCACCGCGATCGGCGCTACGGCGCTCGTGATCGACCAGGCGACCAAAGTCCTCGTCCGCGCACTCGTATCCACCGACGTCACGCACCGGGACGATGTATTCTTCCAACTCGTGCATCACCGCAACACAGGGATCGTCGGCGGCATGTTCCGGGACACGCCGTGGGTGGCGTATCTCGCGCCGCTGGCCGCGATGGCCGTGCTGGTGTATCTATTTCGCCACCTGGACATCGGATCGAAGTGGCAATCGACGGCATTCGGACTGGTGGCCGGCGGCGCCATCGGCAACATAACGGACCGCCTGATTTTCGGCGGGGTGACCGATTTTCTCCAGTTCCATTTTTATTTCATCCCCTTTGATTTTCCCTGGAAATATTTCCCGACCTTCAATGTGGCAGACTCCTGTATCGACATCGGTGTCGTGCTGCTCGTGATCACCTGGGGACGGCCCCTGCGCAAGGAGACCAATGCTCCCCGTCCTGTTTAAGATCGGGCCCCTCTCGATTCACCTGTACGGCCTGATGATCGCGGTGGGGTTTTTGTGTGTGCTCTACCTCTCGCAGCGGGACGCGATCGCGCGCGGGTACAGTCCAAGGGTATTTTCCGATCTCGCGTTTTTGCTGCTCGCGATTGGAATCGCGGGCACACGCCTCGCCCATATCTTGATGTTCCCCCAGGAGTACTCGTGGAGCGATCCGCTGGGGTGGATCGCCGTGTGGCGCGGGGGCCTCGTGTTCCAAGGCGCGATCCCGCCGGCGCTCCTGTTTACCATCTGGTATTTTCGGCGCCACAAGGTGCCGTTCTGGCCGGCCTGCGACATCATGTTTCCGTACATACCGCTCGGCCACGCCTTCGGGCGCCTCGGCTGTTTCTTGAACGGCTGTTGCTACGGAAAACCGGCGCTCGTCTCTTGGGCGATTCCCGCGCGGCGCGTGCCCTGGGACACTTCCCAGCCCCCGATCGGCAGCCCGGCGTTTCTAGACCACATGAGCCGCTTCAGCGACGTCACCGCCGAGTCCCACTGG
>JBCLBO010000111.1:0-7144 GCA_038916785.1 Candidatus Hydrogenedentales bacterium | reverse complement strand
CCACGCCGCACACATCAAGTCCCTCGCCAAGGAATGCGGCGGGCGCATCATCGACTGGGCGGGAGACGGCTGCTTTCTCACCTTCGAGACCTCGTCAGCCGCGGTCATCTTCGCGCTTCGCTTGCAACAAGCGCACGCGGACGAGCCCGATCTGCCGGGCGTCCGCGTCGGCATCCACATGGGCGAAGTGACCGAGACGCGGACCGAAGGCGATGCGCTGAAAGTCTCCGGCCTCGCCGTCGATCTCGCCTCACGCATCTGCGGCCTCGCCAAGCCGGGCCAAGTGCTCATGTCGTCCGCCGTGTACAACTCCGCGCGGCAACGCTTGGGTGTGGACACCTTCGGCCAGCCCGTGCTCTGGCAGACGCACGGCACTTACGCCTTGAAGGGTTTCGACGAACCGCTCGACATCGGCGAGGCGGCCTTGGAAGGCCTCGCACCCATCGAAGCGCCGGCCTCCGGCGACAAAGCAAAACTGATCCGCCGCGCGAAACAGCCCGCGGGCCACGCGAAGACGCGATCGTCGTCTGCATCCAGCCCGAAACGCAGGCGGCTGGGGATAACTGTGGCGGGCATTGCCGCCGCGCTTACGCTTTTGGGCGTGGCCTACTTCGCGGGCCAGCCCAAGACTCGCACCGACACGAACGCGGATGCGCCAGCCGCAGCCGACGCGAATGCGCCAATCACCAAGATCGCGGTGTTGCCGTTTAAGAACATATCCGGCGACCCGCAGCAGGAATACTTCGTGGACGGGATGACGGAGGCGCTCATCTCCGAACTGGCGAAGATCAAGAGCATCAAGGTGATCTCGCGGACCTCCTCGATGCACTACAAAGACTCGGACAAGACCTTGCCGGAAATCGCGCGCGAGCTAGTCGTGGACGGCCTCGTCGAGGGCTCTGCCATGAAGGCGGGCAACGAGGTACGCATCACCGCGCAACTCATCCGCGCCGCCACCGACGATCACCTCTGGGCGGAAAACTACACCGAGACCCTGGACAACGTACTCAAGCTACAAGCCAAAGTGGCATTAGCCATTGCAGACGCGCTCAAGGTGGAATTGACCGGGGTAGATCGCGATCGTATCGCTCGGACACGCACCGTGAATCCAAAAGCCTATGACGCGTATCTCTTGGGTATTCATTTTATGGACCAGTGGTCGAACGAGGGCCAGCACACGTCGATCCGGTATCTCGAGGAGGCCACCCAGCTCGATCCAAGCTTTGCCGAAGCCTGGGCGCGGCTAGGCATGTCGTACAGATATTTGACGATCTTGGGTTTTGGCGTGCCGGCCGAGGTATATCCGAAGGCGCGCGCGGCCGATACGAAGGCCTTGGAACTTGACCCCGATCTGCCGATGGCGCACGAAGGGCTCGGGCGGACGCTTTGGAGCTACGACCGCGAGTGGGAACAAGCCGAATCGCAGTTTCGGCGGGCGCTGGAGTTGGATCCAAACTACGCCTCGGGACACAACTCCTACGCCCTTTACCTTGTTGCCATGGGACGCCTCGGCGAAGCGGTCGCGCACGCGCAGACGGCCCTGGAACTCGAAGCGGACGACCCCTTGGTGGTGCGGAGTGCGCAATTTGTCTTCACCAACGCCGGGCAGCCGGATCGCGCGCGCGCTCAATTGGAGCGAATTGTGGAATCTCGTCCCGACTTTCTCCCCGGAATCCTCGCTTTGACGATCACGTACGCAGCATTGGGCGAGGGCGAGAAGGCGGTTGCCACGGCAGAGCAAGGGGTCCAGTTCTCCGATCGCAGTGCGGGGTCTCTGGCCCAGCTCGCAGAAACCCTGGCGTCGTCCGGGCAAATCGAGCGGGCGCGGGCAATCCTCGACGAGGCGAGCGCAATGACGGATCAGTCGGTTTCCTACCGTATATCGCTTATCTACGCATTGCTTGGAGAGCTGGACATCGCGTTCAAGTGGATGGAGACCAGCTTTGATTCAAGGGACTTCGGCGTTTTCTTGTTCCGGGTCCTGCCGTACAGGAAGGATGCAGCGAACAACCCCAACATGATCCGATTCCGGACTGATCCGCGATTCCACGAGATCATCGACCGGATGAAATATCCCCCGCTGCCCCCAGACCACCCCGGTTATGCGGACGAGCAAGCCTGGCTGGCGAAAAAGAAGGCCGCGGCGGATGCGAATGCGCCGATCACCAAGATCGCGGTGTTGCCGTTCAAGAACATCTCCGGCGACCCGCAGCAGGAATTCTTCGTGGACGGGATGACGGAGGCGCTCATCTCGGAGCTGGCGAAGATCAAGAGCATCAAGGTCATCTCGCGGACTTCGGCGATGCACTACAAGGACTCGGACAAGCCCTTGCCGGAAATCGCGGCGGAACTGAAAGTGGACGGCATCGTCGAGGGCTCTGCCATGAAGGCGGGCAACGAGGTACGCATCACCGCGCAACTCATCCGCGCCGCCACCGACGATCACCTCTGGGCGGACAACTACACCGAGACCCTGGACAACGTACTCAAGCTACAAGCCAAAGTCGCGCTGGCGATCACGGCGGAGATCAAGGCCGTCGTCACGCCCGACGAACGCATCCGCGTGAACGCGGCCAAGACGGTGAACATCGAGGCCTACGAACTCTACGTGCAGGCGCGGCTCTACTGGAGCCTGCGGAGTCCCGACGGGATGCGGCGCGCCGGCGAACTGTTTACGAAGTCGCTCGAGATCGACCCGGATTTCGCGCTGGGCCACGCGGGTCTGGCGGACATGTATTTTTTGCTGCCCGATTTCTACCTGATGCCGAGCGCCGAGGCCCTCCGCCTGGCCCGTGAAGAAGCGGAAAAAGCCCTCGCCTTGGACCCGGCGCTGGGTGAAGCCTATGCAACCGTTGCGTTTATTGGCATGATACAGAACTGGGACTGGAAAGCCGCCGAGGCGGCGTTCCTGAAATCCATCGAGCTCAGTCCGAACTACGCCACGGCGCATCAGTGGTATGGGGAATACTTGGCGGCGACCGGCCGGTATTCCCAAGCCGTGGTCGAATCGCGGCTGGCATACGAACTCGATCCCGCTTCGCCCATAATTGCGGTGGCATTTGCAGGGTTCTTGGCGCGAGATGGCCAGATTCAGGAGGCCGTCAATCGGGCCGAGCGCGCAGCGGCCCAATACCCCGGCAACTGGCGCGTTCTGATGACGCTGACACGGGTCTACACCGCGGCCGGGCGGCATGTAGATGCACTCGCCGCCGCTGAGGGTATGGTCGCGGCTGAAGGCAACACAGTCACCGCGGCAATGTTTAAGGCCGTCGCTCTTGCACATCTCGGCCGGCCTGACGAAGCTCGGCGCCTGGTGGAGGACACGGTATCCGGCGCCGATATGCCGACGATCCCGTCGGTCTATGTGGCTCGCGTGTACGCTGCTTTAAGCGATCCGGATCGTGCGCTTGAATGGCTGACCAGAGCCTGCGATACGCACGATCCCTTGGTATGGCGGCTGAAGTTGTTCCGGGAGTTCGACGCGCTTGAGAGCGACCCGCGCTACCAGGCCCTGCTCCGCCGGATGAACTTCCCCGAATAAGACCGATTCACCACGAAGAACACGAAGGACACTCCACCCCCGTCATTGCGAGGAGCGCGCTTGCGACGAAGCAATCTTGCGCACCGGAGATCCCGCGTTCGTGAAGTTAACGAGACGAAGAGATTGCTTCGTCGCAAGCGCGCTCCTCGCAATGACGGTTTAGATTGGGGTTTTCAACAGAGCATTAGACACTCTTACACGATTAGGAGCACGAAAGGGAGAACGGCGATGGGATTTCAGATTGCTGATGAGCAAATCGCGCAGTTTCACCGTGACGGCTACCTGCTGGTGAGGGGGCTCTTCGACCCCGAGGAGACGCGCATGATGCTCTCCGCCGCGCGGGGCGACGACACGATCGGCCAGAACGCCTTCAATGTGACCGACGCGGCGGGACGCAAAAGCAAGATGACGCTGTGGAACCACCCGAGCGACGACATCTTCGGCGCGGTCGCGCGCTGCCGCCGCATGGTGGACACCTCCGAGAGGCTGCTGGGCGACGAGGTGTACCACTACCACTCGAAACTCTCCATGAAGGAGCCCCGCGTGGGCGGCGCCTGGGAGTGGCACCAGGATTACGGCTACTGGTACCAGAACGGCTGCCTCTTCCCCGATATGCTCAGCGTGATGATCGCGCTCGACCCTTCGACGCGCGCGAACGGGTGCATGCAGGTGCTCCGCGGCTCGCACACGCTCGGACGCGTCGAGCACCGGCTCACGGGAGACCAGACCGGCGCGGACTACGACCGCGTCGCATGGGCGAAGGAACATTTCGAGTTGGTGTATTGCGAGATGGACCCCGGCGACGGGTTCTTCTTTCACGGCAACACGCTACACGCCTCCGCGCCCAACGACAGCGACCATCCGCGCTGGGTGCTCATCGCCTGCTACAACGCCAAGCACAATGACCCCTACAAGGAACACCACCACCCGCGCTACACCCCGCTCGCAAAGGTAGACGACAGCGCCGTCCGCGAAGCCGGCGCCAAGCAACTCGACGCCCACCGCGACTACATGGATGTCCGCAAGGACCGCACAACCAAGGCGGGGAAGAAATAATCAGGAAGAGCGATTGACACTCTTGCCTGCTCCGTTGAAAACCCCAATCTAAACCGTCATTGCGAGGAGCGCGCTTGCCCCCACGTCATTGCGAGGAGCGCGCTTGCGACGAAGCAATGGCGGGGGTGGAGTGTCCTTCGTGATCTTCGTGGTGAATCGGTCTTATTCCGGGAAGTTCATCCGGCGGAGCAGGGCCTGGTAGCGCGGGTCGCTCTCAAGCGCGTCGAACTCGGGGAACAATTTCAATCGCCATACCCAGGGATCGTGCGTATCGCAGGCTTTCGTCAGCCATTCAAGCGCACGATCCGGATCGCTTAAAGCAGCGTACGCGCGAGCCACTTGGACCGACGGGATCGTCGGCACATCCGCGCGAGAAACGGTGTCCTCGATCACCTGGCGCGCTTCGTCGGCTCGCCCGAGATGCGCAAGAGCGACGGCCTTGTACATAGCGGCAGCGACTGTGCTGCCGTCAGCCGCGCCCATGCCCTCAGCGGCGGCGAGTGCGTCGGAATGCCGCCCGGCCGCGGTGTAGACCAGCGTAAGCGCCATAAGAACCCGCCAGTTTTCGGGATATCGAGCCGCGACGCGCTCGGCCAACGCGAGCGATTCTTCAATCTGGCCGTCTCGCGCCAGGGCCTCTGGATATCTCGCCGCAATCACGGGCGAAGCGGGATCGAGCTCGTATGCCAGCCGCTGCTCCTCCACCGCCTGGGAGTGCCGGCCGGTCGCCGCCAAGTAGCCCCCATACCACTGATGCGCCGTGGCATAGTTCGGACTGAGCTCGATGGATTTCAGGAACGCCGCCTCGGCGGTTTTCCAGTTCCAGTTCTCCGACATATCAATATACGCGATTGTCGCATAGGCTTCACCCAGCGCTGGGTCCAGGGCGAGGGCTTTTTCCGCTTCTTCGCGGCCCAGGCGAAGGGCCTCGGCGCTCGGCATCAGGTAATAATCGGACAGTTGTAAATACGTGTCCGCCAGACCCACGTGGCCCAGCGCGAAATCCGGGTCGATCTCGAGCGACTTCGTAAACAGATCGCCGGCGCGCCGGAAGCCGTCGGGGCTCCTCAGGCTCCAGTAGTGCCGCGCCTGCACGTAGAGTTCGTAGGCCGCGACGTTCACTGTCTTGGCGGAGTTCACTCGGCCGCGCTCGTCGGGCGTGACGACGGCTTTGATCGCCGTTGTGATCGCGAGCGCGACTTTGGCTTGTAGCTTGAGTACGTTGTCCAGGGTCTCGGTGTAGTTGTCCGCCCAGAGGTGTTCGTCGGTCGCGGCGCGGATGAGCTGCGCGGTGATGCGTACCTCGTTGCCCGCCTTCATCGCGGAGCCCTCGACGAGGCCGTCCACACCCAGCTCGCGCGCGATTTCCGGCAAGGTCTTGTCCGAGTCCTTGTAGTGCATCGCCGAAGTCCGCGAGATCACCTTGATGCTCTTGATCTTCGCCAGCTCCGAGATCAGCGCCTCCGTCATCCCGTCCACGAAGAATTCCTGCTGCGGGTCGCCGGATATGTTCTTAAACGGCAACACCGCGATCTTGGTGATCGGCGCGTTCGCATCTGCCGCGGCCTTCTTCTTCGCCAGCCACGCCTGCTCCTCCGCATACCCCGGATGCTCCGGCGGCAGCGGGGGATATTTCATCCGGTCGATGATCTCGTGGAAACGCGGATCGGTCCGAAATCGGATCATGTTGGGGTTGTTCGCTATATCTTTCCTGTACGGCATGACCCGGAACCAGAAAACGCCGTAGTCCCTCGAATCAAAGCTGGTCTCCATCCACTTGAACGCGATGTCCAGCTCTCCAAGCAATGCGTAGGCAAAAAATACCCGGCCGGCAAGAGGCCCCTCCGACTTTGCGCTCGCCTCATCGAGGATGGCCCGCGCCCGCTCGATTTGCCCGGACGACGCCAGATTAATCGCGAGCGTGCTCAGAGACCCCTCGCTGCGATTGGATAGAATGGCCCATCGCTCTCCCGTGGCAACCGCCTTCTCGCTTTCGCCCAATGCTGCGTACGTGTGCGTCAAAGCGACGATTCCGGGGAGAAAGTCAGGGCGAGCCTCCATTGTCCGCTCCAACTGAGCGCGCGCGCGATCCGGCTGTCCGGAATAGACGAAGATAAATTGCGCAGTCTGCACCACCCAAGGGTCGTCCGCTTCGAGCTCCAGGGCCGTCTGCGCATGCGCGACCGCTTCGCCGAGGCGTCCCATGACAACAAGGTAAGTGGCGTAGGCGGTGTGCGCGGAGGCGTAGTTTGGATCCAACTCCAGCGCCCGCCGCAACTGCGATTCGGCTTGTTCCCACTCTCGGTCGTAGGTCCAAAGCGTCCCCCCGAGCCCTGCGTGCGCCATCGGCAGATCGGGGTCAAGTTCCAGGGCCCTCGTGTCGGCCGCGCGCGCCTTGGGAATCACCTCGGCCGGCACGCCAAAACCAAAGGTCGTCAACATTCGGTACGACCCGCCCAGCCGGGCCCAGGCTTCGGCAAAGCTTGGATCGAGCTGGGTGGCCTCTTCGAAATATCGGACCGACGTGTGCAGGCCCTCGTTCGACAC
>JBCLBO010000110.1:0-7619 GCA_038916785.1 Candidatus Hydrogenedentales bacterium | reverse complement strand
AATTCTTCGTAGTTTGGCGTTTCCGTGTGGCTGAACGACCGGCTCGGAGGTGCGCAATGAATGACGGGCACGCGTGGCGCGGACGGGAAACTGAAGAGTGGGCCGTACAAGGAGTTTTTCAAGGGCGGGTCCGTCTCGTGCGAGGGGCGGCACAAGGACGGCGAGCGCACGGGCGAGTGGAAATTTTACCTGCGCAACGGGCGGCTGAAAGCGATCGGCAAGTTTGCGAAGGGCAGTATCCACGGGAAGTGGACGTGGTACCGCGAAAACGGGAAGTTGATGCAGACCGGGGAGTTCAAGAACGGCGAGCGCTGTGGCGTGTGGACGCGTTATCGCGCGGACGGCACGCGGTCCGACGAGGGGCGTTATCTCGGCGAGAAGAAAGTGGGCGAGTGGAAGACCTACGACGCGACCGGCAAGCTGGCGAAGATAAAGACGCACGCGAAGGCCTGAGGCCCGCCCCTTGACACCGCGCCACGCCCCGTGCTCTAATACCGCTGAACAAGTATTCAGACAACATTTGTTCAGTCTCTTAGAGATCGGGGGCCTATGTCGATCGAACTCACCAAACGCCAGTCGCAGATTCTGAAATTCATTATCGAGTGCATCCGCGACAATGGCAGTCCGCCGACCATTGCGGAAATCGGCGAGCGCTTTGACATCTCGTCCACCAACGGCGTGAACGATCACCTCGTCGCGCTGGAGAAGAAGGGCTACATCGAGCGCACGTCCAAGGCGCGCGGAATCACCGTGACCTCCAAGGGCGCTACCAACCTCTACCAAAACGAAGCCGGCATGGCCCCTGTCGTCGGCCGGATCGCCGCCGGCGCGTTCAGCCTCGCCGAGCAACACATCGACGACTACGTGGCGGTCCCGATAAAACTCGCGAATCGCGGCGGCTTCTGCCTCAAAGTCCGCGGCGAGAGCATGATTGAAGACGGCATCCTCCCCGGCGACCTCGTCGTCGTGGATCCCACCCTTCGCCCGCGCACGGGCGACGTCGTCGTCGCGCTCGTCGACGGCGAGGCCACCGTCAAGCACTTCCATCCACGCGGGAACACCATCGAACTGCGCCCGGCGAATTCCTCGATGAAGCCCATCGTCGTCCCCGCCGAAGACGTCTCCATCCAGGGCGTCGTCGTCTCCGTGCAGCGCCAACTCAAATAGAAGATCAACACCGAGACACCGAATTCACAGAGAGCCCAGACCCACTGCACAATCTCTCTGTGTGCTCCGTGTCACGGTGTTGAGAATTTCTCCTACCCGACGTACGGCGAAATCCGCGCCGCCAGCATCAACACGGTCGCCTGGAGCTTATACGCGCCTTCCTCCACCCGCGCCTTCACTTCCTCGATCTGCTGCTTCCGGATATCGCTCGCCTCGCCAGTCAGCGACGCCGCCAGCGACGCCGCGCTGATCTTCACGCCATCCGTGGCCTCGAAGACCGGCGACTTCAGACGCAGGCCGTTCCGCGCGCGGCCGGGGGTCGCCCCCGCCGGTCCGGTCAGCCCGCCAATTACCATGGTTCCGCTCCCCGCTCATCCGTGAGCCTGGGCGAAGCGGCCCATCGCCGCCCCGTGCCTCATCCGTCTTAGGCAGGCCAAAACGGCCAACCCAATTGTTCTTATCTATAATATCGGCACCCGCCCGGCAAGCCTTTAGTGTTTTTATCGTTCCGTCTCGGCGCGTTTGGATGCCAGAGTTTAGTCGCCGCCACACCCGCCTGACCCGTCGTCATCGCGAATTATCACACCGACGCACTGCGCGTATCAGTACTTCAGCCCCAAAGGGGCGCTCTAAGGTAGCCCAGGGCAGAGCGGAGCGGCGCCCTGGGTTTGGAGCACCCACCCACGGAAAGCCCTGAAAGGGCGCACTAGCGACTCAGTCCCACAGATACTGCTCGTCGAAATTCACCATGTGCTTCTTGAGAAACGCGCGTAGCTCGTCTTGGAAGGGATGCCGCCGATGATGCTCGGCCTGCGCCGCGATGTACTCGCGCACTCGAGCCATCCCCGACTGGCTGACCGAGAACGCAGCGTAACCACTCTGCCAACGAAAGTCTCGCAGGGTGGGAGACTTCGTCTTCAACCATCTCGAGGTGGGTTTTTTGATTTCCTCGACGAGCTCGGCCACCGAAAGATTCTTGGAGAGCGAGCACAAGACATGCACATGATCCGCGACACCGCCAATCGCCTTGGCGTTACAGTCGAGGTTTTCCAAGACCTTCGCCAAGTACGGCCACAATTCCGATTGAATTTCCGGCGTTAGGTAAGGCTTTCGGTTTTTCGTGCTGAAAATCAGATGTACGTAAATTTGGGCCAGGGATTGGGACATCGCTGAGAACGCCCCTTCAGGGCTTAACTTTGGTCGGGACCTCAAAACCCAGGGCGCCGCTCCGCTCTGCCCTGGGCTACCTTAGAATGCCCCTTCGGGGCTATCCCAATGCACCGCATGCGAGATATGAATCCGCGTCGCGGAACCATAGCTTTGGCAACCCAGCCGACGTCAAAATCCGGAGCCATCGCCGTCCGACGTCGACGAACCACCGTGATCCGAATGGGAGTCACTGCCGTGATGGCTGCCGGATGAGTCACTGGTAGATTGGCGGCCGGTTGAGTCGCCCAACCATGATGCCCACCAGGCTGTATGACCGGTATCCGCCAACCGAGCACCGGACTTTCGAACAGGATCGTCCGGGCGACGACGAGTGGCCGCCCGGTAAATAAATCCGAATGCCGCCAACACCGCAATTCCAAGCGCACCTGTTGCCCAAGGTCCCGTCAGCGCTCTCCCAAGCTTCACCGGCATCGGGACGTTCACTGCATCAAACAATTCATACTAGCACGTTGCGTATCCCGCGAGTTCGCCGCTAGAATCCCTCTTTCTCCTGACCCGGTTGCCCTCGCCCATGCCGATTCGCTTTTACAACACGCTCACGCGCCGCAAGGAAGACTTCGTCCCGCTCGTCCCGGGCAAGGTGGGTCTCTACGCCTGCGGCCCCACGGTCTACAACTTCGCGCACATAGGAAACCTGCGCACCTTTCTCTTCGAAGACCTGCTGCGCCGCCACCTCGAATACCGCGGCCTCGCCGTCACGCACGTCATGAACATCACCGACGTCGAGGACAAAATCATCCGCGCCTGCCGCGAGACCGGCGAGGGCCTGCCCTCGCTCACGGGCCGTTTCACGCAAGCCTTCTTCGATGACCTCGACACCCTCGGCATCGCGCGCCCGCACCACGTCCCGCGCGCGACCGGTTTCGTCCCGGACATGGTCGCGCTCGTCAAGCGCCTGCGCGATCGCGGCCTCACCTACGAAGCCGACGGCAGCGTGTATTACCGCATCTCCGCCTTCCCCACCTACGGCAAACTCAGCCGCCTCGACGCCGCAGGATTGCAGGCCGGCGCCAGCGGCCGCGTGGATGTGGACGAATACAGCACGGAGAGTGCGCGCGACTTCGCGCTGTGGAAGGCCTACACCCCCGAGGACGGCGCGGTCTTCTGGGACACCGAACTCGGCAAGGGCCGGCCCGGCTGGCACCTCGAATGCTCCGCCATGAGCATGGGCCTGCTCGGCGAGAGCTTCGACATCCATTGCGGCGGCATCGACCTCGTCTTTCCGCACCACGAAAACGAAATCGCGCAGTCCGAAGGCGCAACGGGAAAACCCTTCGTGCGCTATTGGCTTCACGCGGCGCACCTCAATCTCGAAGGACAGAAAATTTCCAAGTCGCTCGGTAACGTGATCACCCTGCGCGAGCTCCTCGCCCAGGGCCACGACCCGATCGCAATCCGCTACGCGCTGCGCTCCACGCACTACCGCCAGCCGACAAACTTCTCCACCGAAAATCTCGAAGCCGCCAAGGAAGCCATCCAGCGCATCCGCGATTTCCGCCGCCGCCTCGGGGCCGTCCGTGCCACGGCGGGAGAGTCGCTCGAAACCGAGTGCATGGCCTGCGAGAGCTCCTTTGCCGAAGCGCTCGACGACGACCTGAACATTTCCGGCGCGCTCGCCGCCCTCTTCGAGTTCGTCCGCGCGACCAACCGCCTCATGGACGAGGACCGCCTGCCCAAGGCCGGGGCCGAGCGCGCCCTCGCTCTCTTCGATCGGCTGGACAAGGTGGTCTGCTTCCTCGGCGACGCCCCGGAAGCGTCCGTGCCCGCCGAAATCGAGGCGCTGGTGCAGGACCGCCAAAAATCGCGCCGGGCCAAGGACTTCGCCCGGGCCGACGCCATCCGCCAACAACTCACAGAGCTCGGCTGGGTCCTCGAAGACGGCCCCGAGGGCCCTCGCGTCCGCCGGACCTGAGTCGGCCGCTGTGAGCCTGGCACCCATAAACCCAATGGTATGCGGGCGGGTCGTATGTTAGGCTCAGGGCTGGGGCAGGCCCTTTTTCGAAACTAACGTAAGCGATTGCTCAGGTTATACTTAGGCCGTGAAACTGGAACCGATAACACGTGTTGGGGTTTCAACCCAAAGGTGGCGAGTGTCGGCGATCCCGGCCCTCGGGCGCGAAAAGATGAGCGATACCTCCGATTGGGACCTCATCGAAAAAGCGCGCTCGGGAGACATGGTCGCGTTCTCCGAACTCGTCCGGCGCTACGAGCGCCCCGTCGTCCACTTCTGCCAGCGAATGATTGGCAGCCGGGAGGACGCGGAGGACCTCGCGCAAGACAGTTTTGTTCGTGTGTATCGGTACTTGGATCGGCTGACCCCGAGGGCCAAGTTCTCCACGCTGCTCTTCGGCATCGCGCGGAACTTGACGCTGAATTTCATCCGGGACTCGTCCCGCCGCGGCCGCGGAATCACGTTCTCGTTGACGGACGACGAGAACATCGAGCGCAGTCTCGTGGACGACTCGCGCCGGCCCGACCGCGAAGCCCGCCTCCACGAAATTGATGGTATGCTGGAGGCTGGCTTGGCCCAGCTCTCCCCGAAACACCGGGAAGTGCTGGTGTTGCGGGAATTGCAAGGGCTGGACTACAGCAGCATTGCAAAGATCGTCAAGTGCCGCAAAGGTACCGTGAAAAGCCGCATCGCGCGGGCACGCGATCAGTTGCGGCGCCACCTCGAGCGGATGGGTGGTCAGGAACTGTAACGGCCGGTGTGGGTATTCAGTTAGAAGGAAAGCGCGGGGCAAACGCGAGACTGGAGTGGCGAAATGAAGAAGCGAGTACGTGAGGACATCTCGGCCTACCTCGACGGCGAGGCCAAGGACGCTTCGTCCATTGCCCGCCTGATCGCAGGGTCCGCCGATGCCTCCAAAGAACATCTGGCTTTCGCAGAACTCTCCGCGCGTCTGCGCAGCCTCGACGCTCCGGAACTCCACCCGGCCTTCGTCGCGCGTGTCATCGCCTCCATCGAAGAACAGCGCGATCGGCGTCCCGTCCGCTGGGGCATTCCCGCTGCGATCGCGTCGACTGCGTTCGCCATCGTAGTCGCCGTCCTCTCCTACGCTTCTCTACAGCCCGTCACGCCGGCGCAGAGTGTCGCCACTCTACCCGCCGCTACGCCGGCGGCCGCCAGCGACGAAGACGCGCTCATGGCCGAACTCGAGCTCCGCGTCAGCCAGGATTCCGACGTCCAACAATTCGTTCTGGCCCGCTTCGAGAATGCGCCTCAACCCGAACAGCTCTACTCCGACCGCCTCATCGCCGCCGTCACCGGATCGCGCGCCGCCGCCGCCGCTGGCGAAGCCTTTGCCCACGGCATCGACTACCGCGCCGCCGTCCAGCGCCTCGACGACGCCCAGGCCGACACCTTCAAGCGGATGCTGCGCGAGGCCCAGGAAGGGTGAATGACATGCGCCTGCTCACCGTAGCCGTAGCGGGCGCCTGGCTTTTCGGCGCCACCGCGCCCGCGCCCGCGCAGGATCACCGCCCGGCCCGAACGGCGGCCTTCAAACCCCTCGCCTATCCGATCGATAGCGCCGCCTTCGAGCAAAACCTGTCCGAAAAAGAGCGTGAAATTTTTCAGCTGATCGAAGACCTCGTCGGCGTCCGCCTCAAGCGCACCCTCGGCAGCGACGACGCCACCGCACAAAGACTCTTCGAGAGCTGCGGCGCCATCAGCAAGCAACTCACCATGCTCAAATGGCAGCGCGCCGGCCTGCGAGAACACATGCGCTGGTGCCTGGAATTCGGCAAGACCGAATCCGGTATCAAGCAAAGCCTGGACATGGTCCTCACCTACGAAGAGCAAATCGCCGACGTACTCGCCAAAATGGTCCGCGAATCCAAACCCGTAATCGGCACTTCCAAGTCCGCACAGTTGTATCTCTTCGTCGACGATTTCGAACGCTTCCTCGCCACCCGCGTCGCCGAAGCGTCCAAAGGCGCGCCGAACCAGCCCGCCACCGCAGGCGCCCCGGCGAACCCGGCCTCCGCAATAACCCCGGCCGGGCCCGGTTCCGACGGCTTCGACGCATTCCAAGAAGCGCTCCGTGCGCAAAACCGCGACGTTGCGCTGTCCGACGTCGCCGGCGAGGACGTAGTCAAACTCGTCGACGCCCTCCTCGTCGTCCGCCTCGCGCAGGCCCTCGACATCAACAAAGAACAAACCGTAAAACTCTTTGCGCACATCGGCAAAGTCAAAGACCAACTCCACGAACTCAAGTGGCAAATCGGCCACAACCGCATGCTGCTGCGCGAAGCCATCGCCGCCGGCGCGCCAGACGATCAACTCCAAAAACAACTCGACGACCTCCTCATTCAAGAGAAAGCCGTCGCCAATCTTGTCCGCGAATTCGTCGAAGGCGCCGGCAAAGACGTCGCCGTAGCCCAATCCGCCAAGCTCTATCTCTTCCTCGGCGACTTCGAGGCCTACATCGTAGGCCTACTCGAAAACGCCCAAGTTTAATTCCAGAAATTGACCTCCACGTGGAAGCGGCGTCCCGCCGCTTCACCCCAATCCGCAGATGACGCAGATGCCGGCGAAAACTTTCCCGCCCCCTATGCCCTTCTCCGCCTCTCCGCGCCTCCGCGTGAGCCGCCCTTTCCCTTGACCCAACCCGCACCCTTTGCTACGATCCCCACTCTCCGGGCGGCTAGCTCAGCTGGTTAGAGCGCTGTCTTCACACGGCAGAGGTCACAGGTTCGAGCCCTGTGTCGCCCACCAGATCAATCAATTGAATTTCCGAACGCGCGACGCCGGGAAGTCCGCGCGAAATGACATCCCGAGATGTTATATCGAGTCGAACAGCTCGACGGCGACATTCGGTCTCTAGCCCGGCCCTTCTTGAAAAACACCCCACAGGCCGGGGCCTCGAAGACTTGTCTCAGGCATCAGATCCACACGCAATAGACCACTTGTCCTGCATCTGTTACCATCCAGCAGCACCTTGAACGATTGTCGGACCATGATAACTATCATGGTTAAGTCGTTGTCCATCGGGGTAATTAATGTGAAGGTACTTCTCTACAAGCTTTTCCGCTGGATCGAAACCCTACGCATTCTACTCGTATACCGTGCATTGAGAGCTGTTTTAAACACGGTTTCTTTCACTACAATTACGCTAATATCGCTTGAGCCAGTATTCAACGCCAACCAAGTAACGCCAGCTTGGCCTAAGCTCCAAGATTTTAAGAATCTGTTCTTGAATCACGAGTGGCTTTTCGCG
>JBCLBO010000109.1:0-8045 GCA_038916785.1 Candidatus Hydrogenedentales bacterium | reverse complement strand
GGATTCATTGCGACGCTCGACGCTCCTGAAGCCATCATGTCGCCCAAGAGCCCGAGGAACAGTCCCGCAAGCCCTTCGCTAGCGGCGGGCGGAGTTGACGTCGCGGCCGCGTTAGGCGCGTGCGCGTGTACGTGCGCAGGATTCATTGCATTGATTGTGTTCATTCATGTCTCACCTCCTTTCGGATGGGATGCGTCTCCGCGAAAAACGGAGACGAGGATTGGAAGCGGGTAACGATGCCCCGCAGAAAAACTGGGTGTTGACTATCGGAACACTGGAGGGATCAACACAGAGGCACAGGGGCCACAGAGAAGAGAAACAAGGACGAAATAGGTGGCGATTTTGTGCCAATTACTCAGAATGTAACGGCACTGCGGAAGCGGAGTGGCTGGGAACCGCAGGTGTGCGATCAGAGTTTCTTGGCTTGCAGCACTTCCAGAAGTTTGGTGCGGGGTTCGGGCAGCATTTCGTCGAAAATCTGGCCGCGAATTCGATCCGAGACCAGCGGCGTGATTTTCGCCGCGTCAGCCGCCTCCATTGCGGAGAGAACATCCGCGGCTTTCTTGGGGTCCATCTTCTCCAGGGTCTTCGCGATACCTTGAATACTCTCGGCGAGTTGCGCATCGGCTTCGCCCAGCGCCGCTTTTATTTCATCCTGCGCCTTGTTCACTTCGGCGAGGGTCTGGTCGAGCAGTTGCTCGCGCTGGTCGAGCCGGTCTTCGCGCTCTTGAAGTTTCGTCTCCCACTCGCGGAGACGGTCCTGCTCTTCCTTGATCTTCGTGGTGAGCGGGCCCGCCTCTACGGCGGGCTCCGTCGCGGCCGCCGGGGCTTTTTCTTGCATGCCTGCGAGCCGCTTGATTGTGTCCGCGTTCAAGCCGCCCGCGAGCGCGAGGGCCGCCGCAATCGTCCCCACAAAAACGACTACCGCGGCAACGATAATCAGAACGACCCGCATCATTTCACTTGCCCTCGCTACGCTTGCGGAGGTGCGCGAACCGTATCACGGCGGACTCGTCGTGCCAGCGCTGTTCGCGCTGGAGGGCCTTCGCGCGCTCGGCCCGTTCCGCGCGCTCGATGAGTTTCTCCATGATGCGCTTCTGGGCCAGGGCGGATTCAAGTTCCGCGCGCGCCGACTTCACCACAACGGCGTGCATCGCAATCTCTGCGTCCTTGGCATCGGCGCGCCGGCTGAGATGCCGCTCGTACTGGAAGACCGCCTGCAAGCGCACCGGATCGACCCGTGCCCCGCGCGGAATGTCCGCTTCCTTTAACATCGCCCGCCGCCGTTCGTCGAGTTCGCGGCGCTGCCGGCGCAGCGCGGCATGTTCGTTCCGCTTCACGGCCAGCGCCTGCGCCTTGAGGTCCTCCTGGCGCTTGCGCACGCGCAGCAGCACCTCGTAGCGGCCGATGCGGTCCCCGGCCATCAGCCCATGACTCCCGCGCGCACCGTCACTTCAGTAGCTCCTCCATCTGCGCTTCGAGCGTGGAGAAGTCGGAGGATTCGGTCAGCCCTTGTTTCAGAAAAGCGTTGATGCGCGGCGCGAGCCGGATGGCCTCGTCGATGTCCGGGCTGCTTCCTTTCACGTACGCGCCGATGTTGATCAGGTCCTGCGCGTCGCGGTGCGTGGCGAGTGCGCGGCGCATGCCCTGTGCGAGATTCTGGTGGCGCTCCGAGGTCACGTCTATCATCACGCGGCTGATGCTCTCGAGCACGTCGACAGCCGGGAAATGCCCGCGCGTTGCGAGGTCCCGCGAGAGCACGACGTGGCCGTCGAGAATGCTCCGGGTCGCGTCGGCTATCGGATCGTTCATGTCGTCCGCCTCGACGAGCACCGTATAAATCCCGGTCACGCTGCCCCGGATCGAAGTGCCCGCGCGCTCGAGCAACTGCGGCAGCAGCGAATACACCGAGGGCGGATAGCCCTTCGTCGTCGGCGGCTCGCCGACCGCCAGACCGACCTCGCGTTGCGCCATCGCAAAGCGCGTGACCGAGTCCATCATCAGCATCACATCGAGGCCTTGGCCGCGGAAGTACTCCGCCACCGCCGTGGCGAGGTAGGCGCCCTTGATGCGCACCAACGCCGGCTCGTCCGAAGTCGCCGCGATCACCACGGAGCGTTTGCGCCCTTTCTCGCCGAGTTCGCCCTCGATGAAATCGCGCACCTCGCGGCCGCGCTCGCCGATCAAGGCGATCACGCTCACGTCGGCGTTCGTGTTGCGCGCGATCATGCCCATCAGCTTGCTCTTGCCCACGCCGCTGCCGGCCATCACGCCGATGCGCTGCCCCTTGCCGCAGGTGATGCAGGAGTCAATCGCGCGCACTCCGGTCGCGATTGGCTGGACAATCCGCCTACGCTGCATCGGTTGCGGCGCGGGCGCCATGATATCGATCGCTGTGCCGGCGGGCAGCGGCCCGAGCCCGTCGATGGGATTTCCCAGTCCGCCGATCACACGGCCGACCAGTTGCGGGCCCGCGCGCAATTGCAACGGCGACCCGGTCGTCAGCAGCACGCTGTCCGGGCCGATGCCCCGGCTGTGCGCGAGCGGCATGAGCAGCGTGCGCTTGCCGCGAAATCCCACCACCTCGACCGGAATGCGCCCCTCGCCCTCGGCCGATTCGACGTAACACAACTCGCCCACGCGCGCCGGCGGTCCCGTGGCCTCGATGGTCAGCCCGACGACCTCCTGCACTTTGCCGTACACGGTGAACCGCTGGCTCTCGCCGAGGCGCCCAAGGTGCCTATCGAGATTGAGGTGCGCCACGCGCGGCGTCAGCCCAGGAGCTCGTTGAGAATCTTCTCCAACTGCGAAGCGATGCGGCCGTCGATGCGCACCGACTCGGTCTGCGCGATGCATCCGCCCGTGTCGATGAGTTCGTCGGCCACCAGATCGATGCGCTTGATTGCGTCGAATTCCTGGGTCAATTCCGTGCGGTATTGGCGCAGCGTCTCCAGGTCGTTCGGGTTCACACGCACAACGACGTGCTCTTCGTCGATCAATTTTTCGAGCGCCGCGCGGACGGTCCGCTGGACGACCTCGTGCGACATCGAGGACTCACGCTCGATAATCTTCGAAGCGATGCTCGTGGCGAGCCGGATGAGCTGCGGTTCGATTTCGTCCAGGAATCCCTGGTGTGATTCCTCGACCCGCAAGGCCGCGGTCTTGAGCAGCTCGGCCGATCCATTGACCGTCTCGATAAACTTGCGCTCGCCCTCCGCGAGCCCCCGGCGCAGGCCTTCTTCGTAGGCCTCGCGCGCGATCGCTTCGGCCTCTTCGTTTGCCCGGGCCAGAATCTCGGCCGCTTCGAGCGCCGGATGCCGGCCGCCTAGCGCGTCCTCCGGGATCAGCGGCACCCGCTCAAAAGAAGACACCGATTCCCGGTGAGTGGCAGCAATCTTGATGATTTTCGGCATGCATCCCCCGATGTTTCGCCGAATTCCCCCGCGCCGGAGACCCCGCAGCCCCGGCCCTCGAAAGGAACTATACTACAATCTCGTTTTCGCTTCCGCCCCCGCGGCCCTCCACGACCAGCTCCCCCGCCTCCTCGAGCCGCCGCACCACGGCCACAATCTTCTGTTGCGCCTCCTCGACGTGCTTCAGGCGCACGGGGCCCATGTAGGAAATTTCCTCTTTGATCATCTCGCGCGAGCGCTCGGACATGTTCTTGTAAATCTTCGCGGCCACTTCCTCGTTTGATCCCTTGAGCGCGAGCGCGAGGTCCTTCGACTCGATCTCGCGCAGCGTCTTCTGGATGCCTGCGTCATCCACCCGCGCCACGTCCTCGAAGGTGAACATCAGTCGAAGAATATCGCTCGCGAGTTCCGGGTCGGTCTCTTGGAGCTTCCCCATGATGGCCTTCTCGGTCGCGCGATCGACCGTATTGAGAATCTCGGCCACTTCCTTCACGCCGCCCGCAAACGTGAAGCCCTGCGTGAAGATTGCAGCCATCTTGCGCTCGAGCACGCGCTCCACCTCGCGGACGACCTCGGGTGGCGTGCGCTCCATCGTAGCGATCCGCGTGACCACTTCCATCTGCGTCTCGATCGGCAGCCCCGAAAGAATGATCGACGAGATCGCGGGGGACAAGTGCGCGAGGATCAGCGAAATCGTCTGCGGATGCTCGTCCTGGATGAACGTCACGATCTGGCTGGGGTCGGCCTTTTTAAGAAACTGAAAGGGCACGTCCTGCAAATTGCTCTGGAGCCGCGTGAGAATCTCAATGGTGCGGTCGGATCCGAAGGCTTTTTCCAGCAACTTGCGGGCGTAATCGATGCCGCCGGACGTCATCACCTTGTTGGCGATGGCCATCTCGTAGAACTCGTTGATCACCGTCGAGCGCGTGTTCGGGTCGATGCCCTCCAGGCTCGAAAGCGCCAGCGTCATCTCCTCGACCTCTGCCTCGCTCATGCTCGACATGATCCGGCTCGCGCGCTCGCTGCCCATGCACGCCAGAAAAATCGCGGCTTTCTGTTTGCCGCTGATCTGCGCTACATCGGTTTTGTCTCGTGCCATGCGTCGTCCGGTCCGCCGCTATTCTTCGCTCATCCACGTGCGCAGCAAGGCCGCCACCGTCTCCGGTTCCTGCTGCGAGAGCCGCTCGACCTCGGAGGCGATCTCCTGCGCGCGCCGCTCGGAGGGGCTCGCCTCGGGAATCTCGATCACTTCCTCTTCTTCCGCCGCCGGGATCACCAGCGCGCGGCGCATCAAGAAACGAACCACGAGGAACATCAGCACCACGAGGCCGATGCGCCAGGTCCAGTTGAACCACGGCGCCTCGGACCACGGCGCGCCCGGGAGCGTCTCAGGCGCGGTCGGCGAAATCTGGTCAATCTTGATCGGCTGCGCGACCACGACGACGTCGGTCTCGACGGAATCGCCGCCGCCGACTGCGTTGCGGATGTACGCTTCGAATTGCGTGATCTGTTGCGGGGTGAATTGCCGCGGCTGCATCTGCGGCTTGCCGCTCGCGTCGAGCGCCGGCTGGCCATCGGCCCCGATCACGGGATCGACACCCGGATCGATGAACGCCGCCACTCTGTATTGCTTCAAGCGGCCGGGGCGTTTCATCGTCTTCGTGAGGGTAATCGAGGGCTGGAAGTTGTCGATCTTCTCCGTCGTCTTGGCGATGATGCCCACGTCGCCCGCCGCGCCCAGTTCTTCCGGAACATTTGCGAGAGCGCCCGGTGGTCCCTGGGGCGTGGGCTGGATGTCGCGGGTTTCGGTTTCGTCCGTCAGTGAACTGACGACGGCGCCGTCCATGGACTTCGTGTCGCTGACTTCCTCAGAGGTCCAGTCCATCACCGCGCTGACGGTCACCACGGCGTTCAGGCCCAGCCGGGTGAATACGTCGCGGATTTTCTTCTCGGCCACCTGTTCATAGGCGACCTTCGCCTCGAGCTGATCGCTGGCGAGGGAAGCGAACTCGTCCTCGGAAATGCTGTGTAACACCGTGCCCGAGGTGTCCATGACCGCGATATCTTTCTCGGAAAGGTTCGCGCCGCCGAAACTGCTCACCGTGTGCAGCACGGCCTTTACCTGCATCGGCGATATCTTGCCGTTGGTGTCGAGCAACACCGTGGCCTGTGAAGGCTTCTGTTCGCCCACAAAGAGTTCGTCTGGCGCCTCGCGGATGAACACGGACGAGTTGCGCACGAAATCGTATTGGTTCAACTGCCGCTGGAGTTCGCCCCGGAGCGCGCGCATGTAGTCGACATCTTGCAGGTACTTGTTCGACATCAGGTCGCGCTGATCGAAGAGCTCGAAGCCCGGAATCGTCCCCTGGCTCTTCGGAAGGTCCAGCGCGGCGAGTCCCACCTTTGCACGGGCGATATCGCCCACGGGAACGTCGACCGAAGTGCCGCCTTCGCGGTTGCGGAAGGGAATACTGTTGTCCGTCAGCCACACCTGGATTTCATTGGTTTCGTTCAATTCAAGGCGGGAGTACAGCCGGCCGTATTGCGCCTGTCCGCCGAAGATTGCGACTCCGGCGACAAGGCTGATCGTAATCAGTGCGGCCAGCGCAAGCTGCACGCGGGCGCTGATCGACAGGCGGCGCCAAGTTTGCGCAACGCCCGTCACCAGTTGGCGCAGAAATTCGAGCACGCTCCACCCTTCCCGCGTCGCGCGGCCCCGGGTAATGCTATGCCGTCTTCAAGTGTCAACTCCGCAATTGCGCACCGGCACATGGCGCGGCGCGCCCCGAAATCGCGGGGCCCCGTGGCGCGGAAGCCCCACCCTCTCGGGCCGAGAAGCTGACGGAAACTCGGCCTGGATCTATGCAAACCGGCGGCCCGGGCCGCCGGATTACACCTGCATTCGCATGACTTCTTCGTACGCGGCGACCATCTTGTTCCGGATCGCCATCATCGTCTGAAAACTAACATCGGCGCGCTCGACCGCCACCATCGCTTCGGTGACGTCCTTCACTTCGCCGGAGACGAGCTTTTGAATTTGCGTGTCCGCCTCGCTCTGGAGGCGCTGCACTTCGGTGACCGTGCTCGCCAGTACATCGGCGAAGGACGCGCCGCCGGATTCCTGCTTCGGCGCCGCCACGCGCATCGAGCGTGGATCAATCGCCGAAGTCGCCCTCGATGCAATCTCCGGTATCGAAAATGGATCGCCCATGCGTCTGCCCCGCCGCTACTGACGGATGATCTCCAAGGCCTTGTCCGCCATCGCGCGCCACGACAACATCACGTTGATGTTCGCCTCGTACGCGCGCTGGGCCGAAACCAAGTTTATCATTTCGACCGAAAGATTCACATTGGGATACATGACGATTCCCTCGGCGTTCGCATCCGGATGACTCGGATCGTAGACCTCGACGAAGGGCGACTGGTCGTGAATGATTTCCTTTACTTTGACTCCAAAGCGATCGGGCCGCAACGTGGGACTCAGTTGCGCGCCCTGAAACACCGCCAACTCGCGGCGGAAGGGACCGCCCTCGGGCGTCCGCGTAGTCTGCGCGTTCGCGATGTTGTTCGCGATCACGTTCATCCGCGTCCGCTGCGCGCGCACGCCCATCAGCGCAATTTCCGTCGCAGAGATACTCTCGAGCATTCCCCGTCCCCTACCTAAAACCAACCCAACTTCAGTGGGGCGGGCGTCCTCGCCCGCCTACCTAACCCTGTCATTGCAAGGTGCGCAGTTGCCCCCTGCCGTCATTGCGTGGAGCGGGGTTTGCGACGAAGCAATCTCAGCCTCCTCGCGACTCCGACTCCTCTACCGCGTGCCCGACAACATGCTCTTGACCATCGAGAACTGCTTGATCAACAAACTCGCATACACCACATACTTACCCCTGTATTCCGCGAGATTCGCAATTTCCTCCTCTATGTCAACTTTATTGTAGTCGTTCTTGGAAGTCCGCACAAGAACCTCCGTACCCAGGCGTTGCCGAGACGTCTCCAAGTGCTGGGGTAACGACCTGCGAAGTGAAATCGCGCCCCGGCCCTCAAGTGCGTCCCGAAGGGTAACCTGGAAATCCAAATGCACCGGGTTATACCCCGGAGTGTCCACATTCGCGATGTTATTCGCCGTGATCCGGACATTGTCTTGCGCCACTTTCATCCCGGCCACCAGCAACCGCGCAGTGTCCACCCCACCAAACGCCGACATGGATTTCCCCTCACTTACGAGTTTCCGTCGGGAGGGAAGGGCAACTGGCGTGCCAGAGGTATAGAATTGATGTAACTTATTATACAGCAGCGACTTACCGTCATTGTTCTAATCAGCATAAAACCCCAGTCTTCCGGCAGTGGTTGCCGAATAGGGAGATTTTTGCCTCTCAGTGTTCAGCTGAATGGCGGTTCTTTATGGATTGAAAGAAGGCCTTCTGATGCACGAGCAGCGCTTGCTCTTTACATTGAACAAGTGTCGCTTGTTTCGCATCGATTTTGCGAACATAGTCTTCGCTAAATTGTCGCGGGATATACGAGGAGTCGAGATGCTCGGCTCGTTCCACTAAAATCATAACGGCATCTCGTTCTTCATCCAGATCGAGATCTCCGCATCGCGCAAGGAACCACTCCTCCAGAAAAGGCGCT
>JBCLBO010000108.1:0-8147 GCA_038916785.1 Candidatus Hydrogenedentales bacterium | reverse complement strand
TGCAACAGGTGCGCGTATATATAGGAGGAGTTGGGAGGGCGAGTGTCCCCGCGAGCCGCATCCTGGACGCAGGTTAGGGCGACCACGGGGGGGCGCCCCTACGGTGGTGTACCGGAACATCGGCCGGAGGCCGATGCTACGGGCGTGCCCGATCCGTCCAATCCGTCTAATCCGTGGCCAAAATAGGTTGCGGTTCTTCGTGTTCTTCGTGCCCTTCGTGGTGAAATGGGTCGGCCCTTCATCTGCGAACATCTGCGCCATCTGCGGATAGAAATGAGTGTCTGCTTTTCGTAAAATACGCGGCCCCTCCAGTCCCAATCACCAAGAAGGATTTCGCTGTGAAGCTCCACGCCGTCAAGGTCTACCCCTCCAAGGCCAAGCTGCCCAAGGCCGAGCAGCTCGCCTACAAGCTCGCCGCGATGGCGACCGACCCCGCGCCGCTCGACCCCGCCGCGCGCGACATGGTCATCAACCGCATCATCGACAACGCCTCGGTCGCAGTCGCCTCGGTGAACCGCACTCCCGTGGCGAATGCGCGCTCGCAGGCGCTGGCGCACCCGCGCGCGGGCGGCGCGACCGTCTTCGGCCAGCCGAACGCGGAGCGTTTCGACGCGGAGTGGGCCGCATGGGCCAACGGCACGGCCGTGCGCGAGCTGGACTTCCACGACACCTTCCTCGCGGCGGACTACTCGCACCCGGGGGACAACCTGCCGCCGATCCTCGCGGTGGCGCAGCAGCTCGGGCGCAGCGGCGCGGACGTGGTGCGCGGCGCGCTCGCGGCCTACGAAATCCAGGTGGACCTCGTGAAGGCGATCTGCCTGCACGAATTCAAGAAGGACCACAGCGCGCACCTGTGCCCCGCGCAGGCCGCGGGCGTCGGCGTGCTCCTCGGTCTGCCGGTGGACACGGTCTACCAGGCCGTGCAGCAGGCCGCGCACCTCGCCTTCTCCACGCGCCAGTCGCGCAAGGGCGAAATCTCGAGCTGGAAGGCCTACGTCCCTGGCCACTCCGGCAAGCTCGCCATCGAGGCCGTCGACCGCGCGATGCGCGGCGAGAAGAGCCCCTCGCCCATCTACGAGGGCGAGGACAGCGTCATCGCGTGGATGCTCGGCGGACCGAAGTCGGTCTACGAAGTGCCGCTGCCCGAGCCCGGCGAGCCCAAGCGCGCGATCCTCGAGACGTACACGAAGGAGCACTCCGCGGAATACCAGGCGCAGGCGCTCATCGATCTCGCCTTCCGCATGCGCGCGAAGATCAAGAATTTCGGCGACATCGAGCACATCACCATCCACACCAGCCACCACACGCACTACGTCATCGGCACCGGCTCGAACGACCCGCAGAAATTCGACCCGGACTCCACGCGCGAGACCCTCGATCACAGCATCATGTACATCTTCGCCGTCGCGCTCGAGGACGGTCGCTGGCACCACGTCGATAGCTACACCTCCGAGCGCGCGCACCGGCCCGGCACCGCCGCGCTGTGGAAAAAAATCTCCACGCAGGAAGACCCGGTCTGGACCCAGCGCTACCACTCGCACGACTCGAAGGACAAGGCCTTCGGCGGCCGCGTCGAGATCGCCTTCAAAAACGGCGAGAAACTCGTGGACGAGATGGCCGTCGCCAACGCGCACTCGCTCGGCGCGCGCCCCTTCGGCCGCGCGGACTACATCGGCAAGTTCAAGACGCTGACCGCCGGCGTGATCACAACGGCCGAATCCGACCGCTTCCTCGCGCTGGCCCAGGACCTCCCGAACCTCAGCGCCATCCAACTCGGCGAACTCAACGTCCAGATCGCCGCCGACAACATGCCTCTACGCACCCGCGACAAGCGCGGCATTTTCTGACGCGCCGCTCCCCGTGGATAGGATGAGAAAGCTGGCCCAAACCGCCCATCCTCGGACGCGCGTTCACCGGCGCGGCAAAACACGGCAGACAAATCGATCCGCTCAATCCGTCAACTCCGTGGCTGCATTCATTTCGGGCGGATGGTGAGCGTCGGCACCTTGGCGATGCGCACGAGTTTTTCGGCCGTCGAGCCCAGTAGCGCGCGGGAGAGGCCACCACGATGTACGTCGTCGTGACGAACGAGAACAGCAGGTGCCCGTTCGTCATCACGGGCGTGGGCCAGAACGCGAAGAACCAGCCGAGGTAGAGGGGGCCGGACGTACTTGTATAGGAACGGCGTGCTGAAGGGGTGTTGAGCGTACTCCTTGCCTTGGAAGTATAGCCACGCCTGACGAAGTCCGAAGAGATCGAAGTGGTCGATCATGAAGCTCGACGCGAGCACGAGGCCCCATCCGCCGAAAAACAGCGCGCGCATGACGATTTCGAGCGGCGTGCCGGTGAAGTCCCAGACGATCCCCGGCATCGGGCGCCACGCCCAGTAAAGAAGGATCAGGCAAGCGCTCGACGCCAGGCAGTACGTAGCTCGTTCGATCGGCTGAGGCACGAGCTTCGTCCAGACCCGCTTGAACGCGGGCCTCGCCATGATGCTGTGTTGCAGGCCGAATACGCCGAGAAGCGCGACATTTATCGCGAGCGCAACGCCGGTAGCCGTTTCGGCGCCGTCATCGATGCCCTTCGGCACGACGTAATTGCCCACGAACCCGATGGCGTAGAGGTAACGTTACAAGGAATGTCAGATTAAGAGACGACGGCAAACCCTAGAAACAACGTGCGCTTCATCCGAAGGTCCTCCTGCGTCGACCCTATCGTAAGCGACTGAACTGCACCGCGCAACCCAATTGTTGGTATATGATCTTCCGGGGGAAGCTCACAGTGCATACCTGTCGACTTCAAGTCGATCACGGCCGTTTCCCGTAGTAAGTCACGTAATTCCCGTCACTCCCGAACGAAACTTTTCAAAACGCTTGGACAGTAGCGTTACATTTTATGAAATCGCGTCGAACGTGCGCCGTTCGGGGCGATTCCGCTTTCCCGGATTTGAGAGTGCCGTTTGAAAAGAAAAGGCAGGTCAGTGCGTTCCTTCTACGTTGCCCGTGATGCCGAGCAGTGAACGCAGCGCGCCGCAGACGATGACCGTGACGCCGAATGCACACACGATGGCCGCGCCGGTCGGCAGGTCCCAGTGGTACGACGCGAAGATGCCGGCCACGCACGTGAGCACGCCCGCGATCCACGCGATCACGAGCCGGCCGCGCATCGTGCCGCCGAGGAACACGCCGCAGACCGCCGGCGCGATAAGCAGCGCGAAGACCATGAGCACGCCCGCGATCTGCACCGCGCGCGACACCGTCCGGTCCGGTACTTCGAGCAACAGCACGCCGCGCGAGAGGTCGAGGTCGCCCGCGCCGCCCTTCATCACGCTGCGGTTGCCCGCCGCATCGCGCAGCGGCGCACTCCACGCCTCGAGATCGAGCCCGGCATGCGCGAAGGCCACCGCCTTCTTCACTTTCATCACGTCGCTCGGCCGCGGCTCGATGAAGTGCACGTTGAACTTCGGCGGCGCGATGTACGACACCTCGACGTAGTCGCCGCCGATCGCCTTCACGAGGTCGGCAAAGGTGGAGGTTGTCGCCACGACATTGAGCGGCGCGGCCGAGGCGACGCCGTGGGCCGCAAGCAGCGCGATGCAGAGTGCAACAACTCTCTTGTACATAGTGAATATCTCCTGACCGAGTTATGCTGTGTCTTCTACGGGTTTGTTCTCGCTTTGTGTTTCCGGCTCCATGCTTCTTACTTCAGCTTGTGCTTGTGCGCGCCGACGGCGAAGGTGCTCTGCAAGAACAGACGATTGTCCTTGTTGCCGTCCGCCAGTTCGGCCAACTGATACTGCAAGCGGATGCGCGCAAACTCGCTCTGGAAAAACGTCGCGTAGGCGCTGTACGCCTCCTCGATATCATCGCCCGTGGTCTCGTCCGCGTTGACCAACTGCACCCAGTCATACCGTAGGCCGAAGCGCTGTTCTGCATCGAGATGCAGAGGCTGCACGGCTTGCCGCCCTGATTGGCGACGTCGCCGCCATGATGATGCGGCACAAACGCGACAACCAGCAGCGCGCACGCAATGAGTCGAGAAAAGATCATGCCGCTATCCCGCCAGCCAGCCAACAGGCGCCCTGGAGCCACTATTACACCATCGGAAGTCCGTAGCGACCGTCCTTTGGTGGCATCGGCTTCCAGCCGATGGAGAATGAATCGGAATCTCCGCTTCCTGCTCAGTACCGATCATCGCACTCAGGCGTCGGACGCACCCCGCATGGGCTGGAAGCCCATGCCACCGAAGCCCTACGCGAAACGGCAACGGTTTCTTTTGGCCGTGCCTTTTCTTTCCGCGAAGAATTAAGGTGAGTTGAACGCGATCTGGGGCATTTCTATACTGGAGCACCTGCCATCTAGCGCGGCGCTGACGCACTGGCGCTAGTATGCATTTACGCAGGAAGCACGGGCCGCGGGCACGGTGCGCGCGGCGAGTTTTTTGTGGGTGTCCGATGAATATCGAGGGCCAGGTACTCGTCCTGAACCGCTCGTGGGTGGCCGTGAACGTCGCGTCCGTCCGCCGCGCCCTCGCGCTGCTTTATCAGGATTTCGCGCGCGCCGTGGACCCCGCCGACTACCGGCAGTACGACTTCTCGGACTGGTGCGAACTCTCGCAGGCGCGCGAAGAGGGCCGCTTCATCCACACGCCCACCTTGCGCGTGCGCGTGCCCGAGATCATCATCCTCAACGCGTTCAACGGGTTCTTCCACAAGGAAGTGCGCTTCTCGCGCCGCAGCATCTTCGAGCGCGACAAGAGCACGTGCCAATACTGCGGCACGAAGCTCGCGAAGTCCGAGTTGACCATCGACCACGTCGTGCCGCGTTCGCGCGGCGGACGCGACGCGTGGGACAACCTCGTGCTCGCCTGCGTGCAATGCAACGTGCGCAAGGGCGACCGCACGCCGCACGAGGCCGCGATGCCGCTCGTGCGCCGGCCGATCAAGCCGGCTTGGCTGCCCACGCTGGGCACGCGCCTGCCCGCGGGCCGCACCTCGAGCTGGCAGCGCTTCCTCGACACGGCCTACTGGGACGCCGAGTTGCGGGAGTAGCCGATGCCGGCGCGCCGCTTCGCGCAGGTGGCCCTGCCGCTGCCCGTCGATCATCCCTTCACGTATTCCGTGCCCGACGCGCTGCTCGATCGCGTCGCGATCGGCATGCGCGCATTGGTCCCCATGCAGCGCCGGCTCGAGACGGGATTCATCGTCGGCCTCTCGGACGAAAGCGACGTCGAGAAGGTCCGCGATCTCGCGGACTTGCCCGACGATTCGCCCGCGCTTTCGGCGGAGATCATCCAGCTCTGCACGTGGATCGCGGACTATTACTGCTGCTCGCTCGGCGAGGTGCTGCCCTGCGCCGTGCCGCCGGGCATCAATCAGCGCACGAAGAAGCAGTATCGCCTCGCGCCCTCGCTGCCCGACGGCCGCTACACGGAGCGCCAGCGCGAGGTGATCGCCGCGCTGCACGCCCGCGGCCCGCTCGGCGAGGCCGAGCTCAGAGGCATGCTCGGCGAGGACGACCTCGCACCCGCGCTCGCCGCACTCGAACGCCGCGGCGCGCTACTGCGCGACAACGTCGCGCAGCGCGCCGCCGTCTCCGAGCGCACCGAGGCGTGGGCCATACTCATCGAGGACGCCGTGCTTCCCGCCGAGGAGCAGATTGCGCTGCAACGCCGCGCCCCGAAGCAGGCCGCCGTCTACTTCGACCTCCTGCGCAACGAGCCCGAGCAGCCCGCAGCCCAGCTCTGCGCGAGGCACGATGCGAACAGCGCCGCGCTCAAAGCGCTGGAGGAGAAGGGCCTGATCCGCCGCGAAGCGCGCGAGGTCTACCGCACGCCGCTGCTCCACGCAGACGCGGCCTCGCGCGAGAAGCTCCCGATGAACGAGGAGCAGCAAGCCGCGCACGACGCGATCGCGGCTTCGCTCGATGCGGGAAAATTCCAGACCTTCCTTCTGCACGGCATCACCGGCTCCGGCAAGACCGAAGTGTACTTGCAGGTGATCGAGCGCGCGCTGGCGCTCGGGAAAAGCGCGATCGTCCTCGTGCCGGAAATCTCGCTGACGCCGCAGACCGTCGGCCGCTTCCTCGCGCGCTTCCAGACCGACATCGCCGTGCTGCACAGCGGCCTCGCCGCCGGCGAGCGATACGACGAGTGGCGGCGCGCCCAGCGCGGCGAGGTGCGCATCGTCGTTGGCGCGCGCTCGGCCGTCTTCGCGCCGCTGAAGGATCTCGGTATCATCATCGTGGACGAGGAGCACGACTCCTCCTACAAGCAGGGCGAGGTCCCGCGCTACCACGCGCGCGACGCCGCCATCATGCGCGCACAGATGGCCGGCGCGGCCTGCGTGCTCGGCTCCGCGACGCCCAGCATCGAGTCGTATCTCAATAGCGAGATGGGCAAATCCGTCCGGCTCGAACTCAAGCGCCGCGCCACGCGCTCGCCCTTGCCGACGGTCCGCCTCGTGGACATGCGCGGCGAGGTCCGTGAGCAATCCGGCGAAGTCGTCCTCGCGCGCGAGCTCGAGGAAGCCATCGGCGCGCGGCTGGCCGAGCGCGAGCAGGTGATCCTCCTGCTCAACCGGCGCGGCCACTCGCCCTACCTGCTCTGCCCGGCCTGCGGCTCATGCACGGCCTGCACCGATTGCCACGTGACGATGACCTATCACGCGCGCGGGCAATTCCTCTCGTGCCACTACTGCAACCTGCGCCGCCGCGTGCCGCTCGCCTGCGACGACTGCGGCTTCACGCCGCTCACCTACCTCGGCCAGGGCACGCAGAAGCTGGAAGATTATTTATTGCGCGGCTTCCCAAACGCGCGCATCGAGCGCATGGACCGCGACACGACCTCGGCCAAGCACGGCCACGCGAAAATATTGCAACGCTTCGCCAAGCGCGAGATCGACGTCCTCGTCGGTACGCAGATGATCGCCAAAGGCCACGACTATCCCGGCGTCACGCTGGTCGGCGTGCTCAACGCCGACGCCGGCCTCGCGCTCCCGGACTTCCGCGCCTCGGAGAATGTCTTCCAGTTGCTCACCCAAGTAGCAGGCCGCGCGGGCCGCGGCGACCGCCCCGGCGAAGTCCTCATCCAGACCTGCCGGCCGACCCACTACGCCATCCAGGCCGCCAAGGGCCACGACTACGCCGCCTTCTTCGCCCGCGAGATCACCGACCGCCGACGCTCCGGCTACCCGCCCTTCCGCCGCATGGTCCAGTTCACGGTCGAATCCGAAGACGCGCACGCCGCCGAACGCGCCGCCACCCACCTAGTAGCCTGGGCCCGCGAAGCCCTAGAAACCCAAGAACTCTGCGCCATCGAACTCCTCGGGCCCGCCCCCGCCACCATTTACCGCGTAAAAAAGCGTTACCGCTGGAACCTCGGAGCCTTCTGCCGCTCCGCCAAGACGCTGAACACGCTCGCCCGCAGCCTAAGAAACTCTTTCCAAGAACACGCACCTAAAGCAGTTGCGCTCAAAGCTGATCTCGATCCCTATGGTCTCTTCTGAGTTTCACACGGGCCAGCGCCGGTGTCTGTAGAAAGAAAACCTGGGACCGGTTTCGTGTAGGGGCGGGGCCCTGTCCCCGCCCTGGGTCGTCCGAGTGCGCCGGGCGGGGACAGGGCCCCGCCCCTACTTTTTAAGCGGATCTCGCGAAAGTGTCCCACGCCAAGTGACCCAGGGTCACTCCGGCGAGGGCAGCCTTATATCTACAGGGAGCTTGTTGCCATCGGCACTGGCGGGTATCGGAACCGGCTAGGGAAACAATGGGTCGGGGCCTAAAATGGGCCGGATTTGGCCGGATTTGAACGCGGCAGGCAAAGATCGCCGACCGCCGACGCTCCGGCTACCCGCCCTTCCGCCGCATGGTCCAATTCACCATCGAGTCCGAAGACGAGCACGCCGCCGAACGAGCTGCCATGCGCCTGATAGCCTGGGCCCGCGAAGCCACCGAAACCCAAGAACTCTGCGCCATCGAACTCCTCGGCCCCGCACCCGCCACCATCTACCGGGTAAAGAACAGATACCGCTGGAACCTAGGGCTCCGCCAAGACTCTGAACACGCTGGCCCGCAGCCTAAGAAACTCTTTCCAGGAACAAGCACTTAAAGCAGTTTCGCTCAAAGCTGATCTCGATCCTTATGGGTTGTTCT
>JBCLBO010000107.1:0-8799 GCA_038916785.1 Candidatus Hydrogenedentales bacterium | reverse complement strand
CTTGTTCCGCGCTTGTAGTTCCGACACATTTCGATGCAACAAACCGCGCTCATCTATAGGGACACTGAACGGTGGACGACCCTAACGCGAGCTAAGTTCTTCTAGGCGGCGCCTGACCTTGCGGGTGCGCGGGTCGTTCTTGCCCACGGTGTTCTCGTAAATATCGAGCGCGAGGGTCAGATGGCCCATGGCGACTATCGTATCGCGCATGTCGGCGAGTACGCAGCCAATGGCAAAGGCGTCGCGCGCGACGTTGGGGTGTTGCTTGCCGAACACGATCGTGTCGATTTTCATGGCTTGTTGGAGGCGTTCGAGGGCCTCGTCGTTTCGCTTCTGCCGATTGAGCGAGCGCCCGATCCGATAGAGAATCGTCGCCTTGCGCTCGCTCGACCCGCCGTCCTTTTGTCCGACGATGGCCAGCGCCTGCTCATAGGTGCTGAGCGCCTGAGTTCGCGCATCCAAATCGTCCAGGGCCCGGCCCAGATTGGTCAGATTGCGCACTACTTCGTCCGACTCCGGGCCGAAAATTTCGCGGTTCAGACCCAGCGCGCGCTCCAAGCAGGATCGCGCGGGCGCGGCCTTGCCGTTGTCGAGCAGGACCACTCCGAGATGATTGAGCAGTGCGGCCGCATGGGGAGAGTCTTCGCCCTCGGTCCGTTCGACCATCGCCACGGCGTCGCGGTAGTAGCGCTCGGCGTCTTCGAATTGACGAAGCGCGCGGCAGGCGTGGCCAAGGTTTGCCAGGTCGCGCGCGACGGCCGGATGCCGATCGCCGAAGGTCTTGTTATCCAGCCGCAGGGCTCGCGAGAAGCGCTCGTGCGCCAGTTGCACCTCGTTCATTTCCATGAGCACCGTTGCCAGATTGTTCAGGTAGGTTGCTAGTACTCCGAAATTGGGCTCGGCCGCGCTCTCCTCGGCGAGGACGGCCTTCTCGAAACAGTTGCGCGCTTTGGCGAGCTTTCCCATCTTGTGCCATGTGCGGCCGAAACGATCGGCGCACTCGGCCACGAGGGGGTGGTTCCATCCGTACACTTCGAGGTAAATCCGCATCGCCTTCTCGTAGGTGCGCTGCGCGGCCTCGACGTCGCCCATCTCTTCGAGAATCGCGCAGAGGTTGCGGATGGGGATCGTGAGCAGCTTCTCGTCGGGCGCGCCGTACACGGCCTGCTCGACCGGCCCGTACACTTTCTCGCAGATCGCGAAGGCGGTCTCGAAGCAGTCGCGCGCCTCTTGCAGATTGCCCAGTTCGTGCTCGATCACGCCCAGACTGTTGATGCGCGTCGCCATGATCGGGTGGTCGTTTGTGTACACGCGGCGGCCGAGCGACACCGCGAGCTGGTAGCAGGTCTTGGCGTCGTGCAGCGCGCGGTTGCCGTGGAGGTAGAGCGCCACGTAGTAGAGCAACTGTGGGACGGCCTCGCGCGCGACGTTGGCTTCCTCGGCATACTGCGTGCACACCAGCGCGTGCGGCAGCAACCGGGAACACACCGGCTCTGGACCCGCATAGACCGAGTCGAAGGGAAAGGCTTCGCCCACGAGCCGGGTCGCCGCATTCGCCCAGGCCTTGGCGGCGTCAGGGTTTAATCGCTCCCGAAACACCTCCTGGATATGTTCGTGGATCGAGAAAGAATCGCCGTGCCGCTCGATCAGTCCGTAGCGCGTTAGACGTTCCAACATCGTGTTTAGTCCGTCGCGCGAAGCCAGCGCGGCGGACAGCCGTTGCGAGAAAATCTCTTCGGTGCGTTCCTTGTGTGCGAAGATGAATTCGGGTATATCGTGCGGCGCTAGAAAGGCGCACAGGCTGAACAAGTCCCGGCTCGACCTGTCCTCGGCTTCGAGCAACGCGGTCAGTTCGCCGGCCACGAAACGGGTCATCGCCTTGGCGATCTCCGCCGAGATGTTTTCACGAAGCGGCCCGGGCAGGCGCGCGTTCAGATTCTTGATCGCGCCTTCCGGGCCGGTCGGCGTGACGCGCGCCCAGTGCGCGAGCAGCCGCACGTTGAGCGGACTTCCGCCGGCGTTTCGCGCCAGGGCCTCGACACTTGCCGCGGAAGCCGCCGGCAACGCGGCGCTGAGATAGGCAACGGCCTCCGCCTCGCTCAAGGATCCCAGCGCGATGGCAGAGTGGGCGGAGTCCGCTGCGGCCAAGAGCGTGGTGACGAGGACATGGCCGCCAGGGCCTTCGGGCAAGAATTTCGTGAGGGAGTTTAGGTCGTCCAGGCCGTCAAAGATTAGCAACCATCCACCGTGCGATCCCAGAAATGCCTTCACCTCGTCCGGGCTGTGCGGCGGATCGTCCGGGACTCGCCGCACGATGTTGATGGCGGTCATGAGTTGGGTAAACGCGAGGTGCTGCGCGCCCGGCTCCTCGGCCTGGATCCACCAGACGACTTGGTAGTCCGCGGCGTTGCGAAACGCGTACTCCCGCGCGAGGCTGGACTTGCCGGTCCCGCCGAGAGGCGTGTGGCCTTCGTTCAGCAACACGACGCGACTCGCGCGGAGCGCGTTTCGCAACCCGGTCAACTCCGCTTGGCGACCCACAAAACCCGAGTCTCGGCGCGCGCGCAGGTTCCACACGGGAGGCAACCGGTCGGGGTGGGCGGATGGCGAGGACGAGTGCTCGCTGGCGGAGTGGTTTTCTTGAGGCATCGACGTGACCCGCGTTAATCCTGTGCGCGCTTGCAAACTGCGACTCCCCCCTGGGCGCCTCGCGGGGCTCGACACGCCAGAGTACGCCGGGAGAGGGGGAGCCATGCAAACCGCGGTTGTGATTACTTGGTTCGGCCGGGTTCTCTGTTGACAAGCACCCCGAACCCGGCACCCCTAAAGTATTGCGATTCAGAGCGTTATACCGCTTGATTCGCTTCAAACACCTGCGTAGGATGAGGACGATATTCGTCAAATTAGTCGAATGATGCAGGCGCTTGGGACACCCCTCCCTGTCGACGGGTTTGGCAGGGACGGGTCACTCACGAGATCTAGGGGCGACTCCCACTTTGAAATGCCCGAACCACTTTCTTCGCAATGCGGCAGGTTACTGTTGCGTCTGCGGGTCCTTTTATTGCGAGGACTGCCTCACCCAGCATGAGGGCAACGTATATTGCCCGCGGCACTATAAGCCCTTCGCTGCGAAGCAGGAAGAGGAGCGCAAGCGCGTCGAGGTGCGCAAGCGTCACTCCCGGCACTCGCTCATCGCGTACTTCAAGGACGGCCGCCGCGAACAGGGCGTGTGCCACGCGATGAACATCCGTGAGTCCGGATTTCATCTCAGCTGCGAAGACGATAACGGCGCGGCCACGGAAAAGTCGGTGCGCATCCGGTTCCGGGACCTTAAGAGCGTCGCCAATGTGAAGAGTTACACGGGCAAGTTCGACAAGTCGCAGCCTTACCAGGAATATACTCCGGGCGGCGCGGACCTGATCGTGGAGTTCGAGGACGGCGAAGTCATCGAAGGCGGGACGGTGCATGCCTACGACCCGGACGCGCCGCGCTTTTATTTTATACCCAAGGATCAAAGCTCGAACTACATCAATGTCCTCGTGGAGCGGACCGCGGCGGCGGGGATCTACACGCCCGAAGAATGGGCCGAGCGCAAGGCGGGCAAAGAGGAGAAGCGGCGACAGCAGAAGGCGGAGGGCCTACCCACCGGCGCGACCCCGACCAGCCAGGAAGAGACGATGGGGGACTTTTACTTCGAGCAACACAACTACACGGGCGCGCTCGAGCAATACCGGATCGGCGCGCTGCGTACGCCGGATTCGACGCGCCTGAAGAAGAAGATGCTCGCATCGACGCTCAACATCGGCATTGGACACATCAAGCGCCGCGATTACCCCAAGGCCCTCGAATGGATGGAAATGGGCCTGAAGATCGATCCGGACAACGACGCGGCGCAGCGCAAAGCCAAGCAGTTGCGCAAGATCATCGCGAAGACGACACGCCGCATGCAGGCGTACCGGGAAGGCACGCTGTTCAATAATTCGAAAGCCGCAGAAGCCGACGAACTGCTGGACGATTAGTCGGGATCGCGCAGGTCCTTCGGCCTGTATACGGCGACCAATTTACATGCCGCGGTGTCGCACGCGGCGCGCCAGTCTCCCGTCTCCACGAAAATCCGGGCGATGGCGGCCGTCGGCATTCGCTCCGGACCTCCGCGAATCCGCGCGACGAAGGTCTCGAGGTCGGGATTGTGTCCGACGACAAGCAGGGTCGTCACGGTGTTTGGCGTCAGTGCGATCGCGTCGAAATAGGCGTCCAGGCCGGCGAAATACAGGCGCGAGTGTTGAACGATAGGCGCGTCGAACGCGCCGGCATCTATCACTCGTTGCGCCGTCTGCCTAGCGCGCTTGGCCGGCGAGACCAGCACAAGTTCTGGGGCGAGATCGGAGTGCCGCAAGAATTTTCCCATGCGCAGCGCTGCTGCCTTGCCACGATCGTTCAACGGACGCTCCTCATCGGGCAGGGCATCATCGGCCCAGCTGGATTTCGCATGACGCATGAGAAGAAGTGTGCGCATCGGACCTGAGATCAAATGGCCGGGGCTGCGGGATAGACCGCTAATGATAATACGCTAAGGTGTCACGGACCCGCTTCCGGCATCGAAAAGATGGGTCCTAGTCCGGCGAGCTGGGACGGATCCATAGCTGTTCTTGAGATCCTGACTTCACGGATGGCTACGCGGCGTTCTCCCGAAGGGAACCGGCCGTGTCCGAGTGTAAATTCTGCCTGGGCCGGAAAATCAACGCGCACGTGTCGCATTCTACGGCAGCGAAAACACAGCGGACGGAATACACACGCAAACATTTAGTTGAAAAATGGTCGGGGCGGCGGGATTTGAACCCGCGACCTCTACACCCCCAGTGTAGCGCGCTAACCGGGCTACGCTACGCCCCGACGATTGGGTGGTCTGGCTTAGTCTGCGGAGTCGCCGTGTCCGTCCAAGGTGTCGAGCATGGAGCGGAGTTCAGCGTCGATCCGGTCTAGCACTTCTAGGGCGTCGTGCCGCGTCTTCGGTGGCGCTTCGCCGCGCAGCTCGCGGGCCAGCGCTTTCAATGCGCCGTCGCCGGTGAGTTTTTCTTCGCGGAGCAACTCCTTGATGCGCCGGGCGACCGCGATGTCCCGCTCGGCGTAGAGTCTGTGGCCGGAGCGGTTTCGCTTGGGCCGGAAATCTGGGAAACGCTCTTCCCATTGCCGTAGCACGTGCGGCGCGACGCCGACGAGTTCGCCAGCGTCGGCGATGCCGTACCGCCGCTCTTCGGAAGCGCCCATGGTATCGAATTCCCGCGAGTAACTCAAGGTTTTGGGCTACGTTAACACCAGCGGTCCCGTCCATCAAGTGCGGAGTGTGCGTGCGGTCGCGCGGGAGCGCGACCCTCCCTGTGCAGCGCGAATGTTTCGTTGCAGTGTTGAGAAGTATGCGTTGTCCGCGCTGTCGCCCTTGGATATACTCTGGGATTGCGCGACTGCTCTTGCGCCGGGGAGGAAGAATGGAACATTTGCGTCTTGGGTTTGTCGGGGCTGGTTTCATTGCGAAGTTTCACGCCATCGCGCTCAAGCAGGTGCGCGGGGTGGATTTGGTCGGCGTCGTGTCGCCCCATCGGGCGGGGGCGCTGGCGGAGTTCGCGCGCACGAGCGGGTTGGGCGATTGCAAGGCCTACAAGACGATCGCGGAGCTTTGCAGGAACTGCGACGTCGTTTGCCTCTTTGCTCCGAATTATTTGCGCGTGGAGATGATGGGCCAGATCGCGGACGCGGTGAAGGCCGGCGCGCGCTTGAAGGGGATCGTGTGCGAGAAGCCGCTGGGGCGCACGGTGCAGGAGGCGCAGGAACTGGTGCGTCTTGCGAAGTCGGTGGACCTGCCGACGGCATTTTTCGAGAACCAAATCCACATGAAGGCCGTGAAGCGGATGATCGAGCAGCTCGCGCCGCAGCAGCGTTCGATGGGTCCGATGACGCTGGTCCGCGCAGCCGAAGAGCATGGCGGCCCGCACGAGCCGTGGTTCTGGGATCCCGTGCGGCAGGGCGGCGGCGTGCTCTCGGACATGGGCTGCCACAGCATCGCGGCCGCGTGGCACCTGCTCACGCCGCTGGGCAAGCCGCTGACTTTCATGGAGCCGATCGCGGTGCAGGCGGAGACCGCGCTGCTCAAGTGGGGCCAGAAAAAGTGGCGCGAGGACCTGAAAAAACGCATGGGGATCGACTACGCGCTAACACCCGCGGAGGATTTTGCTACGGGTATGATTACCTTTCGCAACCCCGAAACGAAGCAGATTGTGAAGGCGCAGATCACCGTGTCGTGGATGTACGAGAAGCAGGGGATGCGGCTGTACATGGACGGGATGGGGCCTGGATACGCCTTCGAGATTGACACGCTGCGGACGCCGGTGAATATCTTCATCGGCGACGCCGCCGCGGACGCCACTGCAGACGCGGAGATTGCGCTGGAGAAGTCCACCGCCACGCGCGGCTTGCTGCCGGTCGAGCCGAACGAGGCGGATTTGTATGGGTATGTGGACGAGTTTGAGGACATGCGCGACGCGTTTCAGACCGGCCGGCCGCCGCTGGCCGATTGGAGCTACGGCGTCGAGATCACGAAGCTGTGCCAGGCGGCGTACATGTCGGCCGAGATGGGCCGGACCATAAACCTCAGCGATCCGCTGATCCAAAAAGCGCTGGTGACCTATAAGTCTGCGATCGCGGATGGCCGCGGCCGCGAAGTGTTGCCGATGGTCGATTGACCCACGAGAGGAGATTGCCATGCCCGCCGTTGCTCTCACGCGACAGACCTTGCCGGACTTCACCCGGCGCATCGAGGGACTCACACCCACCTCGCAGCGCAAGTTTGGCAAGATGAGCATCGAACGGATGCTGAAACATCTGCGCAACGCGCACGAGGTTGCGCTGGGCGAAGTGAAGATGCGCGACGAGAGCAAGCCGATCGTCCGCGACATTCTATATTTCGTGATCGCGCGCGTCCTGACCACGTGGCCGGGCGGGCGCATCAAGGCGCCGGACTACTGGAGCCCGCCGGCGGATTTCGACTTCGAGGGCGAGCGCAAGGGGCTGCTCTCGGCGATGCAGCGTTTCACCGAGGGGCTCGAGAAGACGCCGGACATGGTCGCCGTGCATCCGATGCTTGGTGGGCTGACGATGCGAAAGTGGAGTCAGCTCAACGGCGTCCACATCCATCATCACATGCGGCAATTCGGGGTGTAGCGCGCCACTTCAGTACCTCCTATATACGTGTGCGAGTTTGTTGCACTCGGTGATGGGGGCGATGCGAGTAATGGGACGGACGGGATTGATGAGAATCGCCGTGGAGCTTGGCTGATCCCGAGGATAACGTGCGGTTGCGGGACAAGGGCGACGGGTATTTTTTGGAATTTGGCGGATATTGGAGGCCGAAACATGTTGATCAGAACTTGTCTCGTTTTTCTGACGACTTTGGCTATGGCTGCTGAGGGGCCTGTGTATGAATCTGGGCTGATCTTCCCGCTGGAGGACTGGCACAACCATGGGTCGTGCGTGGTGGTGTGCCCGAACGGCGACAAGCTGGTGTGCTGGTTTCATGGGTCCGGCGAGCGGCAGGAGGACGACGTGCTCATTCGGGGCGCGCGGTTGGTCGCGGCGACTGGGAAGTGGACGGCGCCGTTCCTGATGGCGGACACGCCGGGGTTTCCCGATACGAACTGCGCGATGATCATTGATCCGCGGGAGCGGCTGTGGTTGCTGTGGCCGACGATTCAGGCGAACACGTGGGAATCGGCGCTGATGAAGTACAAGGTGTCGAGCGACTACATGCAGCCTGAGGGCGCGCCGGACTGGGACTACATGGAAGTGATGCACGTCAAGCAGCGGGACGACTTCGCGGACAAGATCAAAGCGAAAACGGAAGAGTATGTAGGTCAGCCGCAGCCTTGGCCGGCGGCGATTCAGAAGTGGGCCGACGGCAACTACAAGCAGGCGGCGGACAAGCTGACGAGCCGGCTGGGTTGGTTTACGCGGGCGCATCCGAAGTTCCTTGCCGATGGGCGATTGCTCGTGGGGTTGTATTCCGATGGTTTTTCGGTTTCGCTGGTGGGGATTACGGACGACCTTGGCGCGAACTGGCATTTCAGCGAGCCGATTGTTGGAGGGGGAAACATTCAGCCGAGTTTCGCGCAGCGCAGGGACGGCACGCTCGTGGCGTATATGCGCGACAACGGCCCGCCGCCGAAGCAGGTGCACGTGTCGGAGTCGGCCGATCGCGGGGAGACGTGGAGCAAGGTGACCGATCATCCTGAGCTGCCCAATCCCGGCGCGGGGCTGGAGCTGGCGAATGTGAGCGACGGCGACTGGGTGTGCATCTACAACGACCTGCCGACTGGGCGGCACTCGCTGGTGGTGGCGCTTTCGGATGACGAAGGCCGTTCGTGGAAATGGAAACGGCATCTTGAGGCGCGCGAGCCCGGCGAGGGGAGTTTCCATTATCCGTCGATCACACAGGACGACAAGGGAATGCTTCATGCGTCGTACAGCTACTTCATCGATAAGCCGGGCGCGGGTGAGGTGAAGGGGAAATCGATCAAATACGCGGCGTTCAACAAGGAGTGGATCAAGGCGGGCGATCCGAAGTAGCCATGCTCGCCGAACAGGAGTATACGTGTCCGCATTGTTGGCGGACGAGTGTGGTTCAGCTTGATCTGACGGTTCGCTCGCAGAGTTTCGTTCAGGACTGCGAGGTGTGCTGCAATCCGATCGAGTTTCGGTATTCGACGAGCGGGGGCGAACTCGCCAGTTTCAGCTACGAGTCAGTGGCGG
>JBCLBO010000106.1:0-9155 GCA_038916785.1 Candidatus Hydrogenedentales bacterium | reverse complement strand
GGGGTGACCTGCACCACTACTCGTTTCGAAATTTGTCGGATCACCTGAATAAGTTGAACCGGTTCACGGACATTGCCGCGGCGGAGCTGGTGCGGGAGGGGCGGCGGATCTCGCCATGGTCGCCGGTGACGCACGGCGCTGCGGGCTTCGTTCGCCGATACCTGTTCAAGCGGGGATTTCTGGACGGTTTTGCGGGGCTTACGGTCGCGGTATCGGCGGCCATATATGGATTCGCGAAGTACGCGAAGGCCTACCTCGCCGGCCGCGCCGCCAGACGCTGAGGCGGGACGCCGCGTTTAGCCCTCGCCACCCGCATCGTCCACTTCCTCCTCCGCGCTTTCCTCGTCCGACTCGGTGTCGCTATCGGCGCTTTCTTCGACCGCGTGAAGGACGAGCGGGGGTTTGCGTTCGCGCGCTGCCGGCGGGTTGTCGGCGCTGAAATCGGCGAGTAAATCGTCCACGCGCTGCGTGGTTTCGCTCAGTTGCGCCATCGCGAGTTCGAATTCCAGATCGATGGATTCGAGTTCTTTCTTCAGCGGTTCGGTGCTCATCGGTGAATGCTCCGTATTTTTTTAGGAGTCAAAGGCCAACACGGGCGCCTGATCGATTTCGGTGACGAATTCGGACAATGCGGAAAAGTGGATGAGGGGCGAACCCTGCTGCTCCACGCCTTCGATGATCCGCCACGCCGGATCGGAACACGATGCGAGCTTCCGCGTGTCCTTGCCGTTGGCCACCCAGTCGTCGTGCGCGGCGGCATTAGCGATGCGGACCAGCGCGGCGAGCTTGGGGAACTTGCAGGTGGCCAGTTCGCGGCCCGGCGCGTCGTGGTGGTAGAGCAACGCGATGCGCAACGACTCGGGCAGGTTCCACACGGCGGCGAGCGCGGCGATGACGTCGGCGTGATCAAAGCCGTAGCGTTCGCGCTCGGCCTCGTGCAGGGGCCGGCCCGCGCGCTTGGATTCGAGGAAGAGGGTGCGGTACTCGCCTTCAAGGTGCCGCCACAGGACCATCTTGCCGACGTCGTGCAGCAGGCCCGCGATGAAGTCCTCGCCATGGAACGCGGCCTTCATGTGTATGCCGAGTCGCTTGGAGATCGCCGCGACCCGCGCCGAGTGCGCCCACAACCCGTACTGATTCAGCAGCACCTCGGTCTCCTTGTCGCGTACCGCATCCAGCACGGCGACGCCAATGACGATGTTGCGCACCTCGCGCACGCCGAGGATGACCAGCGCCAATTTCAGCGTGCCGACGACCTGTCGCATGCCGTAATAGGGCGAATTGCTGACCTTGAGCAGCTTGAGGGTGAGGATTGGATCGCGCTCGATCACGCGGCTCACGTCCGAGAGGGGGATGTCGGCGTTCGCGGTGAGCGCGAGGACTTCCCCCACCACCGCCGGTATGGCCGGCAGGTCGCCGATTCTGGATATGATTTTGCCGAGCGTTCCGTTTCCGTCTGACATATCCCCCACTTTCTTTTTGGCTATCGCGCCAACAGCACGGGGCAGGGCGCGTGATTGATCACGTACTGCGTCGTGCTCCCCAATAATAATTCGCGGACTTTCGAATGGCCGTAGGCGCCCATCACGAGCAGGTCCGCCTGGCGGTCGCGCGCGAAATCGACGATCACGTCGCGCGGGTCGCCTTCGAGGACGGAGTATTCGACGGTGAGATCGTGCGCGTCGAGATAGGCGCGCGCGTCTGCTAGATGCTGCTGGCCGTCCTTGCCCACCGTGAGGACTTCGAAGGGCACCAGCCACGCCTCGCTGATGCTGGTGGCGAATTGCAGCGCGTGCCGCGCGTGCGGGCTGCCGTCGTAGGCGACGACGAAGCGCTGAATCTTGGCCTCTGTGCGGCCCGTGACGAGCACCGGGCACTTCGAATGCCGCGCGACGGCCTCAGCCGTGGAGCCCATGAGCCCGCCGAGCCACTGGCTGTGCTCGCCGCCGCGGCCCATCACGATGAGGTCGGCGAGTTCGCTCTGTTCGATGATGGTGTGCACGACCGATCCGGTCAGTTGCGAGGCTTGAAACTGCACACCGGCTTTCCCTGCGCGCTCGGCAAAGTCGGCGAGCGCGGCCGTGCCTTTTTCCTCGAGGATGAGCGCCATATTGTTCTGGTAATTGACGTAGGGCGCGGTGCCGAGGGAGGCGGAGATGTCCCGCAGAAAGGGGCCTTCGAGCAGGCGAATATCAACGACATGCAGGCCGAGGAGGGAGGCCCCGTGCTGCTTGGCGAGGCCAATCCCGTATTGGACACCGAGGGCGGCGTGTTCGCTGCCGTCCGTCGGAACAAGGATCTGCTTAATCATGCCGCCCCCGAAGCTCTTTAGCGTCATAGTCTAACGGAGGGCGCGCCTTGCATTACAAATTCGCCGAAGGCGCGCAAAATGCCGATGCCCTCGCGCTGGCTTTTTTCGGGATGAAACTGGGCGCCAAAGACCGAGCCGCGCCCGACCACGGAGGCGAAGCGCAGGCCGTAGGTCGTCGTCGCGTAGACGATGCCGGGGTCGGAGGGCACGGGGTAGTAGCTGTGCAAGAAATAGACGTAGGGCGACGCCGAGGTGTAGGTGAGGAGGGGGCACTTTCGCGCGGGAACGGGGTCGAGCGTGTTCCAGCCCATGTGTGGGACTTTAAGGCCGCCGGGTCCGGCGTCGGGGAAGCGCACGACGCGCCCCGGGAGAATTCCCAGGCCACGGGAGCCCTCGCCCTCCTCGCCGTATTCGAAGAGCAACTGCATGCCGACGCAGATCCCGAAAAGAGGTTTGCCGTTTCGCGCTTGTTCCAGAATCGGATCGACGAATCCCCGCTCTGCGAGGCCATTGAAACAGTCTTTGAACGCTCCGACACCGGGCAGGACGATTCCGGCAGCGTCGGTCAGGTCCGCCGGGTTCTGCGAGATCACCGCATCGAAGCCGGCGCGTTCGAGGCCCTTCTGCGCGCTACGCAGATTCCCCATGCCGTAGTCGACGACGACGATCATGTTTCGATCACGCCTTTGGTTGACGGCACTCCCTTGACGCGCGGGTCGTGGCTGAGCGCTTCGGCCAGCGCGCGCGCGAAGGCCTTAAACATGACCTCGACCCCGTGGTGGGCGTTTCCGCTGTAGCGCAGGATAACGTGGAGGGTCAGGCGCGCATTCATTGCAAAGGCGCGGAAAAACTCCTCGGCCAGCTCCGTATCAAAGGTGCCGAGGAGGACTTTCGGGAGGTCCGCCCGATACACGAGGTACGGCCGGCCGCTGAAATCCGCCGCAGCTTCGGCGAGCGCCTCGTCCATGGGGATGACGGCGTGGCCGTATCGGCGGATGCCCTCGGGCGTGCCGATGGCCTTGAGGAAAGCCTGGCCCAGGCAAATCCCTACGTCTTCGACCGTGTGATGCGCGTCGATGTGGAGGTCGCCGTCCGCCTTGACCTGGAGGTCGAAGAAACCGTGCTTGGCGAGGTGCGTTAGCATGTGGTCGAAGAAGCCGATCCCCGTGGAGATATCGGACTGGCCGGTGCCGTCGAGGTTGACGGAGACGCGGATCCGGGTCTCCTGGGTCTGCCGGGATATCTCGCCTTGCCGCATACGTGCTCCCGCTCGGGGCCTTCGCGCCCGGGTGTGCCGGCTACCGGCCGAGAAAGAGGCGCTCGGCCAGGAACGCGGGCAGACCGGCGCTCGTAATCTTGTCGGCGGTCTGCTTTATGGGGTAGTTAATGCGCACCAGTTGGAAGATGTGGCTGGTGGAGTCGAACAGGCCGAACGAGGCGCGCGGGTCGCCGTCGCGCGGCTGGCCGACGGATCCGGGGTTGACGAAGTAGAGTTTGTCGTCGCTGAGGTCGAATTTCATCTCCGCGTTGAAGCTGTAGGCGCCGTCTCGCGAAAAAATTCCGGGACTGTGGGTGTGCCCGAAGAAACAGATCCGGCAGCCCTGATCCTGCACTTGCCGGATGTGCGGCAAGACGTCTTCCCAGTTAAATAGATAGGAGTTTCGGTTGTTCGGTGAGCCGTGCACGGCGAGGAAGTTGTCGAATTTCTGCACGTCGGGCAGGCCGCGGAGCCAGTCAAGGTTGTCCTTGCGCAGCGTCTCGCGCGTCCACATCGCGGCCGAGAGCGCGACGGGGTTGAAGCCCCAGGGTTCTTCGAGGCCGCAGGCGACCGCGTCGTGGTTGCCGCAGATGGTCGGGATGTTGCGCTCGCGCATCAGGTCGCAGCATTCGTTGGGGTTGGCGTTGTAACCGACGATGTCGCCGAGATTGACGATTTTGTCGACTCCGATCTTATCGATCTGCGCGAACACCGCGATCGTGGCTTCGAGGTTGGCGTGGTTATCAGAAATTATGGCGTAACGCAAAAGGAACCGTCCCCACTGCGCCCGTCAGATCAGGCCGCAGCGACTGTGTGTCGCGATGAACGAAAAGACCGGACGACGCCGCACGCGCGCGTGCCCGCCGCGCGCCGTCCCGGAATGATTTCGCATGGTCTTGGCTGGCAAAGGGCGCTAGTATACGCAAAAGGCCTCCCTTTTTCTCAAGCCCGTAAATGCGTGCCGTTGGCGGCTACTTCGGCGCGCCTCTGGCCGATGTCCGGGGTGTTACCGGGCCAATCGCGTCGTAGTCCACGGTGAGGTAATTCCCCTCGTCCAGACGGCGCGCGAGCATGAAGAGCGTGTCGCTCAGGCGATTCAAGAACGCGAGAATGTGCTGGCCGTTGAACGCCGGCACGGCCTCGCCGAGGCGGACCGCGGCGCGCTCCGCGTGGCGCGCCAGCGTACAGGCGTAGTCGAGTCGCGCCGCGATCGGATTGGACGCCGAGAGAATAAACTGCCGCGGTAGTTTCACTTCGCGTTCGAGACCGGCCTGGAACGATTCGAGGCGCGCGAGGTGTTCGGGGCCGACGTCAATCCGCCGGTATTCGGGTTTGCGGTCTTCCGGGTCGTTGCACTGCGATCCGATCAGGAAGTAAATGTGCAGGACCCACCGCAGGAACTCGCCGATGCTCTCTGCGCCGGGCCGGCCCGAGGCGAGCAGATCGAGGCGGCACAGGGCGGTGTAGGACCGCAGCGCATCGATCTGGCCGCAGCACTCGAGAATCGGATGCGACTTCGGAATCTCGACGCCGGCGATCGTCGTTGTCTTCCCGCCGTCGCCTTTTTTGGTCGTGACTTGCGATCTTGGGTCGTCGGCCATTGCGGCTTTCTACTTGAGCACGATCCCGACCGGACAATGGTCCGAGCCGGTGACCTGGCCGAGGATGCGCGCGGACTTCACGCGCGGCAATAGTTCGCGGTCGACGCAATGATAGTCGATCCGCCAGCCGACGTTGCCGGCGCGCGCATTTCCGCGGAAGGACCACCACGAATAGTGGCCTGGTTCCTGGCAGAAATGGCGGAAGGTGTCCACGTAGCCGGCCTCGATAAAGTCGCTCATGGCTTCGCGCTCTTCGGGCAGGTAGCCAGGGCTGTCCTCGTTTTGCTTCGGGCGCGCGAGGTCGATCTCGGTGTGCGCGATGTTGTAGTCGCCGCACAAGACGACGTGTTTGCCCTGCTTGACGAGCTTGTTGCAGAACTTGCGCATGGCCTTGACGAAATCGAGTTTGTATTGGATGCGTTTACGCTCGGGTTGGCTGTTGGGAAAGTAGGCGTTGACCACCGTGAAATTTGGGTACTCGACCGCGATGACGCGGCCCTCGGCATCGAATTGCGGGACGCCCATGTTCGTGACCGAGAGCGGCTCTTTCTTCGTGTACACCGCGACGCCGGAGTAGCCCTTTTTCTCCGCCGGCATCCAGTAGGACGTGTAGCCTTTCGGCTCGCGCTGTTCCGGCGTGAGGTCGTCCATGAGCGCGCGGCTTTCCTGCACGCACAGAATGTCCGGCCGCTCCCGATCGAGAAAATCGAGGAAGCCCTTCTGGAGCACGGAGCGCATGCCGTTCACGTTCCACGACAAAATTTCGGTCGGCATAGTCCCCCACTCGCGGCTTGATCCGGAGAGAACGCGATGATATCGCCGCGCGCGGCTCCCGATCAACGGGCGTTCTTGCCGCTTCGATCGCGGGGCACGTATACTCACGCGGGTCAACATCCGGTGCCCATGAACCCCATGCTTCTTGCCCTCTTCCCCTTGCAGCTCGCGCTCTTTCCGGGCGAGGCTGTCCCGTTGCACATCTTCGAGCCGCGCTACCGGCAACTGATCGCCGAATGCCGCGACGAGGGCATTCATTTCGGCATTCCGGCCTTGGTGCAGGGCAATCTCGCGGCGTATGGCGCGGAGGTCGAGCTGCTAAAGATCGTGAAGACCTATGACTCCGGCGAGATGGACATCGTTGTGCGCGGAGTGCGCGTGTTCCACATCATCGAGGTGCAGAATGAGGTAACCGGGAAACTCTATTCGGGTGCAACGGTGGAGTTTCCCGAGGACGATCCGGGATTTGACGAAGAAACGCGCGCGAAACTGCTAGAGAAGTTCGCAGAGATATTCCGGTTGAGCGGCGAGAAACAACCGGATATCGGGGACACGGAATTCGGCCTGGCATTTCGAATTGCCCGCGACGCGGGGCTCAATCTCGCACAACGGGTCGAAGTGCTCGCCATGCGATCGGAGCGTGCGCGGCAGGAGTACCTGCTCGCGCACATCGAAAAGGCGATCAAGGCCGTCCGCGGGCAGCGCGGGACGAAAACCGTTGCGCGCGGGAACGGCAACCCTAGCGGGAATGGACACGGCACAACGTGAAGGTCCGCGACGTGATGGCGCTGATGGACGCGTGGGCCCCTCCCACGCTGGCGTATTCGTGGGACAAGGCGGGCCTGGCGACGGGCGAGCCTGGTGCGCGGGTGGGGGGCGTGCTCGCGTGTCTCACCGTGACGCGCGCGGCCTTCGCCGCGGCGAAGCGCGCGCGCGCGAATGTGATTCTCTCGCATCACCCGCTGATCTGGGAACCGATCACGACGCTACGAAGCGACGACCCGCGCGCGGCGCTATGCTTGGAAATCGCCGCCGCAGGGACCGCGTGTTATTCGGCGCACACGAGTTTGGATGTGGCGATGGACGGCGTGAACCATGTCCTCGCGGATCGGCTGGGGCTGCGGGAGACGCAGCCGCTGTTTCCTGTGCCGCAGGCCGAGCAGTGGAAGCTGGCGACCTTCGTGCCGGAGACGCACCTCGCGGCGGTGCGTGACGCCGTGTGCGCCGCCGGCGCGGGCGGGATGGGTCGGTACACGCATTGCACCTTCAGCGTGCCGGGGACAGGCACCTTCAAGCCGCTCGCCGGCGCGAAGCCTTTTTCCGGTGAGAAGTTCAAGGTGAACGAAGAACCCGAGCGGCGCTTCGAGACGATCTTTCCGAAGCACCGGCTGTCGGATGTCCTGGCGGCCTTGCGCGCGGCGCATCCTTATGAAGCGATCGCCTACGACCTCGTGAAGCTCGAGAATGGCGATTCGAGCATTTCGCTGGGTCTGCGCGGGGCGTTGGCGAAGCCGATGGCATTACACGCGTTCGCGGAATTCGTCCGCAAGCGATTGGATGTGGCGCACGTGCGGGCCGCCGGTGATCCGAAGCGAAACGTGCGCACGATTGCAGTGATGGGCGGCGCCGGCGGATCGAGCGCCGCGGAAGTGCCGGCGGATGTGGACGTGTTTGTGACCGGGGACGTGAAGTATCACGAAGCGGTCGACGCAGCGGAGCGCGGGCTCTCGATCATCGACGCCGGGCATCACGGAACCGAGAAATGGATCGTGCCCGCGATCGCGGGTTACCTGAAGGCGAAGGCGCCAAAACTCCGGGTCTCCCAGTACGTGGAATCCGACCCCTTCACGGCGATTACCGGGAAGCGATGAGCGCGGCGCCGCCTGAACGTCTCACGCTGACGACGCGTTCCGCCGCCGAGACCCAGGCCCTGGGCCGCGCGCTGATGGAGATGCTGCCCGACGGCGCGATGGTCGCGCTCTACGGCGACCTCGGTGCGGGCAAGACCTGCCTGGTGCGCGGGATGGCCGAAGCGGCGGGCATGGCCGAGCGCGTCACCAGCCCGACCTTTACGCTAGTACACGAGTACCGCGGCGATCGCACGCTGTATCATCTCGACCTTTACCGCATTACCGCGCCGGAGCAGGTGCTCGATCTCGGCTACGAAGACCTCTTCGATCCGAAGGACGGCGTCTGCGTCGTCGAATGGGCCGAGCGCGCCGAAGGGATGCTCCCGGAGCGGCGGGTCGACATCCGCCTCTCGCACGAAAACGGCGACACGCGGCGGATCGAGATGGAGGACCGGGGCGTGATGCCGGCGGGTTGGGAACGGCGTCTCGCTAAGTAGCACCGGCCTCCGGCCGGCAAACCAGCGGTGGCGCTACGAATCAGCGGGCGACTGGGTGGTGAAAAGGAGTCCGACCGTGGTCAACACAGCTGCCGAGGTCAGATAATACCCGACGTAGGCCAGCCCGTAGTTGTTCGCCAGTTTGACGGCGATCAGCGGCGCGAGCGACGCGCCGAAGATGCCCGCCAAGTTGAAGGCAAGCGACGCCCCGGTATAGCGGACCTCCGCCGGGAACAGCTCGGACAGCATCGTGCCCAGCGGGCCGTAGGTAACGCCCATGAGCGCAAGGCCCAGCGACAGGTAGGCCGTAATGAGCACGCGGTCGCCGGAACCAAACATCGGCGCGGTGAGAAATCCGAAGGCCGCGATGGCGAGCGAGACCGCAATTCGGCAAGCCGCGCCACTTGTCGCTCGACCTGGCGCTGAATTTCTGACGGAAGCTTCCGAAAGCCGCGATCATACGCGGCCGTCGTAACTACGGTATACATCTTTCGCTACTGACGCTTCTTCTTGAGCGAATCGTGGTGCGCCTGCAACTCTTTTGCCGTGCGGAACGGGCCGCTCACCCTGCCTTGCGCCAAGTCCTTAAGGCCGCGCCGGAGGGCGGCACGCTCCTTGGGGCCGAGTGGCTCATCGGTCACAGGGAAATAGTCGACGACCCGCTTCCGTTTGATCACCGCTTCGTTCTTGCGGACGGACACATCCACATAATCACCCGGCGCCAGCCCGAGCTTCGCGAATACCGCCTTGGGAATGACGACCTGATGCTTCGTTCCTACCCTTACAAGAGCCATGCGAAGCTCCTCGATGTTGGTACGAAATTATGAAAGTATGAAATTCATACTGTTTACTCTATCATGACGT
>JBCLBO010000105.1:0-9270 GCA_038916785.1 Candidatus Hydrogenedentales bacterium | reverse complement strand
GTAGCGGTTCTAAACTCGCTACAGGATGCCGAATTTCACAGTCAAAAAACATAGTCCCCTACAACAACGGTCGGGTGCAAGTATCTGTGCGGTCTCCTTCCGGCGGCCACCGGTACGCCCGATGAGCGGTCGAACGTTGACATCCGAAGCCGTCACCCGGATCAAGCGGCGGCCAGATGAAGTTTCACTCGTCGCGGCGGAAACCGTCGCGTATGAAGACATGAAGAGTCACACGCCCGTCGCCAGCCTGCACAACAGGTATGTACAAGCGGTGATTCGCCGCGCTGAGCCCCAGAGGGCTCAATCCTCCGGGGCCGGGGACCAAATCCGCCAGCATCTTCGTGCCTTTCTGGGTCCCGTCGGTTCGCCATACTTCCATTCCGTGCACGCCGTCGTCCGCATAGAAGAAGACCTCACCTGCATAACGTGTAAAACCTTGGGCCTTGGATCCGCCTGTTCCCGGAAAAATGTCGGCAAGTATTGTCGTGCCCTGCGTGGTGCCATTCGTTATCCACGGTTCATCTCCTGATGCCGCAGTGGATCCGGCGAAAATCGCAAGCCGGGAATTCAGCCTCGTAAGTCCACTAACACTCAGGCTCGCAGTCGTAATCACTTCCCACTTTTCGACCTGTTTAGCGGTCGAATTCGTTCTCCCGGACTGTTGGAGCGAGACCGATAGAGCGAGCGTAGAGACAATGACTCCTAGTGTGTTCATACTCTGTCCTCCTTTTGACGTGTTAGACTATTGGGGTCCCAGCCCAAAGCAACGCCGGAACCATGGCTGAGTACTAGGCACTATACCGGCGACTCCGCTAAGATGGAACAGATACCTTCGATGCGGGTGCGAAACAGTTGGTTTCGGCGAGTCGATGTGGAGGTGACTATGACACTTAGACCAAGCGTCGGCCTGGACCGGGCGGTGGTTTCATCCGTATTGGCGGCCGCCCTAATTCTCTCGCTATCCTCGACGACTTTTGCGGATAAGAAAAAAATCGAGTTGCCCGCCCCTCCAGCCCCGATCTCCGATGCCGATAGAGAAGCCATGCAGATGCGGGTGTATAACGTCGAGTCCGCTGAACTCTTCGAAGCGATTCAGGCCGTTCTTAAGTTCGATGGATGGACAGTCACCGAAAAAGACGACACGACGCACCAGATTCACGCCGAATCTCTGAAAACGCAATCGGGAGTTGGTCCGGATAAGGATTGGATTCTGAATGCGAACCAGAAGACTCAGCCGAAGTTGTTGACGAAACCAGAACGGCGATATTGGCGGTTGAAAGCATGGACTCGATGGCTAGAGATGTCCGCAAGCGTTGAGCCTCGGAAAGATTCATCGACGAGAATCCGTGTCAGTATCATTAAGACTGGACTCCCGCCATCCTCAACCCGAACAAAAGCAAGTGTCGCTCCGTTCAGCGTGAACGTCAACGAGGTACGGAATCGAGATGACCGAATCGGGGTCCCGTTCGACGACGCGGCTGTCTATCAACAATTCTTCGAGAAATTGGACCGCCGCCTGGCGTTAGAGATCGGCGATCCACCGAAGTGAACGTCCGTCTAGCAAATCCAAGAGGCAGATCAGGCGCTTGTTTGGAGCAATAGGCGCTATTTTTGCCACTCAAGTCATCGCCGCTCCGACTCATCTACGGATGCACTGGACGCGTCGTCGGGTTCTTTGGTTTGGAATCCGCCGGTTTCCCTTTTCGGTCAAGTCCGGTCACCGCGTCGGCGGTGTTCTTCGCGAAGTTCATGATTGTGATGTCTTCCATGCTGCCGCCGCCGGAAATTCCGCCGCGTCCCTTTGAAGTGCCTTTGATGGGCCCTTGGAACAAGATCTCCGCCGGCTTGTCGGCGGCATATATGCGAATGTTTCCAGACAACGACGCTTGACCGGCGGCAAACCCAATCCAAACGCGTGCTGCTCCCGACCCGTTGCTAATGACCTCCAGGTCGCCGTCGAGAACCAACGTCCCGGGTTGCGCGGCTGCTTCCGAATAGGGGAGCGCTTTGAATTCGCGGATTCCGAATTCTTGAACAATTTGTTGCGCCAACGATGCGGGGACGCGGGTCATTTTGGCTTCGGCCTTTTCGGCATCTTTGGACTTATCGCCCTTGACTTGGGCGCCAGTTGTGCCAAATTCTTTGACCAAAATTGTCCGGTCCTTGCCCAGCCGAAAGGCATTCCCTGTAAGCGTGTCTGTCTTTGGTTCTGCGCTAAAGGCGTAGCCTGCGAGGCTCAGCGCGAATATTCCTGTCACCATAGCGAGTCTACGTGCGTTCATGTCGTATCTCCCTTTTGATTTGTTCGAGCCATTTGAATTCACGCGCATCAAAACTACTCTCATCTCCGGCAATACTGGCAACGAAGAAGTCTTCAAGATCGTAGCGCAGCTACGATCTTTTCATCATTGAACAATGTTTCTAGCGCGAGCTTGTACCATCGCGGGATCAAGTCACGGGAGTCCAGTGCGCTGCCCAGTGCGCCGGAGTAATTGATCGTTTTTGTGGCGGTCAATTTACCATCGGGGCCATACACGCTGGCGTCGACGCTATATTCCAGCTTGGTCACTAGTACGACATCGCACTGCCATGTCTTCAGCGTGACGGCCAGGAGGCGCGCCTGGCCGGTGGTTACAAGCGCCGAAACCACATTCGCAGGCGCGGCCGTCGGTATCGCGGCGATGGTCGTGACCGTGAATCCGCGCGCTTGCAACGCTCGGGCGATTGTGGCACCGAAGTCATCTGCGAGCGGTTTGCCGGAGACCGTCGTGACCTTGAATGGATTGTTATAGCCGCCCCGGCTGACTCCGACCCAGTCCGTTTCGCGTTTCCCAGAAAGCACGGGTGCCCGCTGATCATGCACAGCGAGTGCCATCGGCGAACCGCCAGATGCAGTGAACAATGGGGCTATGGTTCCGTAGTCGTGTTTGACGCCTACTGCGCATCCGGTAACAGCAATAAAAAGTAACACTGCGCTGCACACTCTCGCCGCCATCCGAGAATCCCTCCAAAGCACGACGCTATGGGGTGCTATGGTATAAGGGTGTATTCGAAAAATCAACAGGTCATCTGTATGAAACTATTGACAGATACCGCCGTCCGATTGACTGCGGAAAGGAACTACTCCACATATCCGATGGATTTAAGCTGTTCTATTGTATCGGTGCCAGGAATGCTTTCGAGAGACGTGGATGGAACTCGCGGGTGATCCGTTTCCCACGCATGAAGCTCGGCGCGAAGGCGCTCTACTACGCTTGCATTTTGGGCGGATCGGTCGGTCCGGGGCCCGTCCTCGTGAATGCCCCAGGGCTGCAACTCGAAGGGATCCAGCCTTGAATGGTTGTCGCGGTTCTCGATGTACTTCCAAGGGGGTGCGTAGAGGCCGATTTTCCAGTAGCTGCGGTAGGCCGTTTCGACGACGAACGCTTCCGGCAATCCGGGCGCTTCTGCGTCGCCGCGCAGGAGCGGCATCAACGAGACTCCGTCGAGCCCGCCGGGAAGTGGGGTCCCGAGATATTCCAGCACCGTAGGCAATACATCAATGAGACGTACCGGTCTGGAAATACGTCGCGGCGTCATATCTGAACCCGGCTGGCACATGATGAGGGGCACCATGACCTGGGATTCATAGACGAGGCGTCCGTGGAAGGACGAAAGAGGCACATGGGGATGATTGTCGATGCCTTGGCCATGGTCACTGGTCACGATGAACAAGGTGTCAGTGAACTCGGGCCGCGCCCGAAGGCGGGTGACAAAGGCTCCGATATCAGACGAGACTTGTCGAAGTGCCCGCAGATACTCTCCGTGAGGATGGCCAGAATACAAGCGATCAAAGGGCTTGCGGGTTAGCGAGTGATGCCAGCGCCACGCTTCGTGAATTTCCATCACATTGATCTGAAGGTAGTACGGCGCTCCCGCATGTTCGTCAATCAGTCGAAAGACGTTCTCGAACACTTCCGGAGCAGACGGGAGCTCGCCATTGCGGCGCAGGTCGGGCTTGGTTTCGCCGTGGGTATAGGACTTCATCCATGAAAATACAGTGCCACTGTCGACGTACGCATCGAATCCTTGATGCATGTTGAATACGCTGTTGATTACGGGGTTTGCGGTGACCCCAAGGGTTGTGTACCCCCTCGCCTTCAAGTACTCAGCCAAGGTCGTAAACCGGTCATTCAAGATTTCATTTTGTTCCTTGTAGAGGCCGAGCGTACGGGGATACTTCGAAGTAAGTAGTGCGCCTATTGACGGCCTGGTCCAGCTACATTGCGCGATAGCCTGTTCGAACAGAACTCCCTCGCTCGCCAAAGCGTCCAATTCTGGTGAGGCATCGGCCGCATTTCCATAACAACCCAGAAGGTCCGCGCGGAGTGTGTCGATGAGAATGAGGACTACATTCGGAGAGCGCTTTCCCTCGTCCGCGCCCGCCATCGATGCGGCGAATAGAAGGGCGACCAAACTGGCGAATTGGGCAGTGCGGCTAGGGGACATCGCTGCGCCAGAAATCGAAGAAGTTGTTCCATTGGAAAGGATACTGCCGAAGCAACTCCTCGACTCGGGAGGCGAAGAGCTCGACCCAAGACCGTAACTCCTCTTGACGATTTGAGTGAGACGTCAAGATGGGATACCCGCAGGGGAAGACGTAAAACCGATAGTGGAACAAGCGGGTCCGCATGGCGAAGGCGTGGATGAGTCCTGCGCCGGCGACCGCCGCGAGCAAGTGCGGCCCGATCGGAAACTGCGCGTCATCACCGAGGAACCGCACAGGCACGAAACCTTTCGCGCGATCGGCGATCGTTCGGTCGGCAAGAACCGCAACGACTTCTCCTCGTCGCAGCGCCGCGAGCGCATGCAGAGTCTCATTACCGCTCCCGTCGACGCAGATGATGTTCCATCTCCGGTCGCGGAAGACGTTGCCCATCACGCGTTGAACGTTTTCCCTCTCGCCCTCAAAGAGGAGAATGTTGACGGTAACATCGAGGCCGGCAAGCAGTTGCGCCGCGATTTCCCAGTTGCCGCAATGTGCGCCCACGAGGACGAGCCCCTTCCCCCGCGCAAGGGCCCGCCGAATTTCGGGCTCCCCTTCGAACACGAAAGAGAACTTCGTCGTGGCGCCGCTCAACACAGCAATGCGATCAATCAGCGTCACGCCGTACGCGAAGAAGTGCCGAAACGCGCCGAGGCCGCGGGAAGGCGGGGAGGCTGAGACGGCGCCCACTCGAACGAGATAGTGGATCGACGCCCGGCGCGCCGTGGGGGCCAGCGCAACGAAATACGCAGCGACAAAGACGAGCAGTGCGTATGCAGGATAGAGTCCGACGCCGCGAATGAGCGTAACGAACAACCAATTTCCGAACACACCCCCGCGCGTCCGGCCGCTCCAGCGGCGCGGTGCAGCCTTTGCGTCGGCGGCGGGCTGCGTGTCGCTGAGGGTCATCCCGGCTGGCCGAAATTAGTTGGATTCTGCGCCAAGTATCCGTCCACATAATCGTATATGTGTTGTAACGTCTCCATCGAACGCGCCGTCTCTTCGGGAATCCGGCATCCGAATTCCGTCTCCAACGCGACCACGAGATCCACGGCGTCGAGACTGTCCAGGCCCAGGTCATCCCCGAGCTTCGCCTGCGCGGAGAGCAGGCCGGATTCAACCTCGAATCCCTGCACGAAAATCTGGTGAATTTTCTGAATGACCAAGTCGCGCGTCAAGAGTGTGGACTCCCAGTCCTATTGTCACTATTGAGGAAGTCCAAAACAAGGACGGCGTTCGTGCCGCCAAATCCGAAGGAATCAGACATCGCCCGCCCGATGCTCGCCTCGCGGGCCTGCGGCACCACGTTGATGGCCGGGCACTCAGCGCCGGTGCGCTCGAAATTAATGTTCGGCGCGATGAATCCGCCCCGGGCCATCAAACACGTGTAGACCACCTCGCTCGCGCCCGCCATCCAGCATTCATGGCCGGTCATCGATTTCGTCGACGAGACGGGCGTCTCCAGTCCAAGCACAGACGCAATCGCCGAGGCTTCCGCGGCATCGCCCAACGGCGTCGAGGTAGCGTGCGCATTCACGTAGTCGATCTGACCCGGGTTCAGTCGCGCATCAGCCAAGGCCATTTTCATCGCAGACACAGCTCCCTCGACCGAGGGTCGCGAGAGGTACGGCGTCCCGTTCGAGGAAAAGCCAAACCCTGTGACGAGCCCGTAGATGGGCGCCTTGCGCGCGCGGGCGTGTTCGAATTCCTCGAGAATGAGGCACGCGCCACCCCCGCTGGGAACCAGCCCATCGCACTCGGCATCAAATGGCCGCGAAGCTTTTTCGGGCTCGCCGACGCGTGTCGAGAACGCGGAGAGTGCGTCGAAGCTGCCCATGCTCTCCATATTTGTCTCTTGCACCCCCCCGGCGAGCATGATGTCCTGCATGCCGGAGCGGATCAGCTGATAACTCTGCCCGATCGCATAAGCGCCGCTGGCGCAGGCGCCCGACACGGTCCAGTTCGCGCCGCGTATACCGAAGTACGTCGCGAGATTCATCGTGACAGTCGAGTTCATGCCCTGAAAGATATAGCCACTTCCGATGAAGCGAGTCGCGCCCCCTGCGCGCCACGCCGCGTGGCCTTCGACCGTAGCCTTTGCGATGCTGTCGTTTCCGAAAATGATCCCGCAGCGATCGTTGCGGAGGTGGTCTTCGGTGAGGCCCGCATCGGTAATTGCGTCCTGTGCGGCAGCAAACCCGTACTGAGCCGGTTCGCCCATCGTCTTCAGGTGTTTGAGCTTGAGGCCCCAGTTCCGCGGATCGAATCCGCGCACAAGTCCAGTGAGTGGAGAGCGAAATCCGGCGTCGATCCGCAGCGGATCGACGCCGATTCCCGAGCGGCCGTCGCGCAACGACCTCGACACTTCATCGAGAGTCAGTCCCAGGCACGAGATAATGCCCATGCCGGTGATCGCGACTTGCCGGTCCATGCGTCGATTGTTCTCCCTCAAGACCGGACGTCTTGCGCCGATCGCCTCTGCCTCTTCTAGCAAATTCCGCCGTTTACGCCGATGACCTGGCCCGTGATGTACCCGGCCAGCGGCGAGCAAAGGTACACCACCGCCGAAGCAACTTCTTCTGGCCGGCCCAGCCGCTGCATAGGCACCATGTTCTTAATCACGTCCAGGGGGAGTCCGGCGAGCATCTCCGTTTCCGTAAAGCCGGGCGACACCGCATTCACCGTAATGCCCCGCTTGCCGACCTCCCTCGCAAGGGACATCGTCGCGCCGATCAGTCCCGCCTTCGACGCGGCGTAATTCACCTGGCCGGGCGATCCCATCTGCCCCGCGACGGAGGTGATATTGACGATGCGCCCGGCGCGCTTGAGTAGCATCTGTTTAACCACGGTCCTGGTCACGTTGAAGAAACCGTTCAAGTTGGTGTCCAGCACGTAGTTCCAATCCTCCTCTTTCATAAACGGCAGTAGCATGTCGCGGATGACACCCGCGTTATTGACCAAAATGTCGATGCGCGGATGTTTCTCGTAAATCCGTCGCAGCGCTTCGTCGGTTGCTTCGAAATCGGCCACATCGAAGGGCGCGAGATCGCCGCTGCCGCCCGACTGCTCGACGAGGGCGAGTGTCTGTCCTGCCGCGTCTGCGTTCGACTTGTAGTTGACAATCACGTGTCGTCCGCTCTCGGCAAGTGCGACCGCGATTGCGCGGCCGATCCCGCGGCTCGCACCGGTAACGAGGGCGACTTGTTTCCCGTCGGAGGATTTCATAGGCATTCAGTTTGATCCCGCGTGACTGTCGATTGTGTGCTGAAGTTCATCCAATTCCAGACGTTCGTGCCCGTAAGCCACGTACAGCTCGCGTGCTTGCTGGACGAAGCCGCGAGCGGCTGCGTAATCGTGACGGTCGACCGATATGTGCGCCAGCGTCGTGAATATATGGTAGTCCGAGGGGTTCAGGCGACGCGCATTTTGGCATGCGTCGAGCGCCAAGTCTAGCTTCCTTGCTTTGTACTCGCGACGCGCCAACGCGAGTTGGTCGCGGCTCTCCAGGAAGCGCTGGAAATCCCCCGAAGCGAGCAAGGGATCGGCCGGGATGATGGCTTTGCCGACCGGCTCTTCAAAGTTGTCCAGCCCAAAGGGCACGAACTGGCCCAATTGATGCGGCGACGCCGATACCCAGACCACCCCGTCGGTCACGTCAAACACGACCGCATGCGTTGCCGCAAGCATGTTTATCGCAGCCGCGTTTCCGATCGTGGGCGTATCGAGACCCGGCACGCGGCGATCGCGCACGATGGCTACGGCGGTCTCCGACGTGATCCGCCCTTTATTCTCCTCAACGAGCGCGCTCATCCGATCGAATCGAACGATCGAGGTGCCCTCGGCGAGGTACTCCCGTTGGCGTTTGTCCTTCTGGAACGTCTGCGAGAGAAAATGGTTGGCACTAATGATGCGTTCGCCCACTGGCTCACGCACTTCGCAGCGAAGGGGTGATTTCTCGACCACGATCGCGCGCCCGGATTTTCCGTCCGCGAGGAGGAAGGATTCGTTGACGAACATCGTGCTGTCTCGGATGATTTTAACGGCCTCCTCCAGGGTGGAGGCCTGCTGCATGACGTCGCGGGCGACGAGAGCGACCGGCGTGCCGATGGTTCGCGTGTCGTCGCTCTGGCCCGCGTTGAGCGTGATCGCGATACGGGCCGAATTGATACCGCTCACCACGCCCATCATGCCGGGCCACGCCACGTAGATGAATGGCAACCCCTTCTCGGGCTCGATGTAATAGACAACCTTGTGCGTATCGAAGGACCGCGCCACGTCGAAGTCGAAAGTCCGCGCCATGATCAGGTGGCCGTTATCGGTGTAGCTGCCCCACGCCGCGAAGGAAGTGCAGCCCACAAGCGGGTTGTCGATCAGCGCGTGGCCGATGTCATGCGCGGCGTGATAGTTCAATTTCCGATGAAAGGCCGGCCCGATGTAGGCAAATTTGTCTTTGTAGGCGGACACGTAACCGGCGAGTTCAAGCTGGTCGTCCAGACTCACGAAGTCCGGCAAACGCCGGTTGCGGATGGTGACGTAAACCTTCAACAACCAGAGCGCTACCGAGCTGGGGACGTGTTCGCGGATGGTGTCGATGAATTCGGCCTCTTGCTCCTCTATGTACGGCTGCGCCAGCCGGCCGATGCTGTACCCGCGCGTATATGGATCACCCACCAGCTTCGCGCGCAGGATTCCATCCTTCTCCCGAAGGAAACTCTTTCCGAGGCGCGCGTATCCATCCGTGTGCA
>JBCLBO010000104.1:0-9624 GCA_038916785.1 Candidatus Hydrogenedentales bacterium | reverse complement strand
GTATTAGGGAGATGCCGGGTGGCTGGCGGCGGACGGCCGCCGGGTGTCGTAGGGTGTGCAACGCGACGTGGCCCGGAGTGCGTCGGGCCGGGGCGGCGGATTTCGGGGGCCGATTCGCGCGCCGAATTACTGACGCTGCTTGAACCGGTGGCCGGCGAATTTGGTGAAGGCGCCGCGGATCAGGGTGTGGTCGGCGTGGTTGATGTCGGGGCTGTCTTGGACGCGGGAGACGAAGTCGTGCCATTTGAATTCGAGGACGGTGGCCGATTCGCGGGCGCACACGGTGGCGGTGCGGGCACCGTATTTGTTGAATTGCTGCATTTCACCGACCATTTCGGGGGTTTCGAGGAAGATGGGGTTCTTGGTGCCGAAAGCAACGATGAGTCCGCCGTCGACGAGGACAGCGCCGGTGTTGTCGTCGATCGCGCCTTCGGCATACAACTGCTCGCCCTTTTTGAGGACGCGGGTCTCGGAGATCCCGAGCAGGATGTCGGCAAGGTGTTCGCGCAACGGCGGGCTGAAGGCAACGAAGAGGGGGACCTGCGTGATTTTTTCTTTGTAGGTGGTTGACATGGCAGCCCCGATCTGATGTGAGAGAGTAGCGCATTCCAAAGGCCTGTAACAATTCCCAACGATCGTAGCATGGGCGGCCCGCCCATGCGGATTCATCGCGGCTCGCCCATGCGGGTTCATGGCGGCCGGCGTCGGGTATTGTCAGAAGCTCTAAGTGCGTCGTAGCCGATGGGTCAACAGGAGCGAGGCATGGAGTTCCGGGTGTGTACGCGGCCGCGCGGGAGCGCGACCCACCCGGGTGCGAGTGGGACTGGGCTGCTTCGTGATCTTCGTGCGCTTCGTGGTGACTAAGCGGTCAGTCGGCGCGGTCGCGTTTCACCGCGCGCTCGAGGCGATCTATTTCGTCGCGGGCGAGCGATTCCAGTTCGTCTTGAGCGCGGTGCGCGGCGGATCGCAGGGACTCGGTTTGCGGGCTGGCCGCGCAGGCGGAGAGGCGGTCGGCGGCGAGCAGCAGGGCGTCGTAAGCGGGGCCATCGAGGCGCGCGCGCAGAATTTCATATTGCGTCTGTCGCACTTTGGCGCGCAGCTCGGCGAGCATCGCGCCGCTGAGGCGCGGGGCGGCACCGGGGCGCGGGCCGGCGATGTTATGGAGCAGCACGCGCAGCTCCGTAGCGATCCGTGCGACCTTTCGTGCGCCTTCGAGTTGTTCGCGCGCTTGGGAGGGTTCGCGCTCGCCACGCAACGCCGAGCTAACGCCGAGATAGGCCGTCGTTGCGGCGAGCGAAACCCCGGCGAGCCATAGCGCGGCGATGCGCAGTTGCCGCGTCACGGCCTAGGCGCTTTTGGCGGCGGGCCGCAGCAGGCGGCGCAGGTTCGCCGGGTTGTCGTTCCACGCGATCGCGCGGGCATAGTCGGGGTAGGCGCGTTCGCGCCGATTGAATTCGCGCGTGTGGATGCAGCGGCGTCCGGAGGGCGCTACCTCGATGCCGAGCTGCGCGTGGAGCATTTCGTGGAAGACAATGAAGCGCACGAAGAAGTCCGGCACGAAACGCTGGTCGAGGTGCGGGTGAATGCGGATAAGGTGGTCGTCGGGCGAATAGCTGCCCAGGCGGATCGATCGCTGGCGGCGCGGCGCGGGGAATCGTCCCCAGGTGATCGGCGCGTCGATCGCGTAGGCGAAGTGGACGGCGTTGACCGCTTCGTAGTAGCCGCTGAGGTCGTGGAACTCGCCGGCCGTCAGGAGCGCCTCAGCAACGACGGGCCGGCGGCTGACGAGGTGGCGGTTGGCCGCGATGAATTCATCCAGCCGTTGGAGCACCGCGCGCTTGCGGCGGCCCATGGCCCAGTGGGCGAGCGCTTCGATCACGTCCGGCGGCGCGCCGGCGAACATGCGGTGCGCGCGGAGCCGCGCAGCGCGGCGCAGGGTGCCGGGCCGGAAACTCATCATCGTGGAGGCGTTGTCGGTGAGGCGAAAATCGATGGGCGACGCGCAGAGGTCGCGCAGGCGCTCGGAGAGGCCGTGTTCATCCCAGGCGGGCAGACCGAGTTGGATCAAACGATCGTGCACGAAGGACGTTCCCCCTGGCTCCTAGAATAGTGAGAGGGCCGTCCCGATTCAATCAAACGATTTGTTCACGCGGAGGCGCGGAAATTGCCGGCGAGCGTCGGGAATTATCGTCTCTTGGACGCGACCCATAGGAGGGTCTTCTGCGCAAGGGAAACTACGGCGCCGTCGAGTTTTGCGCCGCGGGCGGTGACGCCTTTTAAGGTTGCGCCTTCGAGGTTGGCATTGGTGAGGTCGGCGTCGGACAGGTCGGCCTCGTTGAAAACCGCGCGCTGGAGTTGCGCACCGGCGAGCGAGGCGTGGCTTAGGTTCGCCTTGCTGAAGTCGGCGGATTCCGCGTGGGCCTCGCCGAGCTGCGCGTGCGCGAGGTTCGCATCGCAGAAAATCGATTCGCGCAAATTCGCCCCGCGCAGATCGCAGCGCGTGAGGTTCGCGCCGGACAAGTCGTGTGCCGAGAGGTCCGCACGCGCCAACGTGCATTGGCTGAGATCTGCGCCGGTCAGTTGGGTATTGCCGAAGCGCGCGCCGAAAAACTCCGCGCCGCTCAGCTTCGTGTTCGACAGATTCGCATCGAGCAACACGCCGCCGCGCACGCGCGCCCCGCGCAGATCCGCGCCGGTCAGGTCCGCGTGGCGCAGGTCGATATTTTCCATGTTCGCTTCAGTCAGAATCGCGCCCACGAGCCGCGCGCGCTTGAGGCTGGCTCCGGCGAGCGTGACGCCGTGCAGATTGCACTCGGAGAGATCGGCGTCCCGGAGATCCGCGTTGCGGAAGTTGGCGTTTAACAAATCCATCCCGGCCAACTTGAGCCCGCGCAGGTCGACGCCGCGCGTCTCGCCGGAGTCCTTGGCCATCTCGGCCGCCCACGCGTTCCACACGCCGACGCCGGCGTCGAGAATCTCTCCCGGCCCGCCGAAGGTGGCGCCGTGCTGTTTGGCGTATTCGCGGAAACCCTTCGGCGCGCCGAGCACTCCGGTCACGTTCGCGTCGCGCAGTTGCGCGGTCTCCCAAGCCACGACGCGACGCAACTTCGCGGCCACCAGGCGCGCGCCGGTGAGGTCGGCGTCCCGAAGGATGGCCGATTGCAGATCCGCGCCCGTCATGAATGCCTCGGCGGCGGCCGCGCCGCTCAGGTCGGCCCCGGCCAGCACTGCCGCCGTGAAGTTAGTCTTGTTCAGCCGTGCCTTCGCGAGTTGCGCGTGCGTGAGGTCGCACTGGGTGAGGTCCGCGCCGTCGAGGTTGGCCCCCTGCATGGCGGCCCGGACGAACTTCGATCCGGTCAGCCGGTTGCCCGAGAGATTCGTGTCGCTGAGGTCCGCGCCGGAGAAGTTCGCCGTGTCGAATACCGTCGTGCGCAGATCCAGGCGCGGCAATTTCGCGCGGGAAAAGTTGCAGCGGATGAATTTCGCCTCGCCGAGCGCCGCGTCGGTAAAGTCGGCGCCCTCGAAATTGGTGTCCTCGAAGGCCGCGCCGTGCAGGTTTACACCCCGCAGGTTCGCGCCGGCGAAATCCGACGTGGCGCAGCGCACGTCGGTCAAGTCGGCGCGCGTGAAGTCCGCGCCAGCAAAATTGAGCCCGGTGAGGTTCATTCCGAAAAAGTCGGCCGCGCAGAATTTTACATTGCGAAACGTGCAACCCGCGATGACCGTGCGAGTGATCTTTGCCTGGCTGAGGTCGGCGTTTTCGAAGGCCGCGCGGCCGAGGTTGGAGTTCGTGAAGTTCGCCCCGAGCAGGGACACGTCTGTCATGCGCGCGTTACGCAGGTCAGCGTTGTACAGGTTCGCATTCTGCAAGCTGACGCCCGTGAGGTCGCAGTGCATGAGGTTTGCCGCCGAGAGATCGGCGCGGGACAAATCCATGCCGCGCAATTCGTAGCGCTGGAGATTGGACTGGGTGAGGTTCGGATCGAGGTCTGGGTGCTCGGCGCGCCAGGCGTTCCATCGCTGGACGCCTTCGCGCAGGGTCCTCATGTGTGCGTTATCTGCCACCGCGTCCGCCCGCCTCCTGGGGTGTGCGCTTAGTATACGGTTCTACGTGACACAACTGCACGCCAGCGCGGTCACGCCGGATAATTCGATAGGTCTTATACGATGGATCGGACCTGTCAGTCGATTGCCGGCTGACTATACATTGAAGCGGAAGTGAACGACGTCGCCGTCGTGCATGACGTATTCCTTGCCTTCCGCGGTCATGTGGCCTGCGGCTTTTGCGCCCTGTTCGCCGCCATCGGCGACGTAGTCGGCGTAGCGGATGACTTCGGCGCGGATGAAGCCCTTCTCGAAGTCGGTGTGGATGACGCCGGCGGCCTGCGGGGCGGTCGCGCCCACGGGGATCGTCCACGCGCGCACCTCTTTGGGCCCCGCGGTGAAGTAGCTGCACAGCCCGAGCGCGTGGTAGCTTTTGTGGATAATCTGATCGAGCCCGCTTTCCTCTGCGCCGAGCGAATCGAGGAATTCCTGGCGCTCGGCGTCGGAGAGGCCCGCCATTTCCTCCTCGACCTTCGCGCACAATTTCACGACTTCCGCGCCGCGATCGTCCGCGATCGCGCGGACCTGCTTCACGTAGGCGTTCTCTTCCGCCAGGCCCGCCTCGTCCACGTTCGCCGCGAAGATCACTTTCTTGGCCGTGATCGGCTGCAAGTCGCGCACGGTCTCGATGTACTCGTCCGAGTCCTGGCCGGGATAGGTGCTGAAAGGCTTGCCGCCTTCGAGGTGCGCCTTGAGCGCGATGGCGAGATCGAGCATGGGCTGCTGTTTTTTGTCGCCCTTCGCCAGCTTGGCAATGCGATCGACGCGGCGGTCGACCTGCTCGAGGTCGGCCAGCAGCAATTCGGTTTCGATGATCTCGATGTCTCGCTTGGGATCGGAACTGCCATGCACGTGAATCACGTTCTCATCGTCAAAGCACCGCACCACATGCACGACGGCCGCCGTCTCGCGGATGTGCGCGAGAAACTTGTTGCCCAGACCCTCGCCTTTGCTCGCGCCAGCCACCAGCCCCGCGATGTCGACGAACTCGATCGTCGCGGGCACGACGCGATCCGGGTTTACCATCTTCGCCAGTGTGTCCAGGCGCGCATCGGGCACCGGGACTATCGCGCGGTTCGGCTCAATGGTGCAGAAGGGATAGTTCGCCGCCTCCGCGTTTTGCGCCTTCGTCAATGCGTTAAACGTCGTGCTCTTGCCCACGTTCGGCAGGCCGACAATGCCCATTTTCAGTGCCATGCAATCTCCACGGTGCAAGCGGCATCTCGCCGCGTCGGCAGACCTATATCCCGGACCATACGCGGAACAAACCGTTCGGCAGGGAATTACCTGGAAGGCGCCTATTGTATCAGTGATAAGCAGTGCGGAGCGAGCTTGGCTTCGTTCGATCAATCGGGATAGAGTGGGGGCATGGACTAAACAGGAGACCTGTCGATGCGCAAGGCTGCAGTGAGTTTCGTTTCGTGTGGGGTCGTGATCCTGATCGCCGCAACGCTACTTCAAGATACGCCGCGCGTGGCCTATGCCGCGGCGCCGGCGGGCCATGACGTCGCGTTGGCGGACGCGCAGCGCGTGATCGCGGCCGCGATCAAGAAGGCCGACGCGATGGGTCTGAAGATGAACATTGCGGTGGTGGATGCCGGCGCGAACTTGAAAGCCTTCGTGCGCATGGACGGCGCGTTTTTGGGCAGCGCGGACATCGCGATGAAAAAGGCGAAGACTTCGCGCATGTTCGACGCGCCGACCGGTGCGCTCGGCGCTCTGACGCAACCCGGCGCGCCGCTCTTCGGCCTGGAGGAATCCAACGGCGGGCTGATTACGTTTGCAGGCGGGCTGCCGCTGAAGAATGCCGCGGGGGAAGTGGTCGGCGCGGTCGGGGTTTCGGGGTCGAGCGTGGAGAACGATCTCGCGGTGGCTGAGGCGGCCGCCGCTGCGTACTAAGAGCATCTAACAAATCCCACCATCCGTAGCATGGGCGGCTCGCCCATGCGGGTCCCCGGCGATCGAACCGGGTAGTGTTAGAAGTTTGCTCTGTTGAAATGGTCCCCCGCTCACACGGATTCGAGTCCGATGCCTCTGTCGAATCATAGGAGTTTCCGGTTAACGAGATTGCTTCGTCGCAAGCGCGCTCCTCGCAATGACGGTTTAGGCGGGGTTTTCAACGGAGCATTAGAAGTTCTAAATAGCTCTTCACATTCCCGAGACCGTATTCATTCTCGCGGAAGATTTCATTCAATTTGTCATTCTGAGTTCCGCACCCGCCGCGGCCGGAGTGTGTGGCAGGAAAGCGTACCCCGCGAGGGTAGGGGCGGGGCCCCGTCCCCGCCCGGTGCATGCCGGAATCCCAGGGCGGCCACAGGGGGCCGCCCCTACAACGACCCACTGCTTTCTTAGCAGACACTTGCGTAATTCCCCGCACCGGAAGATCCCCTTTTATTGTCATTCTGAGCGATAGCGAAGAATCTCCCCGTCGGTAGGCCGGGAAACCTCGACTTGTATGATCGCGCACAAGCCGAAGCGTATTTTTCCTCACGAATCAAGTGATCCGCGATCGTGAAAGGATATTTAGAGCATCTATTGACCACTGTATAAGTAATGCAATAATCAAGGCAAGAAAAAGGGGAGGCTGGACTGGCGGATGCATCCGCGCAGCAGGCGCTGGGAGCGGGCCAGGGTGTCGAGTTCGCAGCGGAGTTCGCGGGCCAGGTCGCCCAAGGTGTCGGAGCGTCCGTTGGCCAGCGCGCGTTTGAGGTGGGACCAGACGCCTTCGTCGGGGTTGAGTTCGGGGGCGTAGGCGGGAAGCGGCTCGAGGTGCAGGCGGGGGTGACGCCGGCAGAGTTCGGCCAGCGGCCCGCCCCGCGCCGCGGCGTCCCGCCAGCGCATCACGCTACTGGCGTGGCACCCGATCCGCCGGGCCACCTCGTTCAAGGACAGTCCCTGGGCCAACAGGGCGACGGCCCGCCGCCGCTTCTCCAACAAGGCCGGTGCACCGTGTGGCCGCATCCTGAGTCCCCCCGCTTCCGGAGACCCAAGGACATCGCATTACTTATGCAGAAGTCAATAGAAGCATCTTAGATGCCCAGCGCTTTTTTGCAGATGATTTCGTCGTAGTCTGCGGCTGAGCCGTACAGGTGCTGGTTGTGCTTGGCGCGTTTGAGGAAGAGGTGCAGGTCGTATTCCCAGGTGAACCCGATGCCGCCGTGGGCTTGCAGGCAGCCGTTGGTGGTGTTTCGGTAGGACTGCGTCGCGGTGTTGCGCGCGATGGCGACCGCGGCGTCGGCGTCGGGGCTGTTCGCGTCGAGCGCCCAGGCGGCGTAGTAGGTGGCGGACTTGGCCGACTCGAGTTCAGCGAGCATGTCGACGAGCGGGTGTTTGACGGCCTGGAACGAGCCGATTGGTTTGCCGAACTGCGTGCGTTCTTTGGCGTAGGCGACCGTGAGCTTGTGGATGTAGTCGGCGCCGGCGATCGAATCCGCCGCGATGCACACGTTGGCGACGTTGAGCATCTTGTGATAGGCGTCCTGGGCGCACTGGGTGATCAGCGCGTCCTTGGAGACTTGTACGTCCTTGAAGTATACGTTCGCCGAGCGGCTGGTGAGGTCGGCGAGCTTGTTCGGCTTGATCGAGACGCCGGGGGCGTCCGCATCGACGAGGCAGAACACGAGGCGGCCGTCGTCGTCGCGTGCGGCGACGGCAAACAAGTTCGCCGCTTGCGCATCCGCCACGAGTTGTTTTTTGCCGTTGAGCAGAAGGCCGCCGTTGCTGCCGATGGCCTTCGTCGTGATCGCGGAGAGATCAATCTCGGCGGAGTCCTCGAAAAGCGCGAGCGCGCCGCGCGTGAGGCCCGAGACCATGCCTTCGAGCCGCGCCTTCGCGCCGTCGTTCCCGCTCTCGCTGATGAGCTTGGCGACGAGCACGGTGGAGACGAAGGGCCCCGGGACGACGCCGCGCCCGAGTTCCTCGCAGACTACCGCGAGTTCTTGCACGCCCATGCCGAGGCCGCCGTGTTCCTCGGCGACGAGGATGCCGATCCAGCCCTGCTCGGCGAGGCGCGTCCACAGTTCGTCATTGAGGCCCTTCGGCTCGTTCGCGAGCGTGCGCACCCGCGTGAGCGGGACTTCGTTCTGCACGAATTTGCGGACGGAGTCCTGCAACATTCGTTGTTCTTCGCTGATGGTGACGTTCATCGTTCTGCTCCCTGAGATCGCGCCGTGTCGGCCTTATCGTGGCAGGCCGAGCACGCGCTCGCCTGTGATGTTTTTGAGGATTTCGCTCGTGCCGCCTTCGATGGAGTTCGCGCGCGAGCGCAGCCAGTGGCGCATCCATTCGTCGGCCAGCGTGTGGTGGCCGTCGCTGCCGGGCATCAACTCGGCGTAGGGCCCGAGGATGTCGACCGCCATCTCGAGCAGGTCCATGTTTGCCTTGCACCAGATGAGCTTGAAGATCGAGCCCACAGGGCCGGGGTCGCTGCCGCCGCTCGCGTGGGCGCGCATGCGCAAATTATTCAGGCGCTGCGTCTCGACGTTCGCCGCGTAATACGCCAGCTTGTGGCGCACGGTCGGGTCTTCGCAGAGGTAGCGGCCGTGGCGCTTGATCTGTTTGGTGAGCGCGACGACGTCCGTCAGCGTGCGCTTGATGCGGCCGTAGAGCAGCGCGGCGATGTTCATGCGCTCGTGCATCAGCGTGGTGATCGCCACCATCCAGCCGTTACCATCGCCGCCAAGGAGGTTTTCCTTCGGCACTTTCACGTCGTTGAAGAAGACTTCGTTGAACTCCGGGTCGCCGGTGATCTGCACGAGCGGGCGCACGTCGACGCCTTTCGTGTGCATGTCCACAATGAGGTAGTTCATTCCGGCATGCTTCGAGCCGGTCGAGTCCGAGCGGGTCAGGAGGATGCAGAAATCCGAGAGGTGCGCGACCGAGGTCCAGGTTTTTTGCCCGTTGATGACGAAATGGTCGCCGGCGTCGCGGCAGGAGGTTTTCAAGGCCGCGAGATCCGAGCCCGCGTTCGGCTCGGAGAATCCCTGGCACCAGATTTCTTCGCCGGAGAGAATTTTTGTGAGGTAACGTTTTTTCTGCGCGTCGGTCCCGTGCGCCATGATCGTCGGGCCGGCCATGCCGACGCCGATGGTGTGATACGGCGAGGGCGTGACGTGATCCGCCATCGCTTCCATGAAGATGAATTGCTCGATCGGCGTCGCCGACCGGCCGCCATACTCCTTGGGCCAGTCCATGCCCGTCCAGCGGCCGTCATACAGCTTCTTCATCCACGCGAAGGTGGCGTCCTTGAGCTGCGCCGGCTGCTCCGGGCGCGGCCACTGGGCGGAACCGAAGTCTCCGGGGATGTTTTTGTTGATCCAGTCGCGGACCTCCTCGCGGAAGTCGAGTTCGGCGGTCGAATAGCTGAAATCCATGGTAAGTCCCTCGTTGAATCCAATGGCCGATAGTTTATATGTGTACTAAACTCGGTATTGTACCTTTCCGGAGATTTCATGTCGAGCGCCGCGCGATCGCCATTGCGGAGGTCTCGAAATGGATCGCGGCGGGATGATCGTTTCCGGG